>JAAELL010000448.1 GCA_024226735.1 bacterium | reverse complement strand
TTGCAGCGAACGCGTACGCACCGACCAAAACGCCGCACAAGAGTGAATCACACCACTAGCTGCCCCCAGGCGCCCCTGGGGCGCCCAGGCTGTCGATCGGCTCGATTCGGGTGTACCGTTCCTGCCAGACCTGGTCGGCCCCTCTCCCCAAGCCGAAGAGACACCATGCGATCGACCTCCCTCTCCCTGCTCTTGCTGTTCTCTGCCCTCTCCGCTCCCGCCCACGCTCAGTGGTCGACGGACGAGCTCTCCCAGCCTCGCAAGCGACTCGCCGCGACCAGCGTCGGGTCCGAGGCGATCTTCGCGGGCGGCACCGCCTTCGGGACGTACTCCGACGTCGTGGACATTTTTGACGCGGCCACCGGGACCTGGAGGACCGACACGCTCTCCCAGGCGCGCGGCGACCTCGCGGGCACCAGCGTCGGCCAGTACGCGATCTTCGCTGGCGGACGTGAGTCGACCGGCGGCCCCTTCAACGCGAACCTGTCCGACGTGGTCGACATCTACGACTCGTCGACGGGTCAGTGGACGACGAGCACCCTCTCCCATCCGCGCAACGACCTCGCCGCGGCGAGCGCAGGCGGCCGCGCCTTCTTTGCGGGTGGTCGGGACTACACGCACCCGCTGATCGGCACCGAGCGCGTCGACATCTACGAGCCGGCGACGAACACGTGGACGACGAGCTCACTGTCGCGCAGGCGCTGGCACATCGCAGCGACGAGCGTCGGTGACCTCGTCCTGTTCGGTGGCGGCAGCATCACGGACACCGCGGCGAGCACCGTCGACATCTACGACACCCAGACGGACACGTGGTCGACGAGTGCTCTCAGCAGCCCCCGCGTGCACCTCGCCGCGACCAGCGTTGGCGGCCGTGCCTTCTTCGGCGGCGGCTATGGTGCGCGGGTCGACATCTACGATCCCGCGACCGGCACCTGGTCGGTCGCCTCGCTCTCGCAGGGCCGTTCGCAGCTGACCGCGACGACCGTCGGCGACTTCGCACTCTTCGCCGGGGGCGGTGTGTCCAACGGAGCGGACGTCGTGGACATTTACGACTCGAGCACCGACACGTGGAGCACGGCGACGTTGTCGGTCGGGCGCTACTGGCTCGCGTCGACTTCGGTGTATGGCATGGCGCTGTTCGGCGGTGGGACGCGCGGCGGCGGACCGACGAACTTCTCCGCCGCCGTCGACATCTTCGACCCCTTGCTCGGTGAGACGTACTGCAGTCCGGGCCAGGCCAACAGCACGGGCCTTCCGGGTCTCATCACGGCGAACGGGTCACCCTTCGTCACCGACAACTTCGCCTCCTTGTTCGCGGAGCAGCTTCCGCCGGGCGAGTTCGGCTACTTCCTCGCGAGCCAGACGCCCGGCACGGTCACGCCGCCGGGGTCGAGCGGCGTGCTCTGTGTGACCGGCAACATCGGACGCTACAACGCGCCGCCGCAGCTGATCCAAGGCCCGAGCGGCACCCTCGCGCTCGACTTGACCGCCGTGCCGGTCAACCCACCCGCCGCGGTTCTTCCGGGCGAGAGCTGGAACTTCCAGCTGTGGTACCGGGACGCCGGCACGAACAACTTTACGGACGCCGTGCGCGTCACCTGGGAGTAGGCAGCGACGCGCCGGCGCACGGGGCCCTTGCTCCTCGTGCGAGACCTGCGAACGACGGAGACGTCGCCGCCGCCCGCAATCTCATGGGCCCTGCTCATGGAGCCCTGGCCGAAGTGCTTCGCGCTGCGGGCGGAAGCGGCGAAAGCGCAGCTCTGGTCTACAATCGAGCCCGCTGATCCTCACGGTTTCCGACTGCGACTGCTGATCTCATGAAACACTCGACTCGCCTCTTCATCGGCTCCCTGCTCGCCTCATCGCTCGCCGCGACATCCTTCGCTCAAACGTCCCTCGTCGCCCACTACCGCCTCGACGAGACGGCGGGCACGATCGCCGCCGACTCCTCCGGCAACGGAAACAATGGCATGTACGTCGGAGGCGTCACTCTCGGGACGCCAGGCGCGGGGGCGGGCAGCGGAACGTCGGTCGACTTCGATGGCGTCGACGGCCGGATCGAGATTCCGGGCAGCGCCACGCTCAATCCCCTCGACAGCAACCTCACGGTCGCGGCGTTCGTCAACGCGGACATGATCGCGCTGATGCGCATCTTCGGCAACGAGCGTCCGAACGGCCCAGGCACGGGGGGCTCGTGGTCCTACGGAATCAACAACACGGGGATTCGCTTCACGACTCTCGATCGCCAGGACTACGACCAGGCCGTCCTTTGGAACCCTGGCCAGTGGCTGCACGTCGCCGTCGTCTTCGATGCGAGCTTCACGGCCACGTTCTACCTGGACGGAGTCAACCTCGGCGCGATCGGGGGGACGCAGCCCGCACAAATGGCCCAGCCGCGCTGGTTCATTGGCGTCCTCGACCTGAACATCATGAGCGAGTTCATGGACGGTCGTATCGACGACGTGCAGATCTACAGCGGCTCGGCGACCGACGCGGACATCGCGTTTCTCGCGGCGAACCCGGGGCAGACGCTCGGCGTGGGCACGATCGGGATGAGCTACTGCGGTCCGGCGATCCCCAACTCGAGCGGCATGGGCGCGATCATCGAGGCGACCGGCAGCGCAGCCGTCGCGGCGAACAACGTGACGTTGACGGCGAGCCAGATGCCCGCGGGGCAGTTCGGCTACTTCCTCGCCGGCCAGACGCAGGGTTTCTTCAACCCGCCGGGTAGCCAGGGCCTCATCTGCCTCGTCGGCAACATCGGTCGCTACAACCAGATCGCCAACATCATCCAGGGCCCGACCGGCAGCATCATGATCGACCTGACCGCGATCCCGGTGAACCCGACGGCCGCCGTGATGCCGGGCGAGACGTGGAACTTCCAGTGCTGGTTCCGCGACAACAACCCGGCGCTGACCAACAACTTCACCGACGGGGTCGAGATCCTGTTTCAGTAGTCGGACGCCACTCCTCGCGCAAGAGAGCCCACCGTTCGTGGTCGCGCCAGCGGCCGGCGATCTTCAGGTCGCGCGGCGAGTAGCCTTCCTTGCGAAAGCCGGCCCGATGGACGAGCGTCAGCGAGCGCTCGTTCTCGGGCCGGATGTTCGGCTTGGGCGGTGGAAGGTATGCGGCGAGCGGCCGAGGCGCGGCTGCTGGCGGCGCCGAGCGAGCCGGGCGTGTAAGTTGGGGCGACCATGATCTGTGCACCGCTGCTCGTCGCGTTCGTCTCGCCCATTCTTCAGGACCCGGCTGGTGCGGCCGAGCCCGCCGTTCTGGCCTCGCCCGAGGTGCTCGCCGGGCTGCTCGAGGCCGCGCGCGCCGAGCAGGAGCTCGTCGGCCTCGCCGCCGCGGTCATCGTCGACGGCAAGATTCACTACAGCGCTGGGTTCGGCCACGCGGACCGCGAGAAAGAAGTTCCCGTCACTGGCGACACGCTGTTCCGCTGGGCGTCGATCTCGAAGCCGCTCACCGCGATTGCGGCGATGCAGCTCGTCGAGAAGGAGCAGCTCGACCTCGGGCTCGACGTGCGCGAGTACGTGCCGGAGTTCCCCGAGAAGGACTTTGCGATCACGGCGCGTCAGCTGTTGTGCCATCAGTCGGGCATCGTGCACTACCGCAACGGCAAGGTCGTGCGCACGGAGCGCGAATACGACGTCGAGAATCCGTTCGCGGACGTCGTGCTGGCGCTCGACACGTTCAAGGCTTCGCCGCTCGTCCACGTGCCCGGCGAGGACTACGCGTACACGACGCACGGCTACATCCTGTTGAGCGCCGTCGTGCAGCGTGCGGGCAAACAGCCGTTCGCGCAACAGGTGCACGAGCGGATCGCGAAGCCACTCGGAATGACTTCGCTGGAGCCGGACTATCAGTGGAAGGAGATACCCGGCCGCGCGGTCGGCTACACGCGCCTCTACGGCATCATCGTTCGTTCGACGAACACCGACGTTTCGTGGAAGCTCGGCGGAGGCGGCTTCTTGTCGAACGTTGACGACCTGGCGCGCCTGGCCATTGGCCTGATCGGAGACGATTTGCTCAGCGAGGAAGCGCGAACCGTGGCGTGGACGGCACAGGAGACGAACAAGGGCAAGGCGACGGGCTACGGCCTGGGCTTCGGCGTCGCACGCATCGGAGAGAGTTTGCGCATCGGCCACACCGGCTCGCAGGAAAAGACGCGCACGCTGATGTGGCTCTTTCCAGCAGAAGAAATCGGCGTCGCCCTGATGAGCAACAGTCAGTACGCGAACCTGCGCCCGATCGCGAGCCGCGTGATGGACGCGGTCGGCGCGCCAGCCGCTAAAGAGCGGTCACGGTGACGCGCACGTCGGTCACGCCCCGGATCGAGCCGTAGAGCACCGCGCCCGGCGTGTCGCCGGCGTCCGGGTCGTGTGTGCCGTCGAAGACGACGGTGAAGACGCCACGCACTTCGATCGCGCTCTCGGCATGCACGGCGAGCTCCACCTCGAACGGCTCGCTCGCATCGACGCGGTACGGCACGAACTTGGCGCCCAGCTCGATGCCGACGCGGAACGGTCCACCCGGGCTCGAGACGACGAGGGCGTCCCCGAGCCTTCCTGCGCAGTTGAGCGTGAAGCTCCCGTCCGGCCCGGTGATCGCCGCGTCCCCGGCGCGGGCGTACGCCGTGACGACGATCCCTGCCAGGGGAGCTCCGCCCGCCAGCAGCAGTCGTCCCTCGATGCGCGTGCGCTGCTCGCCCTCGTACGGGGCGAGCTCGACCTCGCCGAGGTCGGCGAGGCCACCCGTGACACCGCCGACGGGGATCTCGACCGAACCGTAAGGAGGGGGTGGAACGATCCGCAGGACGAGCGGGTCGGCGCTCGACACGCCGCTGAGCCAGACGCGCCCCTCGCCGTCGCTGCGGGACGTCGCCGCGGGGGCTTCGCTCTTGCCCCAGGCCGGCGCGCGTCCGAGGACAGACACACGCGCGCCGGCGACCGGGGCACCCGCGGGGTCGACGAGCCTCAGCGCGAAAGCGCTGTGGAAGACCCCGGTGCGGACGTGCGCGTCGAGCTGCGTGACGCGGTCGGGAGCCTCTTGGGCGAGAAGCAGGAGCGCTGTGAGCGGGACGAGCATGGTGCAAGAAAATTGGCTTTTGCGAGGCTCGGGCGTGTTTCTCGGCCTGTCTCCAAGGATACGGTGGTGCGTACCGTTTACTTGGGAGAGGATCGAGGAGACCCGGAGGACCCATGATTGCTCATCTCGCCGCCCTCACGCTGCTGACCACCGGCTCGCCCGCCATGGGCGAGGAAGAGTTCGGGAACAAGCCCAAGCCGGAGCAGCCGGACTGGGCGGGTGGGGTCGTCACCCTCGCCAACGACACACACCGGGTCTACCGCCGCTGGGTGAACGGCAACGAGGAGTTCTTCTTCCAGGGCGACTCGGCCGCCGTCAACGTCGCGCTCGAGCAGTTCGCGCGCGTCGCGGCGCCGGTGCGCGAGGTCGTGCTGATGCCGGCGGCGGGGCGGACCGAGAGCTTCGAGGGCAAGCGAGTCGACTACGGCTGGCGACTCTACGCGCCAAGCGGGCTCGTGCTGGGGCCCGAGAAGACGGGCATGCCGCCCGTCTTTCCCGGACACGCGACCATCACGATCCACGTCGCCGGCACGATCGAGCTCGCCGGTCTGAGCGTGCCGGAGGGGGTCACGCTCGTCGCGCCCGACCAGCTCCTGGACCGCTACCGACTCGCCGAGCGGCACGATCCGGACTACGCGCGCACCGTCGCGCAGGGGGCGCGCGCGGGTCTCGAAGCAGAGATCCAACCGGACGACGCGGTGCAGCGCGAGCACCTCGAAGCCGTGCGCGACTTTGTCCGCGAGTGCCGTGACGTCGACGTCGAGATCGAGTGGGACGACAAGCAGCAGACGTTCCAGGCCCGGATCGTCAACCGCCGCCGGACGCCGATCACCGTGCTGCGCACGGGCGACGCGAGCAGCGCCGGCTGGCGCACACCGTTGATCCGCTGGGAGGTGTACGACGCCGCGAGCGGCGAGCTCGTCAAGCCGCGGGGCTTCATCGGCTGCGGGAACATGGACCCGCTGCGCCCGGGCGACATCGTCGAGCTCGCGCCGGGTGCGAGCACCGACCTGGGCCGCTGGCTCGGGAAGCCGCACTTCCCCGCGGACGGCGCGTACCGCGTGCGGCTCGTCTACGAGAACGTTCCTTCCTTCCCCAATGTGGAGTGCACGACCGACGATGCCAGCCTGGTCGAGGCGGTGCGCGCGAGCACGCCCCTGCATCTGACGAGCGCGGCGCAGCTGGTCACCGTGCGGCGCTGACGCGTTGGCAGGCGAACGCGACTGGCCCGAGGTCTACGCCGAGCTGCGTGCGCTCGCCGAGCGCTGCATGCTGCGTGAGCGCGACGGCCACACGCTGCAGCCGACGGCGCTCGTGCACGAGGCGTGGCTCAAGCTCGGAAAGTCGGAAGGGCTGCCCGAGACGCGCGAGGGCTTCCAGGCGCTCGCCGCGGTCGCGATGCGGCACATCCTCGTCAACCACGCGCGCGACCGCGGCCGGCTCAAGCGCGGCGGCGGGGGCCAGCGGCTCTCGATCACCGACTGCGAGCCCGCGGCGGCGACGGGGCAGGGCGTCGACATCATCGCGCTGGACGAGGCGCTGACGAAGCTCGCCGAGCGCGATGCGCGCAAGGCGCGGCTGGTCGAGCTGCGCTTCTTCGCCGGGCTCGGGATGGAGGAGTGCGCGGCGGAGATCGAGGTCTCGCTCGCGACGGCCAAACGCGAGTGGGCGCTCGCGCGGGCGTTCCTGCTGCGCGAGATGGCGGCGGCCTGAAAGGGAAGCCCCTCGGTACTGCCCCATCAGCGGATTCACACCACGCACGCTCGACGTGCACGGTGCTGTGCTGCTTGGAACGCGCGGGTCTCGCCCGACAGCACGACCGGCAGGAGCGGCAAGGAGCCGTCGGTCAGGAGCGCGCGTTCCTGCTTACGCCTCTCCGGTCGGTGTCGGTGCGAGCCGTCTGCTCCACCCTGAGAATCCGATGCGCCGCGTAGCAACAGCGAATGAGCGAAGCACCGGACGTGCTCCGTCTTTGCCGTAACGCCGTCGCGCCCCTGGCAGAGGTCGCGGGCTCTCCGGTGCGGTGACGCACGTGCACCTGCATTACCAGCTGCAGGTCGGGCCGACCTTCCTGTCGGAAGAGGGCCTGCCGTGCTCGTTCGCCCGTTACCGCCTGCCCAGCGGGAGCACGAGCAAGATCGTGACGAACGCCCCGGCCGACACCGGTGACATCCTCGAGCACCCCGCCGACGACGAGTAGGCGTACCGGGCGTGGCCGCAATTGCTGCCACGGCGTCAGCCGTGGCGCCAGAAACACCGCAATACTCCCGATTCCGTGAGCTGTGCCCGGGACAGTCGGTGCCTCGGTGGGTGAGCGCGCACGCGGCGCGCCCTCTACCCGCCAAGGAGTACCGACATGCAAGCCCTTCGATCTCTCACGCTCTCACTGCCGCTCCCCCTCGCCCTGATCAGCCTCGCGGCCCCGACACTGGCCCAGTATCCCGCCATGTCGATCGCCGTCTCGGAGGACACGTGGGTCAATGCGGACGCCCCGAACACCAACTACTTCACCAGCACGACTCAGGGCCACCGCGGGATCCCGACCGTCTTCGACGCCAAGGAGTCCTACCTGCGGATCGACTTTCCCGCGAACATGGATCCGGGCTGCGCGTACCTGGTCCTCGACCGCTTCAACTTCAACACGAACAACGTGATGGAGCTGGCGACAGTCGACCCTGCGACGAACCTCGCCTCGCTGACGTGGAACACGCGACCGGCGGCCGCGACGGTGTTCGACACCCGCGACGTCGGGACTGCGACAGGACTCGAGTCCTTCGACATCTCGCCCGTCGCCGTGCCGGGTTCTTCCGTCGTCATTCGGATGCGGCTGCTCGACTGGGGCTGGGGCAACTACCACTCGCTCGAGAGCACCGGTGGGTCGACGCCCGAGGTGCAGATGGACCTCGCCGCGTTCGCGCCGAGCGAGGACAACTGGGTGATGAAGAACGACCCGACGGCCTCGCACCCCACGAACACGTCACTCGCGATGCGCGGCGCGCCCGGCGTCTGGGACGCGAAGGAGGCGTTCCTGCGCTTCTCGATCCCAGCCGGCATTCGTGTCCAGTCGGCGCGCCTCGTGATGTACAGCTACAACCTGAACGCGAACAACACCGTCGAGATCGCTGAGGTCACGGTGCCGGGCAGCGTCGACGCCTTGACCTGGAACACGCGGCCGACGGCCGGGATGGTCCTCGACAGCCAGCCGGTCGCGGTCGCGCCCGGCTTCTACAGCTACGACGTGACGTCCGCCGTCGCGGCCGGCGCGACGCTCGATCTGCGGGTGCGCTTCTCCGGCAACGGATGGGGTTGGTACCGCTCGAAGGAGCACGCGGATGGCGGCGGACCGCTGCTCGTGATCGACCACGACGCCTGCCGGCCCGTGGGCACCCCGTACTGCTCGCCGAACGTTCCGAACTCGAGCGGCCAGCCCGCGTCGATCGCCGCGACGGGCAGCGACTTCGCCGGCGGGCACGACCTGCACCTGCACGCCTCGCAGCTGCCCCAGAATCAGTTCGGCTACTTCCTGGCGAGCGAGACGCAGGGCTTCACGCCCGGTCCCGGCACGGCGGTCGGCAACCTGTGCCTCGGGGGCGTGATCGCCCGCTTCAGCCGCGCTGGCGAGGTCGGCTTCTCGGGCCCGGGGGGCGCGTTCTCGGTCGCGATCGACACCAACAGCGTGCCGGTCACGCCGCCGTGGGCGATCCTCCCCGGCGAGACCTGGAACTTCCAGGGCTGGTACCGCGACCTGGGCAACGTCTCGAACTTCACCGACGCCGTCGAGATCAGCTTCCGCTGAGGGCGCTCGACGACCCTCTCGGCCCCCGCGCTCCCTGGAGCTCGGGGGCCGTGTTGCGCTCGTGCGTTAGAGTCACGGAGGAAACCAGCATGAGCCAGAGGATCGATCGAAGAATCGCGTTGGGTGGCATCGGCGCCGGGGTCGCTGGGCCTGCATCCGGGGCCGGGCGTTCGGAGCGCCGGCGTCGCTCGACGGCGAGACGCCGCGCGCCTACTGCGAACGGATGGTGCGGCTCCTGCACGAGCGTTTGCTCGAGGCGCTGCGCCGCGCCGGCATCCGCGGCAAGTAGGCGTCAACCGCGCAAAGTCTCCATCGGGCGCGCACGCAGCGCGCGCAGGCTCGCCGACAGTCCGCTGGCGCTGGCCAGGACCGCCGCCGCGAGGGCACCGAGCGGCACGGCCGCAAGGCGCACGTCGGCATCGAGCTCCAACAGGTACTCGAGAAAGGCCCAGGCGAGCACGAGGGCGCCGGTCGCGCCGATCGCGCCCGCGACGAGCCCGCCGAGCGCGTACTCGATGGCGAACAGGCACGTCACGCCGGCGCGCGTGACGCCGAGCGACTTGAGCAGCGCCGCTTCGCGCGCGCGGCTCGTCGCGGTCGTCGCGACCGCGCCCGCGAGGATCACGAGGCCCGCGGCGATCGTGAAGCCGCCGAGCGCGCGCACGAACGCGGCGATGCGCGTCATCGCGTTCGCGATCTTCTCGAGGATCGGGCGCACGCGCAGCATGGTGACGTTGGGGTAGGCGCTGGCGAGCTCGCTCTGCAGCGCGAACTCCGCCGCGGGCGGCTCGAGCCGCGCGGCGGCGATGCGGAAATGCGGGGCCTCCTCGAGGACCCCCGGCTCGACGACGAGGAAGAAGTTGATCCCGAAACTCTGCCAGTCGACCTCGCGCAGGCTCGTGACAGTGAGCTCGATCGGCACGCCTTGCACGTCGAAGCGCAGCCTCGACCCGAGCCCGACGCCGAGGTCGTCCGCGAAGTCGACCTCGAGGCTGACCTCGTCCGTGCCCGAGAGGCTCCAAAGCTCGCCGTCGGGCGCGCCGGCGGTGACCTCGTTGTCCGCCGGGAGCTCGGTGAGCCAGGTGAGGCGCTGCTCGCGCGTGTAGACCCACGTCGCGCGGCGGTCGGCGCGCGCCTCGGTCGCGAGCTCGCTCACCGCCCGGCCGTCAATCGCGCGCAACCGCGCCATGACGACCGGCACGCTGTCGATCGCCTCCGCGCCGCGCGTGTCGAGCGTGCCGCGCACGCCGTCCCACTGGTCGGGCTGTACGTCGACGATGAACACGCTCGGAGCTTCCTCGGGCAGAGCGGTGCGCAGGGCCTCGTCCAGTTGGCCCTCGATCAGGATCATCGCGACCACGACCATCACGCCGAGCCCGAGCGCGACGATCGCGCCCGTCGTGCCGGCGCCCGGTCGCGCGAGTGCCGCGAGACCGTGCTCGACGTACGGGCCGAAGCGGCCGCGCGGCAGTCGTCCGGAGAGGGCGGTCGCCCCGCGCGCGCCGGCGTACAGGAGCGCGACGAGCAGCAGGAGCCCGCCGCTGAACGAGGCCGCGGTCCACCAGGTGCCGCCCTGCACGCGCGCGCTGAGGAGCACGCTGAGGACCAGGACGAGCGGTGCACCGACGCGCACCACGAGCGGCACCGGCAGGGGCACCGCTTCGGCGCGCAACACCGCCGCCGGCGAGACGCGCCACACGGCCGTCAACGGCGGGAGGCTGAACACGGTCGCGACGAAGAGCCCGAGCCCGACGCCGCGCACGATGGCGAGCGGCTGCCACAGGTGCGCTTCGCTGCCCTGAAAGAGCTCGGGCGCGAGCACGCGCACCAGGGGGGGCAGCGCGGCACCGAGCGCGCCGCCGACGACGCATCCGGCGACCGCGAGCAGCGCGACGTGACCGAGGTACATGCCCGCGATTTGGCGCGCGCGCAGCCCGAGGCAGCGCAGGACGGCGACGCTCTGGGTGCGCCCCGAGAGCCACGCGCGCACGATCTGCGAGACGCCGATGCCGCCGAGCAGGAGCGAGAGGAGCGCGACGAGGCCGAGGTAGTTTTCGACGCGCCCGAGCGCGCGGCGCACGCTCGGCTGCGCGTTGTCGCGGGTGCGGAACTGCAGGTAGGAGGGGTCCTGGAGCTCGGTGCGCAGCCGTTCGACGAGCGCCGTCAGCTCCCCGCGTCCCATTCCCGGGAGCCGGTAGCCTGCGCGGTAGCGGACGCGGTTATGGCCGGCGCCGAGCTCGGTGCGCGCGAGTCCCTCGAAGCTCATGAAGACGCGCGGCCCGAGCGTTAGCGCGAAGTCGAGCCGATCGGGCTCATCGACGATCTCGGCGGCGATGCGGAAGTGCGCTCCGCCGATGTCGAGCTCATCGCCGACGTGAACGCCGAGCCCGGCGACGAGCTCAGGGCCGACGAACACGGTGCCCTCCGCGAGGTCAGCGGTCGTGCACTGCGCGGGCGCCAGGACGAGCTCGCCGTAGAGGGGGTAGGTGGGCTCGACGACCTTGAGCTCGACGAGTCGCGTCGTGCCGGAGGTGTCCTCCGCGTCGCTCCGGGACGTGGCGCGCGCCATCGCGGCGAGCTCGCGCACGTCGGCGCGGACGTGCGGGACGGCGGCGAACGAAGTTTGGAGGGCGTCGGGGAGTGGGCGGCGGGCCGAGATGCGTAGATCGGCGGCGAGCAGGTCGCGCGACTGCTCGCGCATGCCGCCGTCGACCGCGGCGACGAGCGCGGAGATGCCGACGACTGCGGCGACGCCGATCGCAAGGCACGCCGTGAAGAACACCAGGCGGCCGCGCGCGGCGCGCGACTCGCGCAGCACCGAGGCGAGGATCGCTCGCCAGCGGCTCACGCGCGGTCCCTCGCCGGGCCGGGTGCGGGTTTTGCCGCAGTGCCCGTGTCCCGCTCGATGCGACCGCCGAACAGGTGCACCTGGCGCTCGGCGCGCGCGGCGATCTCGCGGTCGTGCGTCACGAGCACGAGCGTCGTCCCGTGGCGCTCGCGCAGGTCGAGGATCAGCTCGAGGATGCGCGTCCCCGTGTCGCTGTCCAGGTTGCCGGTCGGCTCGTCGGCGAACAGCACCGCCGGCCGCGGTGCGAACGCGCGCGCCAGGGCGACACGCTGCTGTTCGCCGCCTGAGAGCTGGGAGGGGTAGTGGTGCCCGCGCTCGGCGAGACCGACTTCGTCGAGCGCCGCGTCGGCGCGCGCGGCAGCGTCCTCGACTCCGGTCAGCTCGAGCGGGACGAGCACGTTCTCGCGCGCCGTCAGGTTGGCGAGGAGCTGAAACGACTGGAACACGAAGCCGACGCGCGCACGCCTCAGGAGGGCGAGCTCGTCCTCGCCCAGCTCCTCGAGCGCGTTGCCCGCGAGGCGCACGCTACCCGTCGTCGGTCGATCGAGCCCGGCGAGCAGGCCCAGGAGCGTCGACTTGCCGCTGCCGGAGGGGCCCAGGATGGCGACGAGCTCGCCGGCGTCGATCGAGAGATCGACGCCCTCGAGGATGGTGAGCGTGCGCGCTCCCGACGGAAGCGTCTTGCCGACGCCGATGCACTCGATCTGCGGGTTGTGAGTCATGGCGGTGATGGCGCAGCAAGGTACACGCCGCCCCGCTGGCCCCGCTGGGGATTCGACCGGTTTCCGGCGCTGGACGCACCTATTGGTCGCCCGCGTCCGCCGGGATCTTGGCGCGCCAGGCCGCGGCCTCTTGCGTGCGGCCAGCCCCGTCGTGGATCTTGGCCAGGACCTCCGCGATCCTCTTGCGCGCGGTCTCCGAGCCGCGCAGCGGCTCGAGCACCTCGAAGGCGATCGCGAGCTCGCGGCCCGCCTCCTCGGGGCGCTCGAGGGCGAGAAGGCAGGCACCGCGGCCCTCCCGGACCCGGGCGTAGTCCGAACGCCGTACTGCGGTGTTGAACTCGGCGAGGTGTACGGCCTCTGCGAACAGGACCACAGCGTCCGCGTGGCGCCCTCTTTCGTGGAGGCAGTTCGCCAGATTGCGGCGGACCAACGTCTGGTGCGGGTGGTCCTCGGGCAGGTGCTCGCGCGCCTGGTCGAGGGCCTGCCGGAAGATCTCCTCGGCCTGGAGGAGCTGGCCGGAGCGTCGGTGGCACTCGGCGAGGTTCGAGATGACCACGATGAGGTTCGGATCGTCCGCGGCCATGCGCTCGCGCTCGACCGCGAGCAGCGCCGTCGCCACCGGAATCGCGTCGGCGAACTTGCCGAGGCGACCGAGGATCACGGAGTAGTTCGCGCCGGCGCGCAGCGTCTCGTCGTTCTCGATACCCAGCTCGCGCCGGAATCCCACCCAGGCCTCGCGGAAGTAGGGTTCGGCCTTGGCGAACTCGAGCTGCGTGTAGTAGAGGTAGGCCACGGCGTGCACGGCGCCGATCGTCTTCAGGTGGTCGTCGCCCGATACGCGCCGGCGACGCTCGAGGCACTCGAGCAAGACGGTCTCCGCCTCGGCGACCTCGCGCTTGCCGACGAGCGCGATCCCCAGGTTGGCCATCGCCTCCAGCGTCGCTGGATAGTCGGGACCCCAGAGCCTGCGCCGGACGTCGAAGATCTCGCGCGCCCACTCGAGCGAGCGCCTGTCGCCCGTCGCCCCGAGCGACGCGGCCAGGTTCATCTTGGCCGTCAACGTCTGGTGGTGCTCGGGCCCGCTGATGCGCTCGCGGATCGCGACGAGCTCTTCGAGGATCGTGACGGACTTGGCGAGCTCTTTCTTCTTGTAGTGCAGCACGCCGAGCCCGTTCAGGGCGACGAGCACCGTCGGGTGCTCCTCGCCGACGATCTGCATCATCGGGCCGAGGGCGTCGGCGTACAGCTGCTCGGCCTCCTCGAGCTTCGCTCGCTTCGCCAGAGTGGCGGCGAGCTGCAGTTTGGAGCGCAGGGCGACGTAGCTGTCCGCGCCCCCGATCCGCTCATGCGCGGCGAGCAGCTCGCGCTGGAGGCCCACGACCTCGTCGTCGACGCGTGTGTCGGCCTTCGCCTGGATCAGGCCCGCAAGGATGTCGAGCGTGTGTTCGTCGTCCGCACCCAGCTCCGCCAGCGCCGTCGCGTGCAGCTCGGCGAGTCGCTGCTCGGCCTCGGCTTCCCCGCGCCTGCGCCGCAGGTCGCAGTCGAGCGCCGCGAGCTCGAACGCGATCGGGTTGGCTGCGATCAGCGCGCCGGCGGCCGGGCGCAGGGCGTCGACGATGTCTCGGGCCTCGTCGAGACGGCCCTCGTCCGCGATCGCCGAAGCCTGGATGCGCCCCGCCGCGAGCTGATCGGGATCCAAGCCAAGTCGTGCCTGGGACCACAACTCACGCGCGCGTGCCGCACTCGTCTCCGCGCGGGGGCTGAGCCCGAGGCTCTCGTAGCTCTGAGCGAGGACCAGGTGCAGCGCCGCTTCGACCTCGGGGCGGCCCGAGAGGCTTGCACCGAGCTCCTCCGCGGCGCGATCGAGCAGCTCGACGGCGCGCACGTCGTGCCCATCGCGATCGGTCTGGACCGCGACGAAGACGTCGGTCAACACCTCGTTGATCGAGCGGAACTTGTCCGCCTCGTCGGTCGCGCGCTCCGCCTCGTTCGAGGCGCGGAACAGCCCGACGGTCGCGAGGACCGTGCCGACGCCCAGCGCGGCCAGAACCACAGTCGCCGCCGCGACCGCCAGCCGATTGCGGCGCACGAACTTGCGCGCGCGGTAGTAGGTGCTCGGAGGGCCCGCGAGCACCGGCTCGTGCTCGAGGAACCGCCGGATGTCGGCGGCGAGCTCGGACGCGGAGGCGTAGCGGTGGTCGCGTTCCTTCTCGAGCGCACGCAGGGCGATCCAGCGCAAGTCCTCGGCGAGGTCTGGCGCCGCGCGATGGGGATCGGTGGGGGGGACGTCGCGGATGATGCGCGCGATCTCGGTCACCGGCCTGCCGTCGAGCGCGTAGGGACTCGCGCCGCACAAGAGCTCGTAGAGCACGACGCCGAGCGCGTACACGTCGCTGCGCGTGTCGATCGCCCCGGGATCGCCGGAGAGCTGCTCGGGGCTCATGTAGCTGAGCGTCCCGATGAGCTCACCGGTGCGCGTCGCCATCGTTCTTGCCGCGATGTCCGCGGCCGTAGCACGGGCGACGCCGAAGTCGATCACCTTCGCGCGGCCATCGTCGTCGACGAGGATGTTGCCCGGCTTGAGGTCGCGGTGGATCACCCCTTGCTGGTGTCCGTAGTGGACCGCGTCGCAGACCTCCATGAAGATCTCGAGGCGTGTGCGCAGGTCGCAGCGCGCGGAGCGCACGTACGAGACGATGTCGCGCGCGCCGCGCACGAACTCCATGGCGAAGTAGGGGGTGTCGAGCCCGTTCTCGTCGGTGTGCACGCCCGCCTCGAAGATCGCCGCGATGTGCGGATGGCGCAGCCGCGCGAGAATCTCGGCCTCGTACTGGAACCGGCGTGCGATCGAAGGGGCGAGCGAGCCTGCCCCGAGGACCTTCAGGGCGACGCGCCGGCGCGGGTTCTCCTGTTCGGCCTCGTACACGACGCCCATCCCGCCAGCGGCGATCAGCCGCACGATCTCGTACGCGCCGATGCGTCCCGAGCGCGCACCCGGTTCGGCGTCGACGCCCGGCATTTGCGTGGGGCGCTCGAGGAACTCGGGCGCCTCCTCGTCGACGGCGAGCATTCCGAGAACCTGCTCGCGCATGACCGCGTCGGCGCCGCAGGCGTGCGTAAGGAAAGCCTCGCGCTCCGCGCCGCAGAGGGCGCGCGCCTCCTCGAACACGGTACGCATCTTCTTCCAGCCGCTCGAGTCCATCGCTCAGCCCCGCGGTTTGTCGAGGCGCTGGTAGAGCCAGGCGCGCGCGGTGCTCCAGCCGCGTTCGACCGTGCGCAGCGAACACCCCTCGAGCTCGGCGATCTCGGAGTTCTTCAGCCCGCCGAAGAAGCGCAGCTCGACGATGCGCGCGAGGATCGGGTCCATCTGCGCTAGTTCGCCGAGGGCGTCGTCGAGCGCCAGGAGGTCCGTGGAGCGTTGCTCGAACAGGCCGAGCGCTCGATCGAGCTCGACCCGGCCATGCGTCCCGCCGCGCTTCTCGGAGCCGCGGCGCCGGGCGTGGTCGACGAGCACCGAGCGCATCGCCTTCGCCGCGACCGCAAGGAAGTGGTTGCGGCTGTTCCACTCGCCCCCCTCGGCCTCGACGAGTCGGATCCAGGCCTCGTTCAGGAGCGCCGTCGCTTGCAGCGTGTGGTCTTGGTTCTGCCGCCCCATCGCACGCGCCGCGAGGCGGTGCAGCTCCTCGTAGACGACGGGCAAGAGCTCCTGGGCCGCGCCCGCGTCACCGTCCTGCATGCGCTGCAGGAGCAGGGTCGTTCGAACCGGTGCCGACATGGTTTCATGCTAACCGGTCCGCGCGCCGGGCATTAGATTCTCACGATGCGACTCGCAATCTCCCTCGCGCTCCTTGCGTTCGTCTCCGGATGTGGCACGAGCGAGGAATCGGCGCCCGCGTCCGACGGCGCTCTGCGCCTCGACGGCCCGGCGCCCGGACCGGGATCCTCCGCGCCGCCGGCTGTGGAGGTTCCCGCGTCCGCGCCGGTCGTGCTGTTCCTCGGGGACAGCATCGGAGCCGGCCTGCACCTTCCCGAGCACGAGGCCTTTCCCGCGGTCCTCGCGCGACGCTGCGCCGCGGCCGGCGTTCCTTTCCGGCTCGTCAATTCGAGCGAGAGCGGGCGGACGACGGCGGGGGGGGCGACCGCGCTCGACTGGGCGTTGCGCAGCGGGCCGGACGTCGTGGTCATCGAGCTCGGCGGCAACGACGGCTTGCGCGGCGTCGCGCTCGAGAGCGTCGAGGAGAACCTCGTGGACCTGATCGAGCGCTCGGAAGCGACGGGCGCGCGGGTCGTCCTGCTCGGCGTGCGCTTGCCAGAGAACTACGGCGACTACGGCGAAGCGTTCGATGCGATCTATCCGCGGCTCGCCGCGGACCACGACGTCGCGTTCGTGCCGTATTTCATGCGCGGGGTGGGCGGTGTGCCCGAGCTCAACCTGCCCGACGGGCTGCACCCGACCGCGGAGGGGCACGAGCGCCTGGCGGCGGTCGTCGAGCCGGTGCTGCGGCGCATGCTCGATGAGTTGCCGGCGCGCTGACCCACGCTTCTCCTACAGGTTGTAGGATCGGAGCATGACCCTCACCACCTCGCTCGTCGTCGGTCTCTCCATATCCACGGTCGCCGGATCCGCGTCTGCCTTGCAGGGGCACCCCGGGACCGACGAGCTGCTCGTGTCCGCGTTCAGCTCGAACAGCTTTACCCGCTACGCCTCGGGCGACGGCGAGTTCGAGCTGGCCTTTGGCCCGAGCCCGCTCGCGGGCACGCTGGGTGCCGCGCTCGGGCCGGATGGTGCGGTGCACGTGTGCAGCGAGACGACGAACGAGGTCCTGCGCTTCGACGTGTTGACGGGGACGTTTCTCGGGCCCTTCATCGCGGACGATCCTGGAACGCCTGGCGACGAGACGGGCGGGCTCGCGGGGCCTTCGGGCATCGTCTTCGGGCCCGACGGCATGGCCTACGTCGCCAGCTTCAACTCCGATGCGGTGCTGCGCTACGACGGGCGCACCGGCGCCTTCGACTCGGTGTTCGTCCAGCCGAACGCGGGGGGGCTCAACGGACCGGATGCCGGGCTCGCGTTCGGCCCGAACGGCGACCTCTACGTCCCGAGCTTCTGGACGGACCACGTCAAGCGCTTTGCGGGCTCCGGCGGCACGTTCGTCGAGAACTTCACGTCGTTCCCGGCGAGCGGCCTGGTGCGGCCGCGCACCGTGCTGTTCGCGGGCGACGGGCTCGTGTACGTCACGAGCGAGGGCTCGCACGAGGTGCTCGAGCTGACCGAGGCGGGCGTGTTCCTGCGGGCGCTCGTGACCGACGACCCCGGCACGCCCGTCGACGAGACCGGGGGGCTCGATGGGCCGACGGGAGTCGCGATTGGACCGGCTGGCGACCTGTACGTCGCGAGCATCGGGACCGACGAAGTCCTGCGCTACGACCGCTCGAGCGGCGACTTCGTCGCCGTGTTCGTCGCCGCCGGGTCCGGCGGGATCGACGCGCCGACGTTCCTCGCGTTTCGGCCGCGCGCAGGCAGCTACTGTCCCGGGGCGCCCAACTCGTCCGGGCTCGACGGCATCCTCGTCGCGTCCGGATTCACGAGCGTCGCGGCGGACCGCTTCACGCTCCGCGCGAGCTTCTGTCCCGCGGGGGAGACGGGTGTCTTCTTCCACGGTCCGCGGGAGGCGCTGCAGCCGCTCGGTGCTGGCACGTTGTGTGTCGGCGGCGACCTCGTGCGGCTCTCGCCCGTGCAGCTGAACGGTGCGGGGTTCGTCGAGCTCGCGGTCCCGCTGGGCGGGGTGCTCGCTCCGGGCACGACGCGGCACTTCCAGTTCTGGTACCGCGACGGCGGTACGTCCAACCTGACGAACGCGCTGCGGACGACATTTCAGCCCTAGAGGTCCGGCCGACAATGCACTCGAGCGCGAGCCAGGTGCGCACGGGCGCGCGGAACGGGCCCGCCCGGGGGAAGCGGCGCGCAAGGGCGTGATCGAGCACACAGGCGGTGAGGCCCCGTCGCGATCGCACTTGCCCGCAGCACGCCCCAGTCGAAGTCCGACGCAACACCTGCATCGCGCGCGACGCGTCGCACGACGGCCCAAGGAAAGATCGTGTGACGCGCGAGCAGAACGCTGCCGTCGAGGGGACGGAGAACCACACCGTCAGCTCGTGCTCGGCCGCGAAGTCCTCACCGCTGTGTCCCAGCACGCCGACGCGCGCACCGGCGCCAAGCTCCCAACTCCGGAGGGTTCCGCCGACACGCGCCGCCGCGCGGCGAGCTCACCGTAGCTGGTCGTGCGGCCCTCGACCCAGAGAGCGGGGCTGTCCGGGGCCCGGTGCGCATGGCGCCAGAAGGCACCCGCGAGCTCGATGTCGCCTGTGGTTTCCACCTTGGTTCCCGTATCGGTCGCAAGGCGGTACCGTACCTACAAGAAGGTCACTTCGACGCCGTCGGTGAAGTTGCTCGTCAGCGTCGGGTTGTTGTCGCGGAACCAGCACTGGAAGTTCCACGTGTCGCCGGGTTGCACCGCGACCGGCGGGTTCACGGGAATCGCCATCAGGTTGAGCGCGATCGTCCCGGTCGGTCCCTGGATGATGTTCGCGATCTGGTTGTAGCGGCCGATGTTGCCGGTGATGCAGATGATTCCCTGGCTGCCCGGGGGGTTGAAGAAGCCCTGCGTCTGGCCGGCGAGGAAGTAGCCGAACTGGCCCGCCGGCAGCTGCGAGGCCGTCAGCATCACGTCGTTCGCGGCGGCGCTCGAGCTGCCGCTGGCCGAGATCTCCGCGGGGAGACCGGTCGAGTTGATCAGGGCGGGGCCGCAGTAGTTCGTGCCGAGCTCGCCGGGGTCGAAGCTCCACGCGAGGACGTCGTGGTTCTCCCACGCGCCGCCGGTCGCGCTCGTGAACCCGACGTAGGCCGCTCCGCCAGTGAGGTTCAAGCCGGGCGCGGGGCCGCCGGTCAGGTAGGTGCCACCGCCCGCTAAATCGTAGGGAACGCTGATGATCGGGTTCGTGAGGTCGTCGAGGTACACGCTCAGCATCCCTGCCCCTTGCGTGATGCGCATCGTGTGCATCACGCCGTCGCTCAGGATCGTTGCCGGCGTGATGCGGCCGATCGAGAAGCTCTCGTCCTCCTCGTTGTCCGCGGGGCCGACCGTGTGGATGCTGATCTCGTTGGCGCTCGTGTCGTTGGCCGGTGCGCTCATCCACGTGTCGATCTCGATCGCGAGCGAATTGGCGATCGCGGTGCCCGAGGGCGACCCCGCGTCCGCGCCGTAGCAGAGGGGCGTGCCGAACGCCAGATCGCCGATCGCCGTGACGCCGCGCGGGTCGTCCTGGATCACGAACGCCATCCCATCGGCACCGTCGTTGGCGAGGTTGTCGATCCGGAAGCGGAACGTCGTCTCGAAGCCGCCGGCGACGGACACGCGCTGGTCGTACCAGACGCTCCCGTGCTGGTCGCCCGCGGCGGCGGTGACGCGCAACACGTTGCCCGCTTGCGCCGCGTCGTTGTTGAACGCGAGGCCGGCGACCGAGCTGAAGTCGGGGTAGTTGAAGCCCTGGGCGAAGGCGCCGGGGGCGAGGAGGGCGAGACTGACGGCGAATGGCAGGGCGGCTTGATGGGGCATGAGCACTTCTCTGGCAAGGACCTCTCGATCGAACGGCTGCATTTTCGCATGAGATTGCCGGTCTCGACGACCCACGGCCGCATGGAAATGGTTCGGCTTGAGCGAAAAACAAGTGATAGGTCTCGGCAAGTGCCCGTGCGGTCGTGCACAACGGGCTGCATGCAGTTGGCGAAGCGGCTCGGGTCCTGGGACGGGAAGGACGTGGCGTTCCTGGAGAAGGTGTACGCGCTCTACCCGCACGATGCGGCGCTAGCGCAGGATGTCTTCCAGGCATTGAACAGCGCCGCCCACGTGCAGACCGGCGCGACGTGGCTGCTCAAGCGTCACTTCGAGAGTGGAGCGCGGCTCGACGCGCGCGCGACCGGTCGGTTCCTCGGGTCGCTTGCACTTCTGGAACCGTGGGAGGCACGCCTGCACGCACTGCAGTGCATGCCGTTCCTCGTGATCCCCGCGCGCTCGCGGGCCGTGCTCGAGACGTTCGTGCGCGAGGCGCTCGAGAGCGACGTGAAGTTCGTCCGGGCCTGGGCCTTCGCGGGCCTGCACGCCCTCGCCAAGGCGTTCGAGGACCTGCGTCCGGAGGCGGAAGCATTGTTCGACGAGGCGCTGGAGGCCGGGCCGGCTTCGGTCCGCGCGCGCATCCGCAACCTGCGGAAAGAGGGCTTCTGACGGGGACCTTCCCATGACCACCACCCGAGCCTCTGCCCGCCTGGCGCGCGAGCCACTTCTCGTGATCGATCGCGCGGCGCGCGCCGGCTACCCGCGCGAGGCGTGCGGTGTGCTCCTGGGGACGCGCGGCGTCGACGCGTCGGTGGTGAGCTTCGCGACCGTCGCCCGCAATCTCGAGGCGGAGCACGCACACGATCATTACGAGCTCGATCCCGCCGACCTCTACAAGGCGGAGGAGTTGGCGCGCGCAGCTGGCCTCGAGGTGCTGGGCGTCTGGCACACGCACCCCGACCACCCCGCGGTACCCTCGGACCTCGATCGTGAGCGGGCGTGGCCCGGGTGGTCGTACCTGATCGTCCCGGTCGATTCGGGGATACCCGGCGGAGTGCGCTCCTGGACGCTCGTCGAGGGCCGCTTCGTCGAGGAGGACGTGCTCGCGTGAGGGTGTGCTAGCGTGGGGGCTTCCCTGCTCCCGGTTCGAAAGCCCTCATCATGTTGCTCTCCGCCACCCTGGCCGCGGCCATTTTCGTTCCCGTCCCGCAGGATGTGTCGGCACCTGCTCCTGACGACGCCCGGCACCTCGTGCGCGTCGATCTGTCCGAGCGCCGGCTCTCCGACCTGAAGGCGCTCGACCTCGACGTCGTGTTCTTCGACCAGGTCGAGGATTCCGCCGACGTCATCGTGGGCACCGAGGAGCTCGCCCAGCTCGAGCGCACGGGCTACACGTTCGACGTCGTGGAGGACGACCTGGCGGCGTGGTACGCGGCGCGTCTCGCGCCGGGCACGACATCGCAGGCGGCGGGCTCGCACGGTGGCTGGCTCTCGCCGCCGTTCGGCCAGGGAGCGATGGGGGGCTACTACACGTACACCCAGATCGTGTCCGTCCTCGACCAGATGCGCGCGGCGTACCCGAACCGCATCTCGGCCAAGCAGAGCATCGGCCAGACGATCGAGGGCCGCGAGATGTGGATGGTGCGCATCTCGGACAACCCGGACACGGACGAGGACGAGCCCGAGGTGCGCATCGATGCGATACACCACGCGCGCGAGCCGCAGGGCATGCAGAGTACGTTTTGGTTCATGCTCTTCCTGCTCGAGGAGTACGGCACCGATCCGCTCGCGACGTACCTGGTGAACGAGCGCGAGATCTATTTCGTGCCGTGCGTCAACCCGGACGGGTACGAGTACAACCGCTAGATCGCGCCGGGCGGCGGCGGGCTGTGGCGCAAGAACCGCCGTCCCAACGCCGACGGGTCGAGGGGCGTCGACCTCAACCGCAACTACCCCTTCGAATGGGGCCACGACAACACCGGCTCGAGCCCTTCCATGACCTCGGAGACCTACCGCGGCGCAGGTCCGGCGAGCGAGCCGGAGACGGCGGCGATGGTCAACTTCATGGCTGCCCACGACTTCCAGACCGCGCTGTCGGTGCACACCTACTCGAACCTGTGGCTCGCGCCGTGGGGCTTCGAGACGGCGCTGCCCCCGGGCTGGGACGACATCGACGAGGTCGGGACGCTCGCGACGGAGGTCAACGGCTACCCGCAGGGTCCGGCGTCGACGCTGCTCTACCTGGCGAACGGAACGACGCTCGACCACGACCTTGGCACGCACGGCACCCTGTGCTGGACCCCGGAGATCGGCTCGCAAGCGGACGGCTTCTGGCCGTCGCAGGACCGCATCGTCCCGCTCGCCGAGGACAACCTCCTCGCCTTCTACCGCACCGCGCTCGCCGGTGGCGCGTGGGTGCGCGCGGCCGGCGTCGCGACCTCGGACGCCGGCGACGGCGACGGATCGTTCGAGCCCGGCGAGGTCGTCGAGATCGACGTCCTCCTGCGTAACAGCGGCACGGTCGCCTCGGGCATCGTCGACTTGTTCCTCTCGACGGCGAGCCCCTTCGCGTCCGTTACCGGCCCGATTGCCTCGTCGCCGCCCGTGGCACCGTTCTCCGACGGCCAGAGCGGCACGCCGCTGGCGCTGACGATCGCGCCCGGCACGCCTCCGGGGACCGTGATCGAGTTCACCGTGACGCGCACCTACGGCGGCTGGTCCCAGGACGTCAGTGCCGAGCTCGTCGCCGGTGAGCGCGTCGTCATCGCGGGCTTCGACTTCGAGGATGGGAGCGACCAGGGCTGGGGCCTCGGCAACCCGAACGACGCGTCGACAGGCGAGTGGACGCGGGTCGATCCGCGCGGAACAGCGGCCCAGCCGGAGGACGACCACACCGCGGCGCCGGGCACGCGCTGTTGGGTGACGGGCCAGGGCTCGCCCGGCGGATCGCTGGGGGAGAACGACGTCGACGACGGGACGACGACGCTCGTCTCGCCGGTCTTTGACCTGTCGAACGGCGTCGCGCCCCAGGTCCGCTACTGGCGCTGGTACTCGAACGACGAGGGCTCGAACGCGAACGACGTGTTCGAGGTCTACCTGTCCGGCGACGGCGGTTCGAGCTGGGTGCTCGCGGAGCTGCTCGGTCCTGGCCACCCCGAGGCGAGCGGCGGCTGGTTCGAGGCGACGCTCGACGTCGACTCGCTTCTCGTGCCGACCAGCCAGATGCGCCTGCGCTTCGTCGCCTCGGACCTCGGAGCGGGCTCGATCGTCGAGGCCGCGATCGACGACGTCGAGGCGAGCTACTTCGAAGTGCCGGTGTGCGCGCCGCCCATGAACTACTGCGGGACGTCGCCCAACTCGGCCGGGCCGGGAGCCGTGATGTCCTCGAGCGGCAACACCGACGTGGCCGACGGAGCCTTCACGCTCCTGGCCAGCGGCGCGATCCCGAGCCAGTTCGGGCTCTTCTTTTACGGCCCCGATCAGGGCACGCTGCCGATCGGCAACGGCGTGATCTGCATTGGCGGTGCCTTCCACCGCCTCCCGGTCGAGACGATCGACGCCGGTGGCGCGGCGTCGCACCTGGTCGACTTCGGCAACCTGCCGAACGGCGGCGACATCGTGAACGGCGACACGTTCCGCTTCCAGTTCTGGTACCGGGACCCGGCGGTTGGCGCGGGCTTCAACTTCTCCGACGGGCTCGAAGTGCAGTTCTGCGCGGACTGAGAGAGCCGGAACAAAGATGTGCCCCGCCGCATCAGCGACGGGGCACAGGGGAGAGGGAAGTCCACCCCAATCGATCGCAGCCTGGTCTCAAAGGCGTCAGCCGTTGAGCCAACAGAACGGCTCACTGGTCTCAACGGTCGCGGCAGGCGCTACTGCAGGGCTGGGACGAAGCATGCGCCGATTCTGGCCCGCGGCGCGAAACCGCGCTCGGCCGCTGCCCAACAACGAGTGCGAGACCCGGGCGATCCTGGTTGTTCCTCCGGGAGCCAGTTGCTGTAGTGTCTCCGCCCGCCCCCGGCCCCCCCAACCAGGACGTCCCGAACCTTGCAATCCGTGCTCGAGATCGAGGACGTGACGAAGCGCTACCACGGGAGTGTGGCGCTCGACGGTGTGTCCTTTGCCCTCGAGCCCGGTGTGTTCGGCCTGCTCGGGCCGAACGGTGCCGGCAAGAGCACCTTGATCAAGGCGCTCATGGGGCTCGTGCACATCAGCTCTGGCGAGGCGCGGGTGCTCGGGCTCGACTCGAAGCGGGATTTTCGGCGCGTCCGCGAGCTGGTCGGCTACATGCCCGAGGACGACTGCATCTTCCCGGGGCTGCAGGGCGTCGAGTCGGTGGCCTACGCCGGGGAGCTGGCCGGGCTGCCGCGCTTCGAAGCGATCCGGCGCGCGCACGAGGTTCTGGACTACGTGGGCTTGGGCGAGGAGCGCTACCGGGAGGTGCAGACGTACTCGACCGGCATGCGTCAGAAACAGAAGCTCGCGTAGGCGATCGTGCACGATCCGCGCCTGGTCTTCCTCGACGAGCCGACCAGCGGGCTGGACCCCCTGGGTCGCAAGCGCATGTTGAAGCTGATCCGCGGGCTGTACGACCGCACCGAGACGAGCGTTGTCCTCTCGACGCACATCCTGCTCGACGTCGAGGCTATCTGTGACTCGGTCGTGATCCTCGGACACGGCAAGCTCCTCGTGCACGACACGATGGACAACCTGCGCCGACCAGCGGACGAGAGCGTCCAGGTCGGGCTGGAGCAGGTGGATCCGGCGTTTGGCGAGGCGCTCTCGCGATCGGGGGCGCGTTGGGAAGAGATCCACCCGGGCCAACTGCGCGTGTATGGAGAGCCGCGGGCGGCGGCCGCACAAGCGATGGACGCGGCGCGTTCGGCGGGCGTCTTCCTGAGCCGCATCGAGGGCGGCCGCAACACGCTCGAGGAGATCTTCCTCGAGGCCGTCGAGAAGGATCGCTGATGCCGCTCTTTCCGATCGGGTACCGGCGCTACGAAGGTGAGCGCACGTCGCACGCGATGCGCTGGCTGCCGATCACGCGCACCGGGCTCACGATCGCTTGGCGCAGCAAGCTGCTGCGGCGCCTGGTGTTCGCGTCGTTCCTGCCGTTTCTGTACTTCGGCTGGGTGTTCTTCGTCATCGGACGCATCACCGATCCCGGCACGGATCCGAACGCGCCGTTCTACGACCTCGCGCGCGAGCTCCTGGGACGCCGGCTCGTCGATCAGCTGCACGAGGACCCCGCGGTGATCCGCTCGGCGGTCTGGACGATGGTGTTCGGGTACTTCGGGACCTACTTCCAGTTGTGGATGGCGGGATTGGTCGCGGCGATCGCCGGGCCGCCACTGGTCTCGAACGATCTGCGCAGCCGAGCCTTCCTCATCTATTTCGCACGACCGATATCGCGCCTCGCACGACGCGTTCTGGAGCTTCCTGACCGGGCACCAGTTCGTGTCGACCCTCGCTGGAATGTCCGGCATGGGGCGCTCCGCTGCCGACGCCGCGGAGCGAGTGCTCGAGCGGGTCGGCGCGAAGGAGTACATGCACCGCCCCATCTCGACCTACTCCAAGGGGATGCGGCAACGCACGAAGCTCGCGCAGGCCCTCGTGCACGGTCCGGATCTGGTCGTCTTGGACGAGCCGCTCTCGGGCACGGATCCGGTCGGGCGACACGAGCTGATGGATCTCGTGCACGAGCTTGGCGAGGAGGGCAAGAGCGTGATCGTCTCGAGCCATGTCATGCACGAAGTGCAGGCCATGACCGCCCGCTTCTTGCTGGTCTACGGAGGACGCGTCCTCGCTGCCGGGGATGTCCAGGAGATCCGCCGGCTCCTGTACGAGATCCCGCACAAGATCCGCATCGTGTGCGACGGAGCACGGGAGCTCGCCAGTCACCTCACGCGCCAGCCCTCGGTCGATGGCGTTCAGATCGACGCGAACGAGCTATGGGTGACGACGCGCGAACCGCGCGAGCTGTTCGGCCTCCTGCCGGCGTTGACGGCCGAGACCGGCGTCGCCGTGAGCGAGCTGGGCTCCGACGACGAGAGCCTCGACGCGGTCTTCGAGTATCTGGTGGGGGACGGAGCATGAGGTCGCTGTTCGTTCTCAGCCTGCGGCAGATGTTCGGGGGCAAGAAGATCTGGATCCTGGCCGTGTTCCTCAGCCTGCCGATCCTGCTCCTGTTGGTGATCCTCGTCGCGTCCGGGTTCGACTTCCCCGAGGAAGACGGCTTCGACGTCGAGGGGTTCGCGATGTCGGCGTTCCTGTACGCCATGTACCCCCAGAGCCTGTGCATCCTCGCCTCGCTTCTCTACGGGGCCTCCCTGCTCGCGGGGGAGATCGAGGACAAGACGCTCACCTACTTGTTCACGCGCTCGCTTCCGCGCTGGAAGGTGCTGGTCGGCAAGTACCTGGCGACGGCCTCCGCGCTCTCGGGGATGTTGCTCGCGAGCATGAGCATCGCCTACGTGCTCTGCGGTCTGCCGATCGGGCCGCGGGTCTGGTTCGCGTTGGCCGTCACGACCACGAGTGCGTGCTTCGCGTTCACCGGGCTCTTCTGTCTGCTTGGACTGCTCGTGCCCCGGCGGGCGATCCCGGTCGGCTTGATCTACGCCGTCGTGGTCGAGGGGATCCTTTCGATCATTCCCGCTCTCGTCAACGAGCTCACGGCGAGCTTCTACCTGCGCTCCCTGGGGTGGCACCTCGCCGACCTTTCCGTGCCGGCCGGCGCCGCGGAGGAGTTCGAGCGTGAGGTGGTTCCGTTCTTCGCCGGCGCCGACGTCCAGACCGCGCTCGTTGCACTGGCCACGATCTCGCTCGTGACCCTCACTGTGTCGGTCTGGACCATCCACCGACGCGAGTGGGCCCTGACCGAGGGGGTGTGACCCGGGGTGGCGCGGTGCCGCGCAGAATCGGCACGAAGACCCCCGCATTGGCTGTCACCGCGAGGCCGCGGCGGCCTAGTGGTGTGATGCAGACATTCGCAGTCGTATCCCGGCCGCCTGCACGCGCCACGGCGTTGCGGCACGCACACGCGAACTCGGGATAAGACCGCAACTGTCTGCATCACACCACTAGCATGGGCGCAATCACCTCCACCCGGACCGCCATGAAGCTGCCCTTTCTCCCCTTCGCTGCTCTCGCACTCTTCGCCTCCGTCTCCCTCGCCGTACGCCCGTCACCCGCCGAGGCCGAAGCGATCTCGACGCAGGCTCCCCGCGCGCCCGGGGAGCACGACGTCATGGAGAGTGCTTTCTGTGCGAATTGTCATCCGGCGATCTATGCAGAGCACGAGCAGTCGACGCACGGACGAGCGTTCACCGATCAGGAGGTGCGCCTCGCGACGGCGCACTTCGAAGTCGGCGACTGCATCGTCTGCCACACCCCGCGGCCGATCTTCGAGACGGGGGTGGGCCAGAACCCGCGCCGGCGCCACTACGGTTTGACCGAGGGCGTCTCGTGCATGACGTGCCACTGGCGGCCCAACTACGACTACGGGGCGTTCACCGGCGGTACGCAGTGTGTCGACGCGTTTCACCCCGACGTCGGGACGGTCGACGCTTGCGCGTCGTGCCACCGCAACCACGGGACCCCGTATCAGTGGGAGAAGGCGCCGACGGGCAAGGTGACCGGCCGCAGCTGCATGGACTGCCACATGGAGGTCGTCGAACGGCCCGTTGCGGTCGGCGGACCCGTGCGCGAGGTGCTGAAGCACGACTTCCCCGGCTCGCGCAGCGAGTCGCAGGTGAAGCGCGCCTACGCGTACACGGCCAAGGTCGATGGCGACGCGGCCGTCGTCAAGATCGTCAACCGCGGCACGGGCCACAACTTCCCGACCGAGCTCAAGCAGCGTTCGGTCGAGTCGCTCGTCGTCGTGCGTGACCTCGAGGGCAACGAGGTCGCGCGCAGCCGCATGGTGTTCCGCGATCCCTACAAGCGGCCCTACGGTCTCGAGCTGCTGGTCAACACGCAGATCCCCGCGGGCGAGACGCGCACGCACCGCGTGCCGCTCGGCGTCGTGGGTGGCACCGTCGAGTGCACGCTCTTCTTCAAGCTGTACTACCCGATCGACGACTACCACTCGGACCTCTCGCGCGTGCTCGAGTCGCGCGTGCTGCCCTTCTCGGGCATCACGCCCTCGACCGAGCCCGTCGAGAGCGAGGCCGAGGTCGTGGCGATCGCGCCCGAGGGCATCGATCCGACCATCGCGAGCCCCGCGAACCTGGTCGACTTCGCGCGCCCGGACATCGACACCGTCGCTGTTACGATCCCCGACGGCGACACGCCGGACGACATCCAGGGCCTGATCGACCTCTTTCAGTTCCCCGTGCCCGAGGCGAACATCCGTGCGCGCGAGCGCTTGATCGCGATCGGCGCGCCCACGGTCCCGTTACTGATCGATGCTCTTGGATCGTGGGACAACAAGACCTACAACCAGGCACTGACGGTGCTCGCTGGCATCGGTGAGGGCGCGCGCGCGGCGACCTTGACCGCTTGCGACGACGAGCGCCTGTACGTCCGGCTGCACGCGCGCGAGTTGATCGCGCGCAAGGGCTGGCGCGGGGACGACACCGAGGCCATCTTGCGCACGGGGCTCGCCGCGCAAGCGTCGCTCGACCGCTCGAGCGCGGCCGAGGTCGTGGGTCGGCTCGGCGTCTCGGCGCTCGGCGACCTGCTGCTCCCGTTGCTCACCGACGACGATCCCGACGTCGTCCGCGTGGCCGCGATGGCGTTGGGCAAGCTCGGCCGGCAAGACGCCGCGCCCGCGATAGGAGCGGCGATGGACGCGGCCTTCTACGTCGAGACGCAACGCGATCTCGCGTTGGCGCTGGCGCGGCTCGGGTCGCCCGACGGCATCCCGCTCCTGCTCACCGGTCTCGACCATTCCGACGACTTGCAGCGCGAGCGCTTCTTCGAGGCGTTCTTCGCCGCGACCGGGGTGCACCTGGGCTACGAGCCCTACGCTCCGCGGCCCGATCGGCTCGAGGCGATCTCGGCGCTGCAGAGCTTCTGGGCGGCGGAGGGCGGCGCGGACCGGCTCGTGCCGCGCGACCGCACGCAGGACCCGGTGGCCGAGGCGCACGCGTGGAAGCTGGTCGGCAAGCTCGGTGGCAGCGACCTGCTCGCCGCCTCGCCCGAGCGCGACCAACCGATCGAGGACGAGCTGATCGCGATGGGCTCGTACGCGGTCCCCGCGCTCGTGCGCGGGCTGAAGTACCCGCCGGGCTTCGCCGCCAAGCGCGTCGCGATCTGCCGCATCCTCGGCCGGCTCGGCGACCGGCGCGCCGCACCCGCTCTGATCGCGACGCTGCGCGACCCCGTCGTCTCGGTCGCCGCGTGGGCAGCGTGGGCGCTCGAGGGAGCGGGCGACGCCGATTGCTTGGCCGCCCTGCGACGCTGGGAGCAGCGGGTGCGTACCCTGATCGCGACGGGCACGATGCCCCAGGAGGTCGGGCCGCCCGCGCGGATCCTGGCGCAGGCGGCGCGGACGCGGTTGCTCCTGGGCGACGACAGCGCACGGCCGACCCTTGTCGGGCTCCTGCTCTCGGACGATCGCTACACGCGGGTCCTCGTGTTCGAGGCGCTCCAGCGGCGCTACGAGGACGACAAGGGGTACGACCCGGACGGGCCGGCGGAGGAGCGGCACGAGGCGGCGGCGCGCTGGTAGGTCGCGCTGGATCAGAAATGCGGGATCGGGCCGTGACGGCCGCGATGCCGCTTCCCTGATGGGGGCGAGGAGTTGGCCCTGATGCCCGGGAACGGGACTTGCGGCTCGCTCCTACCGCCCCTTGAGCGCCCACGGAGTGCCTCCTGTGGAGGACACTAGGGAACCGTTCGCGGTCCGGGATGACCTTTCCGAAGTCCACCGACGGAGCCACCTGGCCATGCAGCCGACTCGAGTCGCCGCCCTCACTCTCCTTCTCGCCACCACCGCCAGCGCCGCGCAAGAGGATCTCGCGTTCGGGGTCGAGGAGCTCGAGCACTCCTACGAGCGGATCGAGCTGCACCGCGGCCTCGACCGGCTCGGCCTCGGCCCGCTGGAGAACACGCCCGAGCACAACCCGGTGACCGACCGCGGGGCGCTGCTCGGGCGCTTCCTCTTCTACGACACCAAGCTGTCCGCGAACGAGAAGACCTCGTGCGCGAGCTGCCACGTGCAGGAGAACGCGTTCGCGGACCCGCGTGCGCTGAGCCGCGGGTTCGAGGGGCGCAAGACGGGGCGCAACTCGATGGGGCTCGCCAACGTCGCGTACTACGAGACCGGGCGCTTCTTCTGGGACGAGCGTGGGGCGACGCTCGAGCAGATGGTCCTGATGCCGATTCAGGACAAGATCGAGATGGGCATGGGGCTGCGCGAGCTCGTCGAGCGGCTCGAGGCGGATCCCGACTACCGCTGGCTGTTCTGGAACGCCTTCGGTGACCCGAACGTGACGGCGGATCGCGTCGCGTTCGCCCTCGCGCAGTTTCTGCGTTCGATGGTCTCGCTCAACTCGCGCTTCGACGAGGGCTACGCGATGACCGGCGCCGTCGAGCGCGACTTTCCGAACTTCACCGAGCAGGAGAACCTGGGCAAGCGGGTGTTCTTCGGCTTCCACGACGGCGACAGCGCCAGCTCGTGCGCGAGCTGTCACGTGCGCGACTTCACGGTCGACCAGTCCGAGGCGACCGCGCAGGCGCCCCAGGCCCCAGGGACGCAGCCGCTGACTCCTGCGCCCACTCTGCCGCTACCCCAACCGATGACGCCGGGAGCACACCCCCAGACGCAGCAAGAGAAGAAGACCGAAGTGCTCGCCGTGTCCTCCGCGCCCCGGCGGCCGACTCCCGTGCTCTTCCAAGGCGCCGATTCGACGAACAACGGACTCGACCGCGGACGCCGCTCCGACGACGGCGGGCTCGGCAAGGCGACCGGCGTCCAGAGCGACGTCGGCAAGTTCAAGGCACCGTCTCTGCGCAACATCGCGTTGACCGGGCCGTACATGCACGACGGACGATTCGACTCGCTCTCGGGCGTGATCGAGCATTACTCGAACGGGATCAAGCAGCACCGCAACCTCGACCCCCGCTTGCGCCGGGGCACGAACGGCTGGCGGTCGCGCACCCCGCCGCGGCCGAGGACGCCGCCAGTGACGCCCCGCCCGGGTCGCCGCGCGGGAAGGGGACCGATTCCGGTGACGCCCGCCAACGGGGGGACCCGTACGGTCGCCGACGTGGTTCAGAGCCGCCGCCGCTTCGACGAGCGTGGATTCAACTTCACGGTCAAGGAGAAGAAGGCGCTGCACGCGTTCCTCCTGACGTTGACCGACGAGCAGTTCATCACGGACCCGAAGTACTCGAACCCGTTCATCGAGTAGCTGTCAGCCCCCGGAGGGGGCCTGACGACACCTTCGGTGTCGATGCTGTTTGTTGGCGCCGCACCTGACGGTGTGGCAGCGAGGTACGACTCTGCCGGCCTGGCAAGGCCAACGGTGTGGGGTGCGGGGGCGCGGCCGGGGGGCCGCGCCCCCGCCATTGCGGAGCAGGGCGAGGAGGTGTGCCGAGCCGGGCCGGGTGGGAAGTGGCTGCTCAGCGACCTCACGATCCGCCGCGGCGAGCGCGAGATCGAGCTGCTCACGGTCGTCGGCTACGACAAGCGAGCCCGCGGCTACACGGGTGTGCTCGTCGACAGCTTCGGCGGGGAGCTGGGGCTCTTGAAAGGTGAGCCGACCGCGGACCTGGACGAGCGCACGCTGCAGAGGTTCAGCACGCAGTCGACACCGGGCTATGCGCAGGGAATCGGAGAATCGGCGCCGGACGCGCGTGGAGGGGCTGCGGGACGAGGAGTGGGTCCTCGTCCGCGAGATCGTCCACGAGCGTCAGTGACGAGCGGTCAGCGCACCTCGGCACTCACCGCTTCCCCCTCGATCACGACCCCCACGCAGTGCGTCGTGTACTCGAACGGGTCCCCGTCGTACAGCCCGAGGTCGGCGTCCTTGCCGACCTCGAGCGAGCCGACGCGCCGATCGACGCCGAGAATACGGGCGGCGTCGATCGTGACGAGCCGCAGGGCGTCGTCGAAGCTGCAGCCGTAGCGCGCGGCGATCGCAGCCTCGAACAAGACGACGCGCGTCTTGGGCACGTAGCTCTCGTAGCCGCTCTGCAAGGCGACCGGAATCCCGGCTTCCTGCAACAGGTGGGGCGTCTCCATCGACAGGTTGCGCCTCTCCGCTCGGGCGCGCGCCATCGTCGCGTGCACGATGACCGGCACGCCGGCGGCGCGCAGCTCGTCGAGCATCAGGTACGCCTCCGCTCCGCCGTCGAGCACCATGCGCAAATCGAACTCCGCGCGCACGCGCAGGGCGGCCGCGATGTCGTGCGCGCGGTGAGCGGTCACGAGCAGCGGTCGTTCGCCCGCGAGCACGGTGGCCAGCGCCTCGAGGCGCAGGTCGCGGTCGGGTGGCTCGTCGCCCTCGAGCTTGGCGCGGTACTCGCTCGCGCGCACGAGCTCCTGGCGCAGGATCGCGACCGCCTTCGCGCGCGTCCCGGGTGCGGGCTTCTCGTCACCCGTCGCGCCGACACCGATCGTCGCGGCGACCATCGCGAAGGGGACGAAAACCGACTGTTCGACCGTGTCGCCGCGTGTCTTGGCGATCAGGGTCTGGCCCGTGATGACGGCGCCAGGCGCGTGGCCTGTGTGGACCGTCGTGACGCCGAAGCTGCGCAGCCAGGCGACGAGCTCCTCGCGCGGGTTGTACGCGTCGATCGCGCGCAGCTCGGGCTGCAGCGGGCCGGAGCGCTCGATCTGGTCCTGGTCGTGGTTCTGGTTCAGCCAGCCCGCGAGACCGACGACCGAGTGCGCGTCGACGAGGCCGGGCGTGACGACCGCGGCCTCGAGCACGGTCGCGCCGCCGGGGATCGTGATCGAGCCGGCGGGGCCGACCGCGACGATCTTGCCGCCCGAGCACACGACGACGCCGTTTTGGATCGGTTCGCCCGCGGCGGTGTGGACCGTTTCGCCGCGGATCGCGAGGACCTCTGGGTCCTGAACGACGAGCGCTGCCAGGGCAAGGAGCAGCCCGTTCATCGCACACCTCCGCAGCACTGATGGATGTCGGTCAGATCGCCGGCGCCGTCGCCGCCGAGGGCGATCAGCCGGTCCTTCTCGTCGGCGAGGTCGAACACGAGCTCGCCCTCGACCCACGTTTCGTGCACGAGCGTGTAGACCGACAGCGGGTCGCCGTCGAGCACGGCCAGGTCCGCGTCCTTGCCCACTTCGAGCGAGCCGATGCGGGCGTCGAGATCGAGCTGGCGCGCGGCCTCGAGCGTCACCGCGGCGAGCGCCTTCTCGCGCGACATCCCCGCGCGCACCGCGAGCGCGGGGGAGCGCAGGAACAGGCGGCTGTCGGTGATCGAGTCGTCGGTGTGGAACGACACCGAGACCCCGGCGCGCTCGAGGACGCCGCCGGTCTTGTAGTCGACGCCCAGCGCCTCCTGCTTCCCGCCGGGCGAGTCGATCACGATGATCGAGCACGGAGCCTTGGCCGCGGCGATCTCGTCCGCCACTTTCCACCCGTCGCTGACGTGGTGCAGCACGACGCGGAAGCCGAACTCCTCGGCGAGGCGCAGCACGGTCAGGATGTCGTCGTGCCGGTGGGTGTGGTGGTGCACGACGCGCTTGCCTTCGAGGACCTCGACCAGCGCCTCGAGCGCGAGGTCGCGCGGCGGCAACTTCGCGGCGTCCCCCGCGGCGCGGGCGATCTTGTCGCGGTAGGTCTGCGCGGCGACGTACTTCGAGCGCACGAGGGCAGCCGACTTGGCGCGCGTTCCCGGGAACGGTGGATCGCGCCGGCTGTTCGTGCCGTTGGCCATCTTGATCCCGCCCGCGATCCCGCCGCCGGAGTCGCGGATCAAGAGGTCGTCGATCGTCTCGCCGTCGCGCAGCTTGAGGTACACCGTCTGGCCCGAGAGGAGGTGCCCGGAGCCCGGCATCACGTTGGCGCAGGTCAGGCCGCCGGCTTGGGCGCGCTGCAGGCTCGCGTGCCGCACGTCGATCGAATCGAGGACCCGCACCTCGGGCTGAATCGGCGCCGAGCGGTCCGCGCCCGCCGGCTGGCCGATGTGCGAGTGCGTGCAGATCAGGCCTGGCAGGATCGTCTTGCCGTGCACGTCGCGCACGGTGCTGCCCGCGGGCACTTCGATGTCGGCGGCTGCGCCGATCGCGACGATCTTGCCGCCACGTACGAGCAGCACGCCCTCGGCGATCTCGGGGCCCGAGATCGGGATGAGGCGAGCGCCGACGAAAGCGGTGGTCGCGTCCTGCTGCGGCGCAGACGGCGTGCACAGCGGGAGGGAGAGGGCCAGGAAGAGCTGAATCATCCCGGGAGAGTAGCGTCTTTCTGGCGCGGCGTCTTTCAGTCGCCTGCGTAGCCCATCCCCTGCAGGAGCTCGCGCTCTTCGGCTGTGAGCTCCGGCGCTTGGCCGCCCGACTCGACGCGCGACGCCTCGGCCCACTTGCTCCAGGCGGCTAGCTTGGCCGCGAGCTCTTCGACGCGTTCGGGGTGCTCGGCGGCGATGTCGTTCGCGTTCAGAGGGTCGTTCGCGTGGTCGTACAGCTCGTACTCGCGCACGCCCTCGGGGCGCTCGAAGTTGTGGATCAACCGGTAGCCGCTATCGACGATCGACAGCGACTCGACGGCATCGGGCTCGGGCTCGGGCTCGCGGTCGAAGTCGGCCTGGCGGCGCTCGCTGAAGGCGCGCCGCGACTTCCAGCCTCCCGTGCCGCGGATGAGCGGGACGAGGCTCTTGCCCTGCACGCCGTCGGGAACGGTGACGCCGGCGAGCTCGACGAGGGTCGGCATGACGTCGAGCGACTGCACGGTCTGGGGGACGACGGAGGAGGGGACCCAGCGCGGACCCCAGAAGAACAGCGGCACGTTCGCGGCCTTGGCCCACGTCGAGCTCGACGAGCTGGGAATGGCCGAGCAGCTGCTCGGCGAGCTGGTCGCCAGCGGCATGCCGACACTACGCATCGTCGATGAGCTGAAGGGGCATCTCACCGAGTAGTGGCGCCCGCTACGCGCCGGCTCTGCGGCGCGGCAGCTCGACTCGAAAACGTGCGCCGCCCAGCGGCGAACGGTCGAGCTCGATGGCGCCCTCGTGCGCGCGCACCGCGGTACGCGTCAACGCGAGCCCGAGCCCGTAGCCTGAACGGCGACCGTTCTTCGCGGGGCCTTGGTAGAACGGCTCGAAGACCTTCTCGCGCTCGCTCGCGTCGATTCCGGGGCCCTCGTCCTCGACGGTGATCGTCACGTTGTCGTCGTCGCCGTTCAAGCCGAGGCGCACTTCGCCGCCCTTCGGGGTCCAGTGCACGGCGTTGCCGACGAGGTTGCTGACCGCAAGCAGGAGTGCCTCACGGTCGCCTTGGACCGCGAGGTCGCCGCTCGCGTGGACGACGAGATCGACGCCGACGCGTTCGGCGAACACGCGCTCCTTGCGCAGCCGGAGCTCCGCCTCTCGTCCGAGATCGAAGCGTTCGGAAGCCGCGTTAGGATCCGACTCCTCGGCGGCGCAGAGCGTGACGAGGTTGTCGACCACGCGGCCGAGGTCGCGCAGCTCGTCGACCTGGCTCTCGAGCACCTGTCGGTACTCCGCGGCTTCACGCTCGCGCATCAGCGCGAGCTCGGCCTCGCCCAAGAGGTTCTGGATCGGCGAACGCAGCTCGTGCGCGAGGCCAGCGGTCATGAGCTGCGCGCGGCTCGACCGGTCGCGGACGTTCTCGAGCATCTCGGAGAGCGCCTCGGCGACGTCGCGAATCTCCTCCGGCGCACGCTCGACGTCGACGGCGACCGCGCGCGCCGAGGAGCGCATCGAGCGCACGTTGTCCGCGACTTCGCGCAGCATGTTGGAGATGCGGCGACCGTAGAGGGCGCCGCCGATCGTGGCGAGGACCGCGGCGAGGATGAGCGCCACGAGGGCGCGCATGCCGGTCGTGCGGATCAATGCCAGCTGCCCGCGGCCATCGACGAGCAACCCCACGTGCAGGGGCTCGCTCTCCGCCAGCTTGCCGCTCAGGGCGCCGAGGCGGGCGACGCGCCAGCGCAGACCCGAGGCCGGAACGGAAGTGAAGTCGATCGGACCCGAGTCGATCTCGACGTCGTCGAACAGCTCGACGGCGCCAAACCGGCCCCACGGCTCGCCGGTGCTCGCGTTGGAGAGGGACCAGGCGAGGCCGTGCTGTGGGTGCTCCGCGGAGAGCTCTTGCGTGACTTCGATGATCCGGTCGCGGGTGACCGGGGCGCCCGCGAGCAGGGCCTCGAACTCCGCGAGCTCTTCGACGACGAGCGCCTCGAGCTCGCCCCCGATCGGGCCCTGGACGAACCAGGCCGTGAGTCCGGCGGTCGTGAGGACGAGAAAGGTCGCCGCGATCGCGACGGACGCGGTCAGGCGGCGCGAGATCGACCAGGTGCAAGTCATGCGGGTGCCGGCGTCACGTCGTGTCCTGCTTCAGCCGGTAACCCTCGCCGACGACGGTCTGGATGACGCTCGACGCCTGCTTCCCCAGCTTGCGCCGCAGCCGGGCGACGAGCACGTCGACGACGTTCGTGCCGGGGTCGAAGTCGATGCTCCACACCTCGCGCAGGAGCGCGCGACGCGACACGACCTCGCCGCGCCTCTTGGCGAGCGCCTGCAAGAAGTCGAACTCGCGCGCAGAGAGCTCGATCGGCTGCTTTGCGACCTCGACCGTGCGCCTGTGGTAGTCGATCGTCAGCTCGTCGATCTGCAGGACGGGGAGGACGCGGCTGCGGCCAGCGACGACGGTGATGCGGGCCAGGAGCTCGTCGAAGTCGAACGGCTTGATGACGTAGTCGTCGGCACCGAGCTCCAAGCCCTTGACGCGCTCGGCGACCGCCTGGCGGGCCGTCAGGAAGATGACGGGGGTCGTGTCGCCGCCGGCACGCAAGTCTTCGAGGAACTTCCAGCCGTCGCGACCAGGCATCATGACGTCGAGCAGGATCAGGTCGAACTCGGGGCCCTCGGCGATGCGCTGCGTCGCCTCATCCGCGTCCGCCGCGACCTCACAGCGGATCGAGTGCTCCTCGAGCCAGCGCCGCATGTAGCTGCGAAGCTTGGGGTCGTCGTCGACGATCAGGAGTCGCAGCGAGGACAACGCAGTCTTCGTATTCGTCATCGGGGGTGGGCTCGAGGCCCATGATCGCACAATCCCTCCGCGCGTGCACCGTGGTCGGAGCGCGCCGGAGGGATCGAGCATGCCGGTCAATCGCGCTGGGGCGGGATTACCGGGCTGTCATCCGGTCAAACCGGAGGGCGGAAAGGCGCCTACTGCCAGGTGAAACAGAGGCTCTCGGAGAAGTTCGAGACGGCGCCGTCGCGGTACCACATCTGGAAGTACCACGTTTCGCCTGCCTGGAAGACCTGGCCCTGGGGCAGGTCGTTCATGTCCGGCGAGTACTCGACCGATCCTGCGGCCATCGAGTTCAGGATGTCGCCGCTGAAGCGGAACTGTGGCGAGCCGAGACACAGGACACCGGCCGAGACGGGCATCGAGGCGCTCGTCTGCGACATGAGGAAGTAGCCGAATTGGTTCGCGGGGAGCTGAACGGCCGTGATGTCGACGTCGTTGTCGGCGATGAGCTCGGTGCCGACTGCGGACAGGAGTGCGGGGGAACCCGTCGAGTTGGCGTTCGGGGCGCAGCCGGCGTCGGTCATCCCGATGCTGCTGCGGAACTCGTACGCTCCGATGTCGGCGAGCGGCGCCGCGCCCGCGCCGGTATCGGGGACGCCGGGCTCGTCGACGAAGCGCGTCTTGCGCGCGAAGTCGAGCAGGATCCCGGCGGGGACGAGGGCGTTGCTGGCCGCGTCGATGGCAGGCGAGGCGAGCGTCAGGTTGAAGTCGCCGCCGGCGATGTCGACGAAGGCGGGGTCGGTCGCGAGGTTGCCCGTGCCGGCGATGCCGCCCTCGACGATGCAGTACGTCACGTTCGTCGTGCCGAGGATCTGGTTGGCCGCGGTCTGCGAACCGCCCGGTCCTGTGTTGTCCCAGAAAATGCTGTTGCCGACCGAGACGTTCGAGCCGGACACGCGCAGGCCCGCGGCCGCGCTGACCGTCGCGGTGTTGGCGATGACCGTGAGGTTGCGGAGCGACGTGCTCCCGCCGCTGCCGATCCAGAGGGCGCCGCCGCCCGAGGAGCCGGTGACGGTGTTGTCCTCGAAGACGCAGTTGCTGAGGACGGCGTTGTTCGTCGAGTAGATCTCGACTGCGCCCGCGCGCAAAGCGCGGTTGCGCGCGAAGTAGCACCGGTCGAAGCGCACGCCGTTCGAGCCGGCGATGTCGAAGGCGCCACCGTAGCTGCCGCCGATGTTGTCCTCGAAGGAGCAGTCGGTGAAGTTGGGGGCGCCGTTGACGTAGCCCGCGCCGCCGCCGAACGTGCTGCGGTTGTCGACGAAGCGGCAGTTGCGCACGGTTGGGCTCGAGATGCCGGTGCACAGGATCCCGCCGCCGCGGTTGCCGTTGCCGGCGCCGTTCGCGTTGCCGCCGGTGATGACGAAGCCGTCGAGGACGGCCGTCGCGTTCGTGCCCGCGCCGCTGACGACGTGGTAGCTGTTCTCCGCGATCATGCCGCTGCCGTCGTTGCCGGCGAGGTCAGCGGTCAGGATGCTCGGCGCCGTCCCGAAGGGCGGGCGCTCGTCGGGCGACGACTCGCCGCCCTGGAACGAGCCAAAGATCGCGACGCCGTTCTCGAGCCGGATCGAGATCGTGCGCGTGGCCGAGGTCGTCGGCACGTACGTGCCGTCGGCGACGTAGACCTGGGACCCGGACCCCGCCGCCAGGAGCGCGTTCTGGAGCCCCAAGGGGCCCTGGTAGGCGTTGTCCCAGCTCGAACCGTCGTCGAGGCCGGTCGTCATGTTGGCGTCGACGAAGAAGGTCTGGGCCAGCGCACCGGGGCAAGTGAGGGCAAGGGCGAGAAGCAGGGGGAAGCGGAGTTGCATGATGGTCTGAGCGCCATGGGGTTCCATGGCTTTCGGAGAGCGTGGAGAGCGCCATGGGGACCATGGCTATTGGAGAGCGTAGAGTCGGAGGACTGTACACGACGCGGGGGCATCTTGGGCCGTCCGGGGCGTACGGAAGACGTCGGATGTGCGCTCGTGAGACGCTGCGGCGCCACGATTGCGGGTGACGACTTGGGGCCGGCGGGATCCAATAGGAATACTGCCCACAGCGGATTGGGGAGACCTTGCCCATGCACGCCAACCTCGCGATCAGCGCCCCGCTCGCCCTCCTGCTCCTGCTCCTGCTCCTGCTCCTGGCCCCGGTCGGGGGTGCCCAGGACCTCGGACCGGCCGCGTGGGGGCGGCCGTCGCATCCGGGTCTGGGCACGTCGGGTGGCGACGTCGTCCTGGCGGACCTGAACGGTGACGGGGCCCTCGACGCCGCGACGACGAAGAGCTCCGGCGACGTTGCCGTGCACCTCGGACTGGGGCTCTCGGGCTTCGCGGACGGCACGCTCGTGCCCGTCGGCGACACGCCGACCCGGATTCGTGCCGGGGACGTCGACGGCGACGACGTTCTCGATTTGATCGTGCTCGCCAACGTGCCCGGGGAGGTCCTCTGGTCGTCCGGCGATGGGGGCGGCGGATTCGGGGCGTTCACGAGCCTCGGGGCTCTGCCGACGACCTTCGCGCTTGCGACGCTCGACCTCGAGGGCAATGGAACCCTCGACATCGTCGTGTGCCACCACGACAGCCTGACGCTGCACGCCGGTGATGGCGCGGGCTCGTTCGCGGCTCCGGTGTCGATCGCCGTCGAGGCGTTCGCGCGCGGCGTCGCTGGCGTCGACTTCGACGACGATGGGGATACGGACATGATCGTCGGCCATCGCGACGTTTTCACCGTACTGACCAACGACGGGAGCGGGACGTTCACGCAGACGACGAGCCCGGTCGACGCCTCGGTCGGATATCCGATGGACGTGGCGGTAGGGGACTTCAACGACGACGGCACGCCCGATGCGGCGATCGGTGGCCGCGATACGTCGCTCGTGCACGTCGCACTCGGAGACGGGGTCTCCGGGTTCGCGGGCAGCGCGACCTTCCAGGCCATGGACGGGCTGCAGGTGCTTCGGGCGGGCGACTTCGACGACGATGGCGACGACGACCTCGCTTCGGTGTCGCGCGCGGCTGGGGTCGTCGAGATCTGGCTGGCGGGCACCGCCGGTGCGTTCACGCGCAGTGGCCAGATCGCGACGGGAAGCACGGTGCGTGCGATGACGCTCGGCGACCTCGACCGCGACGGGCGCTTGGATGCGCTGACCGTGCCGACCGCACCGGAGGCGGTGCTCGTCAGTGTCTTCGGCGACGGGCACGGCGGGGCGCGGGGGGCGAGCTCGCGCACCTCGCTGGCCGACGGAAGGGGGGTTGCGCACGGCGACTTCGATAGCGACGGCACCGTCGACCTGATCGTGACGCACTACGACACCGGCGCGGCGAGCCTCTACCCGGGGCTTGGCGACGGCTCGCTCGCGGCACCCGTCCCCGTGGCGCAGGGCGACCGCCCGGTCGAGGTGGTCGCAGCCGACTTCGACGGCGACACCCATCTCGATGCTGCGGTGCTGTTCCAGGCCGACCGCGAGGTCGTTCTCGCGCTCGGCGACGGCGTCGGCGGCTTCGCGCCGCAGCTCGCCTTCGCGACTCCGGGCACGCCGGGCTGGATGGCCGCCGGCGACGTCGACGGCGACCTGAACACCGACCTCGTCGTGACGGTCGCGGACGGCTTCGACCGCGTCTGGGTCTACCGCGGGGACGGACAGGGCGGCTTCTCCGCCGGCGTGCCGTACCACGCGGCGGGTTCGCCCGCGTGGCTGACGCTCGCGGACATGAACGCCGACGGCGCGCTCGACGTCGTGACGACCGAGGGCATCGACGGCGACGTCGCCATTCTGCTCGGCGACGGTGCGGGCGCATTCGCGCTGTCGGCCGAACGCGACCTCGGCTGGACGTTCGAGGCGGCGGTCGGGGACGTAGACGAGGACGGCGCGCCGGACGTCGTGGTCTCGGAAGCGCAGGGCTTGCGCCTCGTGCTGATGCGCGGCGACGGCATGGGGGGGCTGGGCGTGCCGGAAGACCTCCTGGTCGGCGACTATCCGCGCTCGGTGTCGATCGCGGATTTCGACGGGGATGGGCACCTCGACATCTCGGCTTCGATCGCGCGGCCGCTCGGCACCGCTTTCCTGCGCGGGAGCGGCACCGGCGCGTTCGAGGTGCAGCGCTTCGGCGGAGTATGGAGCTTCGATGCCGCGGTCGCGGACTTCAATGGTGATGGGCGCGTGGACCGCGCAACCGCGTCGTTCGGTCAGCCGCTCGTCGATGTCGCCGTCTTCGACGCGACGCCGTGCGGAGCGGTCACGTACTGCGAGGCGAAGGTCAACTCCCTCGGGTGCCTCCCCACCATCGAGGCGCAGGGAGCGGTCAGCGTCAGCGCGGGCAGTGGCTTCGAGGTGCGCGTGCGCAATGTCCGCAACGGCGTCTTCGGGATCTTGATCTACGGCTTCGACGGCCCGGCCCAGACGCTGCTCGGAAGCGGCGGCGTCCTGTGTGTCCGCCCGACGTTCTATCGCGGCCCGATCCACACTTCGGGCGGCACGCCGCTGCCGGCGGAAGACTGCACCGGGGTCCTCGCGATGGACTTCAACGCCTTCATCGCAGGCGGCACGGGCGCGCCGCAGCTCTCGATGGTCGGCGAACAGGTGCACTGCCAGTGGCTGTCGCGCGACCAGGGGTTTGCGCCGCCGGGGAATCTGAGCTTCTCGGACGGGCTGACGTTCGTGCTGTGCCCCTGAGGGAAGAGTGGTCTCAGTGGCGGGCCGCGCGGCTCTTCTCGCGTAGCGCGCGGAACTCGTTCCCCTCGAACCACTCCGGCCACTCGGCGCTCTGCGCGAGCGCCTGGCCGACCTCGAAGTAGAGCAGCACGTCCTCGACCGCGCCGGACAGGTCCCACTCGGCGTCGAACTCGTCGGCGGGCTTGTGGTAGCGCCGCTTGGTGTAGTCGGCGAGCTGGGCTTCGCCCCACTCGCGGCCGTGCTCGCGGCTGTCGACGCCGCGGCCGAGGAAGAGGACCGGTACGCCAGCCTTGGCGAAGTTGAAGTGGTCCGAGCGGTAGAACGAGCCCTTCTCCGGCGTCGGCTCGGGCGCGAGCTCGCGCTCCTGTTTCGCCGCGGCGCGGGCGAGGACTTCCTCGAGCTGTGACGCGCCGTAACCGACGACGACGACGTCGCGCGTGCGGCCGTAGGTGTTCAAGACGTCGATGTTGATCGCGGCCGCGGTGCACTCGAGCGGGAACAGGGGGTTCTGGGCGTAGAACTTCGATCCGAGCAGGCCGGACTCCTCGGCCGTCGTGGCGAGAAAGACGACGGAGCGGGTGGGGGCCTTGTCGAGTGCGGCGAAGCTCTCCGCCAACTCGAGCAGCGCAGCCGTGCCGCTCGCGTTGTCGACGGCGCCGTTGAAGATCGCGTCTCCGGCGCGGTTGGTGCTCGTGCCGAGGTGATCCCAGTGGGCGCAGTACAGCACGTACTCGTCCGGCCGTACGCTGCCGCGGATCACCCCGGCCACGTTGTGGGACTCCGAGACTTGGGCGCGGTTGACGAACTGCGCGGACGCGCGGGCGCCGAGGGGGACGGGGCGGAAGTCGCGCTCGAGCGCGGCGCGCTTGAGCGCGTCGAAGTCCTGACCCGCATCCTTGCAGAGCCGTCGCGCGAACGCCGCCTCGATCCAGCTCTCGACGGTGCACGCCGGCTCGTCGCCGCCGGTCGCGAGACCGAAGCGCGGGCGACCCCAGCTGCCGACGACGACCTGCCACGGATAGCCGGCAGGGCCCTCCTCGTGCACGACCATCGCGGCGGCCGCACCCTGCCGCGCGGCTTCCTCGAACTTGTACGTCCAGCGCCCGTAGTAGGTCATCGCGCGCCCGCGGAACAGCTCGTCGTCGCGGGTCGTGTAGCCGGGATCGTTGACGAGGATGACGACCGTCTTGCCCCGCGCGTCGAGGCCTTCGTAGTCGTTCCAGTCGTATTCGGGAGCGACGATCCCATGTCCGACGAAGACGATCTCGCTGTCCTCGAGCCGCACCTCGCCGCGGGGCGTCTTGCTCCACCACATCGCATCGCGGCCGAAGACGACGTCCTGCTTCGGGGCTCCGTCGTTCGGGGCTCCCTCGCGCGCGATCTGCATCGCGGGGGTGTCCGTCGGCTGGACGGCGACGAGCGGCACGGGCTGCAGGAAGGAGTCGCCGGCGGCCGGGCGCACGCCAACGCGCTCGAGCTCGGAGACGAGGTAGGTGAGTGTCTTCTCCTCGCCGGGCGACGACGGTCCGCGACCCGCGAACGCATCGGAGGCCAGCGTGCGGATGCGGGCCGAGATGTCGGCGGCCTGGACGGCGGGGTCCTGAACGGGGAAGGCGAGGGAGAGCGCGATGAGTGCCGGATGCATGGCGCGGATTGTATTCGGTGGTTCGAGGGAGCGTGACGTTTGGCGCGCGAAGCCCGGTCGACTAGCAGCCCGTTGAAAAAGTCATTCGGCGCCATGACGACATCCTCCACGCCCGGTCGGCACCTGAAAGCCTCCCCGAATCCACGAATTCGCCTACGTTTCCAGGCGCCAACCGGACGCGGATGCTGTCGCCCTGGC
>JAAELL010000447.1 GCA_024226735.1 bacterium | reverse complement strand
GTTCTCCGCCGCTCCCACGAGCGGGGACGGCCCCCTGCCGGTGACCTTCACCGACCAGAGCACGAGCTGGATCTCGAGCTGGAGCTGGGACTTCGGCGACGGCGGCACGTCGACGGCGCAGAATCCGAACCGCACCTACACGGTGAGCGGCGCGTACACGGTCACGCTCACCGTCACAGGCCCCGGCGGCAGCGACGGCGAGACCAAGACCAACTACATCAACGTCAACGCTGCGCCCCCGGTCGCCCGGTTCGCGGCTGCGCCGCTGAACGGCACGGCGCCGCTCGCCGTCAACTTCAGCGACCAGTCGACGGGCGAGATCGCGAGCTTCAGTTGGGATTTCGGCGACGGAGCGACCTCCACGGCACAGAATCCCAGCCACACCTACACCACCAGTGGCCTCTACACGGTCGCCCTCACCGTCACCGGTCCGGGTGGAAGCGGCACCGAGACCAAGACGGGCTACGTCGACGTCAACGCCGCGGCGCCCGTCGCCGAGTTCGTCGGCAGTCCGACGAGCGGCACTGCTCCGCTCGCCGTGAGCTTCAGCGACCAGTCGACCGGCGAGGTCACGGGCTTCAGTTGGGAATTTGGCGACGGCGCCACCTCCTCCGCCCAGAACCCCAGCCACACCTACACGACGAACGGCCTCTACACCGTCGCCCTCACCGTGACCGGTCCCGGCGGAAGCGGCACCGAGACGAAGACGGGCTACATCAACGTCAACGCCGGGGCCCCTGTCGCCGAGTTCGCCGCCAATCCAACGAGCGGCACCGCTCCGCTCGCCGTAGGCTTCAGCGATCAGTCGACGGGCGAGATCAATACCTTCGCCTGGGACTTCGGTGACGGCGCCACCTCGACCGCCCAGAATCCCACGCATACGTACACGACGAGCGGTCTCTACACCGTCGCCCTGACCGTGACCGGCCCAGGCGGCAACGGGACCGAGACCAAGATCGACTACATCGACGTGGCCGCAGCGGCTCCGGTCGCCGAGTTCAGCGCCAATCCGATCAGCGGTACCGCTCCGCTCGCCGTCAGCTTCAGCGACCAGTCGAGCGGTGAGATCACCAGCTTCAACTGGGACTTCGGCGACGGCGTCACCTCGACCATAGAGAACCCGAACCACATCTACCCCCTGAGCGGCTCGTACACGGTCTCGCTGACGGTGACCGGTCCCGGCGGCAGCGCGACCGAGACCAAGACGGGCTACATCAGCGTGAACGCCGCCGCCCCGACGGCCGAGTTCACGGCCAACCCGACGAGCGGCACCGCTCCCCTCGCCGTCACCTTCAGCGATCAGTCGACCGGCGAGATCACCGGCGTCGCGTGGGACTTCGGCGACGGTGCCACGTCGACCGCCCAGAACCCCTCGCACACCTATGCGACGAGCGGACTCTACACGGTCGCCCTGACCGTGACCGGCCCGGGCGGCAGCGCCACCGAGACCAAGACCCGCTACATCGCCGTCGGCGCAGCAGCTCCGGTCGCGGCGTTCGTGGGAGGCCCGACGAGCGGGACCGCGCCGCTCGCCGTGAGCTTCGGCGACCAGTCGACGGGCGAGATCGCGAACTGGTTCTGGGACTTCGGCGACGGTACGGGCTCGACTGTGCAGAGCCCCAGCCACCTCTACACGACGAGCGGCGTGTACACGGTCGCCCTGACCGTGACCGGCTCGGGCGGCAGCGACACCGAGACCAAGACGGGCTACATCACGGTGAACGCCGCGGCTCCGGTGGCCGAGTTCGTCGGGAGCCCGACGAGCGGCACCGCCCCCCTCGCGGTGAGCTTCAACGATCTGTCGACGGGCGAGATCGCGAGCTGGAGCTGGAGCTTCGGCGACGGCGCAACCTCGACCCAACAAGACCCCAGCCACACCTACACCGCCGACGGTCTCTACACGGTGGTGCTGACCGTGACCGGGCCCGGGGGCAGCGCGAGCGAGACCAAGACGAACTACATCACGGTCGACGCCGCGGCGCCGGTCGCCGAGTTCGTCGGCTCCCCCGCGAGCGGCACCGCACCACTCGCGGTCGGCTTCAGCGACCAGTCGACGGGAGTCATCACGAGCCGGAGCTGGAGCTTCGGCGACGGCGCAACTTCGACGGCACAGAGTCCGAACCACACCTACGCCCAGAGCGGCACCTACACCGTCGCTCTGACCGTCACCGGCCCGGGCGGCAGCGGCACCGAGACCAAGACCGACTACATCGCCGTCAACGCAGCTGTACCGGTGGCCGAGTTCTCGGGAAGCCCGACGAGCGGCACCGCGCCGCTCGCCGTCAGCTTCCTCGATGCCTCGACGGGCGAGATCGCGAGCTGGAGCTGGGACTTCGGCGACGGCGGCACGGCGACGGCCCAGAATCCGAACCACACCTACACCCAGAGCGGCACCTACACCGTCGCTCTGACCGTCACTGGCCCGGGCGGCTCGGGCACCGAGACCAAGACGAGCTACGTCGCGGTCGACGCAGCCGTACCGGTGGCCGAGTTCTCGGGGAGCCCGACGAGCGGCACCGCGCCACTGGCCGTCGGCTTCCTCGATGCCTCGACGGGCGAGATCGCGAGCTGGAGCTGGGACTTCGGCGACGGCGGCACGTCGACGGCGCAGAGTCCGAACCAAACCTACACCCAGAGCGGCACCTACACCGTCGCCCTGACCGTCACCGGCCCGGGCGGCACGGACACCGAGACCAAGACGAGCTACGTCGCGGTCGACGCCGCCGTACCGGTGGCCGAGTTCTCGGGAAGCCCGACGAGCGGCACCGCGCCGCTCGCCGTCAGCTTCCTCGATGCCTCGACGGGCGAGATCGCGAGCTGGAGCTGGGACTTCGGCGACGGCGGCACGTCGACGGCGCAGAATCCGAACCGCACCTACACCCAGAACGGCACCTACACCGTCGCTCTGACCGTCACCGGCCCGGGCGGCACGAGCACCGAGACCAAGACGGACTACGTCGCGGTCGGCTCCGGGGTCCCGAGCGCGGAGTTCTCCGCCAACTCGACGAGCGGCCCCGCCCCCTTGGCGGTGGACTTCAGCGATCTGTCGACGGGCGTCATCACGAGCTGGGCCTGGACCTTCGGTGACGGCGGCACATCGACACAAGCGAACCCGAGCTACACGTACGTCGCCGACGGCACGTACACCGTGTCGCTCACCGTCGCGGGTCCGGGTGGCGCGGACACCGAGACCAAGGTGAACTACATCACGATCAGCACCGATGCACCGGTGGCGGACTTCGCCGCCGCACCGACGAACGGCGTGGTGCCCCTGACCTCGTTCTTCACCGACGCCTCGCGCGGCACGATCACCACCTGGTTCTGGACGTTCGGGGACGGCGGCTCCTCGATCGAGCAGAATCCGTTCCACGACTTCCTCTTCCTCGGACCGCACACGGTGACGCTCACCGTCGCGGGGCCGGGCGGGATCGACTCGGAGACCAAGGTCGGCTACATCGTCGTCGACCCCGCCGTGCTCGGCACGAACTACTGCACCGCGACGGCGAACTCGACCGGCCTGCCGGCGTCGATCGCAGCAACCGGCAGCCCCTACGTGTTCGTCAACGACGTGACCTTGACGGCGACCGGTCTGCCCCCGAACGAGTTCGGCTTCTTCCTTTCGAGTCCGACCCAGGCGTTCATCCCCAGCCCCGGCAACAGCTCGGGCAACTTCTGCCTCGGCGTCGGGTCGAACCTGGGCCGCTTCAACGGCTTCGTCCAGAACTCGGGAGCGACGGGAGAGTTCTCACTGGCCATCGACCTGGACGAGATTCCGATCTCGGTCCCGCCTTTCGTGATCGCTCTGCAGGCCGGCGACACGTGGAACTTCCAGGCGTGGTTCCGCGACGGGCAGACGTCGAACTTCACCGACGGGACGGAGGTCGTCTTCCAGTAGGAGAGCCCGATGCGAGTCTCCGGCCGGTGAGATCGGCGCGAGATCGGTTTTCTCGAGTTTCCGAGCGAACGACACGCGCGGCCGGGGTCCAAGTCCTTGGAGCCCCTTCCGCCAGGGCCTGCCCGCCATCCACCTCGAAGGAACGCCATGCCCGCCTCACGCGCCGTCACTCTCCTCCTGCTCGCCACACCGGTCTTCGCCCAACACCGCGTCTACGACGCCGGGGTCGCAGGCGATCCGCCCACCGCGCCGAACCCGATGAGCCAGGGGTGGTCGCTCGACCTCGTCGGCCCGGTCGGACTCAACCCGATCTCCCCCGACCCGAGCGCGGGCATCAACGCATGGGAGGTCGCCGACAACACGGCCGCCGGCCACGCGTCGTACGAAGCGTCCTTCCCCGTCCCCAACGTGTTCGAGTACACGCTCACGATGCGCGTGACCGCCGGGCCGAGCTACACGATCTCCTTCGAGGTCCAGGACGGTTTCACCCTCGCGGACAACCTCTGGCGAGTCGGTTTCCGGGTCTCCGGGAGCGACGTCATCGCGCGCGAGGCGCACCTGCAGACCGAATACACGTGCGCCGGCGGGGCAGACGGCGGGTACCACACGTTCGCCATGCGCATGGGCGTGGGAACGCTCGAGAACCAGCTCCTCTACGACGGCGTCGTGGTCGGCATCGTGCACGACACGTTTCCCGACGCGTCGCAGAACACCGGTATCCGCTGGGGTGCGCACTCCAACTCGGGGCTCGGACGCTCTCGCTTTCACCGCGTCGAGTTCACCGCGCTTCCCGGCCCCATCGGCACGTCGCTCGGCTGCCTGCCGGCCCTCCCGAACTCGACCGGAGGACCTTCGGAGATCGCGGCCCAGGGCACGCCGCAGATCGGCAGCACGCCGATCACGTTGACGGTGACGCAGCTGCCACAGAACCAGTTCGGATACTTCCTCGTCAGCCAGACAACGGGGAGCAGCTTCCCACCGGGGAGCCAAGGGCGTCTGTGCTTGTCCGGCTCGATCGGCCGGTTCGTTCGACCTGGGGAGATTCGATTCTCGGGTGCGACGGGCAGCTTCGCCCTCGACGTCGATCTGCTCGACGTGCCGAGCCCGCCGGGTCAGATCACCCCCGGAAGCTGGTACTTCCAGAGCTGGTACCGCGACGCAAACCCGACGCAGACCTCGAACTTCACTCCGTACGTGCGGATCGACCTCCAGTAGCGCAGAGGCTCGGCCTGCCTCGACGCAGCGCGGACCGGGTGATAGTGGGGTGAGTCGAAAGTTCGGCGCTCGAATGAGTCCATTCCCGCCGCGCAGTCCACGCATGAACGTACGTGGAGCTACCCTCGGGATCTTCATCGTCCTCGCCATGCTGGTGATCGCCAGGAGCATCCGCGATGCCCAGGACGCTGGCGCCGGCCTGCGGATCCTCGACGTGTCCTATCCCGCCGCGCGCGCCGGCGCGTCCGGTGCCGTGACGTCCTCGGGCCTCATGGGCGAGAAAGCGAGTCCCGCGTACCAGGGCCTGTTGTGGGCGACGTCCAACGCGACACCCGGTGAGGTGAACCTGCCGTACTGGGACGGCGATCTGTCAGACCTCCCGGGCACGAGCGGGGACGGCGTCACGCCGCTCCACTTCAACGACGTCGGGACCAGCGTGTGCACGCCGATGATCCCGCGGGCAGTGCCGGCAACTTCTGCCTCGGCGCCGGCGACAACCTCGGTCGCTACAACCTCTTGATGATGAACTCGGGCGACACGGAAACGATGGCGATCGACATCGAACCGACCGCGGTCCCGATCGCTGGCGGCCCCGACCCGGCCGGCCCGTTCACCGACGTCGTCTGCGTGCAGTTCCTGTAGACGCCGGGCCGCCCGTCAGTCGACGTGGAACACGTGCCCGGTGCGCTTGCCCTCCACGCTCTTCGCGTAGGCCAGGGCCGCGCGCGCAGCCTGCACCGGCTCGAAGCCGCGGAAGAGCGAACCGTACGACTCGAAGGCCTCGGTGATCACGCCCGGGCTCACGACGTTCACCCGCTGCCCGCGATCGAGCTCGATGGCGGCCGACAGCGCGAACGCGTTCAACGCGCCATTCACCATGGACGCGGAGGAGCCCTGGGCGATCGGGTCGCGGTCGAGCACGCCGCCGGTCAGGGTGAACGAGCCGCCGTCCGAGAGGTGCTCGCGCCCGAGCAGCACGAGGTTCACCTGTCCCATCAGCTTGTCGCGCAGCCCGAACTCGTAGTCCGCCTCCGTCATCTCGACGAGCGGCTTGAACGTCACCTTGCCGGCCGCGCTGACGACCGCGTCGAGCGGACCAGCCTCCGCGTACGCCGCGCGGATCGAAGCGGGGTCGGTCAGGTCCATCCGCACGTCGCCCGACGATCGCCCGGCCGTGACGAGCTCGTGCCGCGAAGCGAGCTCCGCGGCGACCGCGCGCCCGATCATTCCCGATGCACCGACGAGGAGGATCTTCATGCGCGCCATCCTACTGCCTGGGCCCCCTCGATTTCACTGCGCGTCGAGTCGCCGTACGCGCGCCGACGACGTGCGGTCGTTCCAGCGCATCCCGGCCAAGTCGTGCAGGCCAGGGCCGACCACCAGCGCCCACCCGCGTCCGCCCGAAGCGTCGAACAGCGTCAACTCAAAGCCGGGCGGGACCCATGCGGCACTCGCGGCGTTGTCGCTGAAGTCTCCTTCGCTCGCACGGAAGAGCCGCGTCGTTTGATCCTTCTTCAGGCGCAGGGCCCAGCGCAGCCCGGGCTCGTCCGAGGGGTGCCCGTGCTCGTACAAGAGGATCCGGTCACGAGGTCCTTCGTGCCCCGGGGGAATACTGCCCTCCGGCGCCACGAGCACGGACGAGGCCCGGTCGTTGAATCCCAGGGGACTCATGCCGTGCTGGCCGGGTCCGAGTACGACCCGCGCGCCCCGTCCGCCGGGGTCGTCGAACAGCGTCACCTGCAGGCCGGGCGGAATGTCGACGTGGCTGATCTCGTTGTCGGCGAAGGCGGCGCCGGCATCGGTCAGCCCGACGTAGAGCAGCCAGCGTCCCGCCTCTTCGAAGCGGTGGTCGTGGGGGGCGTGCTGAAAGACCGCGACCGGGCCGCGCGTCACGGGTCGACGTGCCTCGGCGGGTTGGCCGGCGGCGGGCTCCCCCTCGTCGCCGGCCGACTGCTCAGCGGGATCGACGCGCGTCGTGGCGGCGGGCGGGAGCACGGGGGACTCGAGCTCCGCCCCTGCCCGCACGCGCGTCTCCTCGTGAAACACCGGAGGGAGCTTGGCGCGCACGGGTGCGAGGCGGCCGTCGCGCGACCAGCGCGCCACACCGACGACCAACATTGCGATTGCGATGCCTACCAGGACCCAGCGTTGCATCGCTCCCGATTCTATCCCAGGCCGCCCGGATGCTCAGTAGAACAGAATCGAGAGCCCGTCCGAGAAACTGCTCGTGGCGCCGTCCCGATGCCAGCCCTGAAAGGGCCAGGTCTTGGGCAAATTGCGCTTCCGCGCCCTATCGGTCCGCCGAGTGGAGACTCAGAAGAGACTGGGAGGAACGACTACAGGCGGAGGAAGCTGCATGTCCACCACGTCCACCGGCGACGCTCTCTGGGAGCACGTACGCAAGGCCGACCTATGCCCGGGCGCGACCTCGCTCGAGGCGTGGACCCGGGTGCGCTGGATCCGGACGCGCATCGGCGATCGCGCGGTGCCGATCCTGCCGGTGATCGGCTACCGCAACGCGCTGCTCCTGCGCGACGTACACCACGTGATCACCGGCTAGTGGTGTGATTCACTCTTGTGCGGCATTTTGGTCGGTGCGTACGCGTTCGCTGCAAGGCGCAGCGACGACGCGACTTCGCTGCAAGTCTCGGAGGAGGCGCAACGCAGCAGCGGGCGGGTACGGGCCGACCAAAAT
>JAAELL010000446.1 GCA_024226735.1 bacterium | reverse complement strand
CATTTTGGTCGGCCCGTACCCGCCCGCTGCTGCGTTGTGCCTCCTCCGAGACTTGCAGCGAAGTCGCGTCGTCGCTGCGCCTTGCAGCGAACGCGTACGCACCGACCAAAATGCCGCACAAGAGTGACTCACACCACTAGGTGAGCAGCTCGCCGACCGTGAGCGCGTCATCTGCCGCTTCGAACGCGGGACGCCCGGGCGCTTCCTCTTCGGCCGCCCGACGTCTGGCGAGCGAGCACTGCGGGAAGCGCTCGGGCTCTGAGGGCGATGGGGATCGAGAAGCACGGCCCCTGTCCGAGGCTCGCGGGTTGGTTGAAACGACCGATGTTGCCCGCGAGGCAGGATGCCGCTCGAGGCGGGCCGGACCCTGGGGCGTGATCCAGGCCTCGAGCGTGAGCTGCGCGGGATCGAGCTGGGGGTGGTCCGCGACGCGGACCTAGCCGAAGGGCGTACTCGCGACGTTGTCGAGCCCCCGAAGCGACCCCAGCGTCTCGCGATTCCCGTCTCCCACTTCTCCCCTGCCGCGGCAACGGATGAACCCCCAAGAGCCGGAGCGCTGTGCAACCGGCCCTTGGGGGTCCGTTTCGATTCGCTCGTCCCGGTCTACGGGCAGAACGTGATGCTGAGGCCGTTGCTCAGGTTGAAGCCCGCGCCGGCGGAGCCGTTGTCGCGGTACCAGAACTGGAAGTTCCAGGTCTCACCGGCCGCGACCTGTCCCGGCGGAATCGGCGGGGCGGTGTTGTCGTATGCGAACGCAGCCGAGCCGAGGTTGTCCGTCGTGACGACGGGCAGCCGGACGAAGAACCCGAGCGTGGTGGCGCCGATGCACAGCACGCCGTCGCCGATCGGGAGCGTCGCCTGATCGGGCGAGTAGATGAACAGCCCGTTCTCGTTCGGCGGGCACGCGCTGACGACGAGCGTCAGGTCGTTGCTCGAGAAGCTCGTCGAGCCCCCGAACGTGATCTCGGCCGGGATGCCCAGCGAGTTGTCGTTCGCGGGGCAGTAGTTCGCCGCTCCGCAGGCGTTGCAGAGCTCGAAGACCTCGAGGTCATCGATCGCCGCCTCGACGATCGAGCCGCCGCCGTTGTCGGAGGCGATGAAGCGCAGGCGCATGTTCGCCGTCGGCGGCAGGATGCTCGCCACGTTGAACGTGTTCTGGCGCCAGCCGGCCGTCGCGTCGGGCCCGTTGGGGCCGATCGTCTCGACGTTGGACCAGGTCGTGCCGCCGTTGTTGGAGATCTCGACGACGAACACGTCGTCGACGGTGGAGCCGGCATTGTTGCTGTAGGAGCGCCAGTAGGAGATGTGCGGATCCGGGAAGATCGACATGTCGAGGGTGGGGGAGAGGAGCGTCGTCGCCCCGCCGTCCACGTCGTTCTCGCCGACCGATCCGCCGGGCGAACCCTGGCCGGTGAAGAAGCAGTTGGTGCCCGGGTTCGAGTGGTCGTCCTCGACCTGGGCCGCGGTGCCGATCGGGTTGTTGCGAACCCAGACGCCCGTCGTTGCGCTGTCGCCCGCGGCTCCGACCGTCCAGCCCGACGCGGACTCGAGATCGTCGGTGAACAGCGTGGTGCGAATCTCGGCGACCGTGCTGTAGGACTCCGCCGGGGCGCCCTGCGGCGCCGTCGCCGCTCCGCCGCCGTTCAGCGGGAAGTTGAAGTAGTAGGCGACGTCCGAGGGGCAGGCTGCCGCCGGGAACGTGGCCTCGTACAGGTTCGTGCCGATCAGGGACATCGGAGCGAGCTGGTAGCCGCTGCCGGTGTCGACGAGGAACTGCTCCGCGCCGGGGAACGGGCTGTCGTTGCCCGGCACGACGAGGACCTGGACGGTCGTGCCACCCGCGGGATCGATGATCTCCGGGAGGCCGTTCGGGAACGAGATCGACACGGTCGGTGGCGGGGTGTCGAGCATCGCCTCGAACGAGTTGATCCGACCGTAGCCGAACGTGTCGTCGATGCCCGAGGGGCCGAGGTCGTCGCACGAGTTGCGCAGGATGTTCTCGACCTCTTGCGGGCTCAGGAGCGGGTTGCGCGACCAGATCAGGCCGCACAGGCCGGCGACCATCGGGCACGCGAAGCTGGTGCCGCTGACGTTGGCGTAGCTGCTGTCGCTCGAGTTGCTGGTCGTGCGGATGCCCGAGCCGGGCGCCGTCAGGTCGACGAGCGGGCCGAAGTTCGAGAAGCCCGCCAGGTTGTCGCTCGACGTCGTCGCGCCGACGACGATCACGTTGTCGTCGCGGTTGCCGGTCAGGTTGCTGCTCGCGTTGCCCGCGGCCCAGATGAGGAGCGCTCCGCGCGAGCGCACGTAGGCGCCGGCGGTATCGACGCCGCCCGAGCTGACGCCGCTGTAGCTGACGCTCGCGACCTTGTCGCCCGCGTCCGCGGCCGTGCGCGCGGCAAGGGTGAGGTTCGAGAGGCTCGCGCTGCCGCCGGAGCTGTCGGTCACGCGCATCATGCGGTGGCCGAGGTTCCAGCCGACGCCGGCGACACCGGTGCCGTTGTTGCCGTTCGCGGCCGACGTGCCGGTGCAGTTCGTGCCGTGTCCGTTGATGTCGTTGATCGAGCCGCCCGCGCTCTCCCAGGTGTTGGACGGGGCGTGGAAGCCTTCGTTGCGATGCAGCAAGAGGTCCTGGTGCGTCACGCGGACGCCGGTATCGCAGATCGCGACGACGATGCTCGGATCGCCGGTCTCGATGTCCCACGCGTCGCAGGACTGCATGCGGTTCGCCTCGTGGTGCCACTGCTGGCTGAACTGCGCGTCGTTCGGGCAGGCGATGGGGAACACGAGCCAGTCGGGCTCGACGTACTGGAAGTTGCCGGTCGCCAGCAGGCGGTTGGCGACGGTGTTCTCGGTCTCGCCCTCGGGGACGAGGAACAGGTACTCATCGGTCTCGACGACGTAGCGCGTCACTTCGAACGCACCGAGGTCGTTGCGCGCCGCGCTCGCCCGCGTGTTCAGCTGGGCGGTGGTCAAGCCGCGCTCGGAGGCGTGCTCGGGCTGGAGCGGACGTGCGAGCATCACTCCGGTGAACTCCATGTCGCCGGGGACTTCGACGAAGTGCACGAAGGGGGCGTCGTGGCTGACTTCTTGCGCCGATGCCGCGCAGACGAGGGTGGAGGCTAGCGTGGTTGAGAGGGCCCAGGCGCGAACGGAGCGTGTTGCGCGTAGACCGATCGGACGATACGTCATGATCGGAGAGCTTGCTTTGGGGGAAGGGGACAGGAGGTGATCGGCGCGCTCGAGGATGGAGAACGTCCTCGGAATGAGCCCGCCGGTAGTTCCGATCATACGCCACGAACGCGGGGTCTCGCTTTGGACTCGGACGGGACGTCGTAAAATCTATCGAGGCCGACGGGCCCATTCCGCAAGCTTTGCCGTCCCCCTAAGTTTTGTCGTCATGCATGGAACACGCTCCTTCCTCGCGACGTTAAGTGCGGCGTTCATCCTGGGCTGCAGTCGTAACACCCCGCAGTCCGCTCAGGAGCCCGAGCCGGGCCACATGCGCTCGACCGCCCTCGCTGCCCGAACGCCCGCTGGCACGTCGCGCTTCGTCGAGCTGCCGGCCGAACGCTCGGGCATCGACTTCCACAATCGCTTCGACTGGGGCGATCCGCGCGAGCATCTCTACACGCACGGTTACGCCGGCGGCGGTGTCGCGGTTGGAGACGTGGACGGAAACGGCCTGGCGGATCTCTACTTCACGAGCCAGACCGGCGCCGACCGGCTGTACGTGCAGGTCGAGGCGCTGCGCTTCGAGGACCGGACGGAGGCGGCGGGGCTTGCGAGTGAATCGGCCTGGGGCACGGGCGCGTCGTTCGCGGACGTCGATGGAGACGGGGACCTCGATCTCTACGTGTGCAACTACGATGCGCCGAACCGGCTCTGGCTCGGTTCGGGGGATGGGCGTTTCGTCGAGGCCGGAGCGCGAGCGGGCGCGGGCTTCTCGGGCGCAAGCGTCGCTCCCGCATTCGCGGACTACGACGCGGACGGCGACCTGGACCTCTACCTCGTGACCAATCGGCTCTACCCCGAGCCGGGCCGGGACGAGCCGCGCACCGTGCAGGGACCGGACGGCCGCACGGTCGTCGAGCCCGGCTTCGAGGAGGCGTTCGCGATCCAGCTGCGGCCCGGTCCCCAGGGGCCGGAGAAGTACGTCGTCAAGGCGGGCCAGCGCGACCGCTTGTTCGCCAACGACGGATCGGGCGTGTTTGTCGACGTCTCGGACCGCGCCGGTATCGCTGGCAACCATCCGGGCCTCTCGGCGACGTGGTGGGACTACGATCGCGACGGCCTGCCGGACCTGTACGTGTGCAACGACTTCTGGGACCCCGATCGGCTCTACCACAACCGCGGCGACGGGACGTTCGAGGACGTTCTAGCGGACAGCGTTCCGCACACGCCCTGGTTCGCGATGGGGGCCGACTACGCCGACGTCGACGGCGATGGCCACATGGACCTCCTCGCCGCGGACATGTCGCCGACGAGCCACTACATGTCGAAGGTCATGATGGGGGACATGAACGAGTCGCGCTGGTTCCTCGAGACCGCGGAGCCGCGCCAGTACATGCGCAACGCGCTCTACCGCGGCACCGGGACCGGGCGGTTCATGGAAGTGTCGCACCTCGCCGGGCTCGACAGCTCCGATTGGACCTGGTCGGTGCTGTTCGGCGACCTGGACGACGACGGTCGCGTCGACCTCTTCGCGACGAACGGGACCGCGAACCACTCGTTCGATCCGGACCTCACGGCGCGGCTGCGCGCCGTCGAGGCACGGCATGCGGCCGAGGGGCGGGACGATCCCGCCGCGCTACGCGCCGAGCAGTGGAACCTGTACCGCTCTGTCCCTCCGCGGCGCGAGCGCAACCTCGCCTTCCGCAACCGCGGCGACCTCGACTTCGCGGGGGTGGCGGGCGACTGGGGGCTCGACTTCGAGGGCATCAGCTTCGGTGCCGTACTCGCCGACCTCGATCGCGACGGCGATCTCGACGTCGTCGTGTCGAACACGGGCGATCCCGCGTCGGTCTTCGAGAACACGGGGAGCGGCAACAGCCTCCTGGTCTCGCTCGAAGGGCGCGCGTCGCCCTTGCGCGGCGAGGGGGCCACGCTCGAGCTCGAGATCGGAGATCAGCGGCTCGTGCGACAAGTCTTCCGCACGCACGGTTATATGTCGGCCAGCGAGGCGCTCGTCCACTTCGGGCTCGGTCCGGCCGAGCGCGCCGAACGCCTGCGCGTCTTCTGGCCGAGCGGGCACGTGCAGGAGTTGAGCGATGTCGTCGCGGGCCAGCACTACATCGTCGCCGAGCCGGGCGGTCCCGCGAACGAGGAGCCGCGGGACGCGCCGCCCGCGCGCTTCACCGAGGTCGCCGGCGGATCCGGATTCGACACCGCGGACCGACCCGAGCGTCCCTTCGACGACTTCGAGGGGCAGCCGCTCCTGCCGTCGCGGCTCTCGCAGACGGGACCGGGCATCGCGCTCGGCGACGCCGACGGGGACGGGGATGACGACGTCTGGGTCGGTGGAGCGCGCGGCGCGCCCAGCCAGGTGTACGAGAACCGCGGGGGTGGGCGGTTTCGCCTGCGGCCGCGCGGGCCGTGGGGCGACGACCGCGGGTGCGAGGACACGGCTGGGCTGTGGTTCGACGCGGACGGCGACGGCGACGTGGACCTGTTCGTCGCGAGCGGCAGCAACGAGTGGGCCGAGGGCAGCCCGTTCCTGCGCGACCGCCTGTATCTCAACGACGGCGACTGGCGTTTCCAGCGTGCGCCGTTCGATCGTCTGCCCGATGTGGGGGACTCGACCGGCGCGGTGTGCGCCGCGGACTTTGACGGGGATGGGGACCTCGATTTGTTCGTCGGCGCGCGCTCGCTCCCGCACCGCTTTCCCCTCGCTCCCAAGAGCCGTTTCTTGATCAACATGGGCGGAACGTTCGTCGACGCGACGGCCGACCGCGCGCCCGGCCTCGGGCGCGTCGGGCTCGTGACCGCGGCGCTCGCCAGCGACTTCGACGGCGATGGCGACCCGGACCTGATCGTGTGCACCGAGTGGGGGCCGGTCGGATTGTGGCGCAACGACGGGGGGAGCTTCGTCGACCTCACGCAAGACGCGGGGCTCTCCGAGCATCTCGGCTGGTGGAACGGCGTCGCGAGCGGCGACCTCGACTCGGACGGCGACTTCGACTACGTCGTGACCAACGCGGGCTGGAACACGAAGTACTCGGCGAGCGCGGACAGCCCCGCGCTGCTCTACCGCGGCGTCTTCGAGGAGGACGGAGGCGCCTGCCTCGTGGAGGTCAAGCAGTCCAAGGGGGGCGAGCACCTCCTGCCCGTACGTGGCCTCTCGTGCTCGTCGCACGCGATGCCGACGATGCGTGAACGGATCCCGACCTACCACGTCTTTGCGTCGGCGACCCTCGAGGAGATCTACGGCGTCGAGGCGCTCGGTGCCGCGGACACCTACCGCGCGACCGAGCTGGCGAGCGGCGTCCTGTGGAACGAGACAGATGCTGGAGCGCCCCGGTTTCGCTTCGAGCCGCTCCCGCGTCTGGCGCAGGCTTCCGCGGGGTACGGGGTGACCGTCGGTGATCTGACCGGTGACGGTGCGGCGGACGTGTACTTCGTGCAGAACTTCTTCGAACGCGAGCCCGAGACCGGGCGCTGGGACGGCGGCCTGAGCCTCCTGCTCGCCGGCGACGGTCGCGGCGGACTCGAGCCGACCCCGGTCCGCGCGAGCGGGCTGCTCGTGCGCGGCGACGCCACGGCCGCCGCGCGCTGCGACCTCGACGGCGACGGCCGGCCCGACCTGCTCGTCGGTCGCAATCAGGAGCGCGTGCTCGCGTTTCGCCAACGGGCGGGCGATGCGGTCGGGGGGCGCTTCGTGGCGGTCCGGTTGGTCGGTCCGAACGGCAACCGCTCGGGGGTCGGCGCGCGCGTCACCTTCACGCGCGCGGGCGGTCCGCCCCAGACCGCCGAGGTGCAGGCGGGTTCGGGTCACCTCTCGCAGTCGAGCGCGACGCTCTTCTTCGGACTGGCGGGCGATGAGACGGGCGAGCTCGACGTCCGCTGGCCGGACGGGACACGCGCGACGCGAGCGGTCAGTGCGGGCGAGGGCAGCGTCGTCATCGAGCGCTGACGGCTCGGTCCCACCCCATCTTCAATCGGGCAGTCCGGGCGACGCGGGCTTCGCAGTCAGGGCGGGATCGAGGGGGGTGCCAGTGAGGGACTCGAGGAACCTCTCCAGGTCCGATGCTTCCGCTTGTGAGAGGTCGAGCGGGACCAGCACTTGTTCGGCGTGGTGGTTGCGACCCGCGGCACCTTCGAGCGTCGAGTAGAACTGGATCACCGCCGCGAGGTCCGCGAATTGACCCTGGTGCATGAATGGCGCGTGCTCGGCGACGTTGCGCAGCGACGGCGTCTTGAACTCGCCCCAGCTGTCCGACGAACGCTTGAGCCGCCGAACGAGCTTGGCCTTCTCCCCCTCGGGCGCGTCGCTGTGCGCACCGTTCGAGTTGAAGGGATCCTTCTTGAGCAGCGCGATCCCGCGGTAGCGTCCGGGATCCTCGAGCGCGCCGCCGCCTAGGGGTGGGGCGGAGGTATTGTGGAACTCGAGGTCGGAGAAGAGTGGACCGTTGTGGCACATCGTGCAGTTGCCGCGCCCGACGAACAGCTTGAGCCCACGTTGAGCGGCGGGGGAGAGCGCTGCACCCGCCGCTCCGTCTTCCGACCCGAGCGATGCGACGAAGCGATCGAACGGTGCGTCGGTGCGGATCAGCCGCCGCTCGTAGGCAGCGATCGCCTTGCCGACGTTGGCGAAGACGCGGTCGATTCCTTGCCGCTGCTCGTCGGTCAGTGCGCTCCAGGCGCGGCCGAGCTCGTCGTCGGCGTCAGCGGCCGGCCGCGCGTGGGGCGGCACGCCCGCCAGGTCGGGCAGGGGGCCGAAGACGCGCTCGTAGGCATCGCGCAGCGCGTCGTCGCCCGCGATCAGGTCCCCGACGGCTGTCCGGTCGGACCCCATCTCGATCGGGTTCTCGATCGGCCCGAGCGCCTGGGACCAGAGGGAGTCCGCGCGGCCGTCCCAGAAGAACCAGCGCTGGAACGCGACGTTGAGCAGCGTCGGAGTGTGGCGGGTGCCCTTTCCGAGGGTCTCCGCCAGCGGTTTTCCGTCCGCGAAGCCGAGAGCGGGGTCGTGGCAAGTCGCGCACGCGATCTCGCCGTTCGCCGACAGCCGCGGGTCGAAGAAGAGCCACTGTCCCAGTCGGGCTGCGCGCTCGTCGTCGGCGAAGCGGTTGGTCGCGTCCGCCGTGAGCGTCTTGGCGGGGGACAGACGACGCACGCGCTTGAGCTCCTTCGCGCTGAGGTCGACGGCGCCGGGCGGCTCGAGCCGCCCGGCCCCCAGTGCCAGGGTCAGCGTGAGGGCGAGGAGGGGCCAGTTGCTACTCGAGATCGACATCGAACTGCGTGCGCTCGGTCACCGCGCCCCGCGTCAGGTCGACGTAGAGCTCCCAGTGGCCGGTCATGTGGAACAGCATACCTTCGACGGTCACCGAGGCATCCGCGTTCCGTATCAGCTCGACTTCGTGCTTCATACCGTGCCCGTGCGCCGGCATGCGCGCGTCGACGAACAGGTCGGCATCCGCGCCGATCTCGGTGCGCGTCTTCGCGTCCCAGATGCGCAGGTCGACCTCGAAGATTTCGTTGAGGGGCACCTCGGCGGGCCGCGCGGCCCACGTGACGTAGTAGTTGCCGCTGTTGCTCTCGGCGCCGTCACCGGGCGGCGGCCAGCTCGCGGCCGGCGCACCGGACGGGTCGGACTCCGATGATGCCGGCGCGGCCGTGTCCGAGTCGGAGCATCCGAGCGCGAACGGCAGTCCCCAGAGGAGCGCGTAGGGGAGCGCGTGGAGGAGCGCGTGGAGGAGTGTGGGCTTCATCGCGCTGCTCATTCGACGTAGTCCTCGGGTTTGTACAGCTCCGGGCGGCGCGCGGGCTTGGTGTAGAAGCGGGAGCCGAAGCTGCCCTCGTACTCGCCATCCGCACTCATGATCGTGCCGCGGTGGTTGCCGTGGTCGATGACGAGCAGCCGGCCCTTGCCGTCGAAGGCGAGTCCGCGCGGCTTGAGGAAGTGCATGCGCTGGATGCCGCGCTTGCCCCAGGCGTGCTCGAGCTTGCCGTCCGCGAACCGCAGCACCTGATGCCGGCGTACATCGGTGACGAACATGCGGCCGTTCGCATCGAAGGTGACGTCGAAGGGCTCTTGGAGCTCCTCCACTCCGATGTCCGCGACCATCTCGCCGGCGACACTGAAGGCGACGATGCGGCCCTTCTGCGAGTCGACGACGAAGAGCTGCTTCTCGTCGGGCGAGAGCTCCATGTCCGTCGGCCGGGAGAGCTGCTCGCGCTCGCCACCGTGGCCGCCGAAGCTGCGGCGGAACGCGAGATCGTCGCCGAACACGAAGACGCGCTCGTTGCCACCGTCGAGAACGAAGACCTCGCCGCTCTGCGCGATCTGGACCGCGATCGGGCGTACGGTGAACTCGAGCGGCTCTTCAGCGAACGCACGCCCGAGCGCCTCGAAGTCGAGCATCTTGACGTAGTCCCCGAGCTCGGGGTACTGGCGCAGCTCCGCTTCGAGATCGAGGCCGAGCCGCGCTTCATGCAGGCGCCTGCCGGCCGTGTCGCAGACCAGGATCTTCTGGCTCGCCTCATCGATCGCACAGCCCGTCGGCCGGTTGAACAGACCCAGCGTCCTCCCGAATCCGCCCAGCATCCCGATGCGGACCGGGACGTCGATGCGCAGGTCGTAGACACCGACCGTGTGGGTCTCCGGCTCGACGATCACGCCGAGCTGCCCTGACAGGTCGATCTGAAAGCCGTAGTGGGGGGCGGGCTGGCCGATGCCGCCGATCGGTTCGTCGGGCTCCTCGCCGGGTGCACGCCCAAGGATCTGAACCCGGTCGTCGTACGGCTCCGCGATCGCGACGCGCGAGCCGTCGGCGGCCACCGCGACGTCGACGGGGTAGTGCAATCTGCCGCGACCCTCGCGCGGTCGGATGGCGTGCAGTCCGAAGCGATAGATCAGATCACCGTCCGGTGTGTAGACCTGCACGCGGTGGTTGTCGACGTCGGCCACGAAGACGCGTCCGCCCCACACCTCGATCCCCGCGGGGCTCGAGAAGAGTCCGGGGAAGTAGCCCCACTCGCCCCACGCCGTAGCGTGCTTGCCGTCGGCGTCGAAGCGCACGACACGATGGTGGTCACCGTCGGACACGTAGAGCCCACCGTCGTCGGCGAAGGCGACCTGCACGGGGCGCGCGAGCTCCCCGTCGCCGTGGCCGTACCGGCCGGCCGTCATGAGGTGCTTGCCGGACACGTCGAACACCTGAACGCGGTCGCCGCCGCTGTCGGCGACAGCGACCCGGTCTTCGCGCACGTCGACGCCAGTGGGGTAGTGGAACTCGCCCGGGCCGTTGCCCCACGCGCCCCACGCCCCCGCCGACGCGCCACTGGCATCGAAGCGGCAGATGCGGTGGTTGCCCGTGTCCACGACGAACACCGTTCCGTCCGCCGCAACAGCGACGTCGCTCGGAGCGATCAGCTCACCTGCGCCCGAGCCGCGTCCTCCCAGGCGCTTCTGTTCGACGCCTTCGGCATCGAACGCGCGCACGCGGTCGGCGCTCTGCTCGACGATCCACAGGAGTCCCGCGGGGCCGTAGGCGAGGCCCGACGGCGACTCGAGTCCGTGGATCGACCGGACGTGCGGAGTGAAGTGCGTCGCCTCGGTCTCTTCCTGCGCGGTCGCCGTCAGGGCGAGGAGCGCCGCGGCCGGTAGCGAGAGAATGTGCTTCGAATGCATGGATCCCGGAGCATAGTCGATCGGGCGCCCGAGTTGATGCTGTTTGCTGGCGCCACACCGGACGGTGTGGAATTGGGCACGGCCGTTTCGGGCCTGGGCTCGTGCCGAAGCAGAGCTGGCAGGAACAAGAGCGGAGCGGGTCCCCTCGCGAGGACCCGCTCCGTCAGTTGCTCGAGATGTTGCGTAGGTGCCCTAGAAGAAATCCACTTCCGTCCCGTCCGTGAGGTTCGACGACGCGCCATCCCGGAACCAACCCTGGTAGTACCAGGTCTGGCCCGCCACCACCGCTTGCGACGGCGAGGTCGGGATGTTGCCCAGGTCGATCGACACCTCGAAGGCGCCCTCGATACCCGTGTTCTGCACCTGGCCGTTGAAGCGCGCGATCTGCCCGCCGAGGCAGATGGTGCCCATGCTGCCGGGCGGCATGAAGCTGCCCTGGGCGAGGCTGGTCAGGAAGTAGCCGAACTCGTTCGAGGGCAGGTTGATCGCGCGCAGCGAGAGGTCGTTCAGCGACGCTTCCGCGGAGCCGAGCGCGTGGATGCGGCCGGGCAGGCCCGAGGAGTTCGGGGTCGCGGGGCTGCAGTAGTTCTCGCCGACGATCGGCTCGCCGTGCCAGACGATGATGAGGCCTTCGCTGCGGTCACTGATCAGGATGATGCCGCTGGGCAGGTACGGGTAGCAGCTCCAGGCGCCGGAGTACTGCGAGCCGCCGCTGCTCGTGTACGTGTCGATGTAGCCGACCTCGACCGGGGCGACAGGGTTGCTCGCGTCGAACACGCGCAGGCCACTCTTGTAGTTGGCCTCGTAGATGAATTCGCCACGCGTGTACAGGTTGTGGCCCGTGGCCGAGTCGCCGTTCGTGAACGTGCCGACTTCGCTGATGTTGTTCGGGTCCGCGACGTCGATGATGAACGTCTTCGTCGGGATCCCGAGGTTGCCCTCGTCGAGCTCGTCACCGTGGTAGTAGTACTGGCGGTCTTCGCTCAGCCAGCCCTGGTGGGAGTACTCGGCGTTCGAGTAGTTGAGCTGGTCCATTACGACCGGGTTGCTCTTGTTCGTCACGTCGACGATCGTGAGGCCGGTGCTGTCCCAGCCACCGTTGAAGCCGGAGCTGCAGTACGCGATCTCTTTGCCGGCGAGCGGTCCCGTCGTGTACGTGACGATCTGTGCGTCGTGCACGTAGCGATCTTGCCAATCTCCGACGAACGGCGGGTTGGTCGGATTCGCGTTCAGGTCGTAGATCCGCAGGCCGTTGCCGTTGCCACCACAGCGATAGAGGTAGCCGCTGTCCTCGTCGATCGCGACGTTGTGCGACTTGCCGCTGCCGGCGCCGTTGACGGTGTTCGTCAGCGAGATCGTGCCGTTGTCGATCTGCGTCAGGTCGATGACCTGGATGCCTTGGCCGTTGGTCTCGCAGACCGAGTAGGCGTACTCGCCGTACACCTTGATGTCACGCCACGTCCCGTTCGGGCCGTCGATGTCGCCGATGACCTGCGGGTTGGTCGGCACGGTGACGTCGACGAAGATCGTCTCGCTCTCGGTGCCCATGATCGCGTACTCGCGTCCGGACGGAGAGACGTAGCCCCAGCAGTCGTTGCCGCCCGCGGTCGCGCCGAGCTGACCGAGCGTCAGCTGCGAGAGCAGTTGGACGTTGAGAGACGGGAAGCCGAGGTTCTGCGACGTCGTGCCCGGTCCAGCCTGGAAGGTCTGGCCGACGCCCATGTTGAGGACCGGTCGCGCAAGGCGCTTCGGATCGTCGTCGTGGGCGAGGGCAACCGCGCAGAGCACGGCACCGGTGAGGAGCGGGGCGGGGGCCCGCCGAATAGCGAGGGACATGGAGCGACCCTTGGAGGGAGTTCGAAGAGAGAAGAGAGGTTGTGCGCCCGGTCGGGCGCCTACGCAGCTTAGAGCATATCGGGGGAAAGGGAATTCACCTAGGCCTGGGACGGCACGATCCGCCCCGCTTGTTCCCCGGATTCCGCTGCGATGGGGGTCTCGAGGCGACTGGGAGTGCCTCAGCGTAGGAAACGCTGTTCTCCGTTGCGCGGATGGGGCCTCCGTGAGACCTATGACTTAGGACGTCTCCCTTCCCGATTCCGAGGCCCGTTGCTGCACGGCTCGCTCGCCAAGCCAACCATTTGAAAAGGGAAATCCCACCACCGTGAATCATCGAATGCTCACCGTCTCTCCGATCCTGCTGGCCGCGGCGGCGCTCGTGGTCAGCGCCTCGGCCGCCACCGCGCAGACCGTGTGGTCGCAGTCGGTCGACAACACGACGATCGTCGTGGGCTCGGTCGCCTGTCTCAACAACCCGCAGGGCATCACTGACAACAGCTGGTGGCGCCTGTACGACCCGGTCCAGTGCGGGTTGACTGGCGACTACGAGATCAAGTCGGCCATCTTCAGCGTCGAGGACTCCAACTCCCAGGCCGGCTCGACGCCGATCACGGTCAACGTGCGCGACGGCAGCGCGTTCCCCGTCGTCGCCAACATGCCGATCCTCGGAACGTCGGCCGTGAGCGTCTCCGACACGACGGTCCCGCAGCAGACCTTCGTGACCGCGGTCTTCAGCCCACCGCTCTTGGTGCCGGCCGGAACGGTCGTCGCCATCGAGCTCTTCGCGCCGAACGGGCAGCCTCAAGGGGACTTCTTCTTCGTGGGCTCCAACCCGTTCGGTGAGACCGCGCCCACCTACATCTCGGCGATCGATTGCGGGCTCGTCGACCCGGTCCCTCTGGGCTCGGTCGGCTTTCCGAACATGCACGTGATCCTCGACTTGGAGTGCTGCCCCGCCGGAACGCCGCCGATCGTGTACATCTGTTCGCCCGCCAACCCGAACTCGACCGGGCAGCCCGCCAGCTTGTCGTACGCCGGCAACCGCGATCTCTCGCAAGGCCCCTACACCGGCGTTCTCACGACGACGCAGCTTCCGCCGAATCAGTTCGGCTACTACCTCGCGTCGACGACGAGCCAGCCGCCGCTTCCGGTCGGCAACGGCAACCTGTGCTTGGGCGGCGACATCGCGCGGATGGTCGGCGCCGGTCAGCCCGGGGTGCAGAACTCCGGGCCAAGCGGATCGTTCATGGCGACGATCAACACGGCCGTGATCCCGACGAACAACCCGCCGAACGTCCCGATCCTGCCCGGGGAGACGTGGTACTTCCAAGCGTGGTACCGCGACGGGCCCCCGAGCAACTTCAGCGACGTCTGCTGCATCCCGTTCTTTTAGGGGCAGGAGCACCGCTCAGAGACGGCGTAGCGGCGTTCGGCGCCGCTGCGCCGTCCCCCTTTTGGTGCTCTCCCCGCAGAAGACGCGGAATTCAGCGCTGGCCCTGGCAGGTTCGTGGAGCTGATTGCGCCAAGGAGGGTCCAACGGAGATCAAGACATGACCACCCTCACTCAGACTCAGTCCCGCGTCCTTTCCCGAGAGTCCTCCGCGTTCGCGCGCTGGAGCCTCTTCTTCCTCGGCATCGCCTTCTAGGCGCTCGGCGTCGGCGGGCTGGTGTGGCTCATCGCGGCGACGTTCGGGTTCGCGCCGTTCGGGCCCGGCCCCGTCCAGATCGTGTCGACGCCAGTCGCGATCGTGTTCAACCTGGCGCTCGTCGCCTTGTTCGGGATCCAGCACACGATCATGGCGCGCCCCGCGTTCAAGGCGCGCTGGACCCAGATCGTCTCACCGGCGATCGAGCGCTCGATCTTCACCCTGCTGTCCGGGCTGTTGATGGCGCTGATGATGTGGCTGTGGCAGCCGCTGTCGAGCGTCCTGTGGTCGGTCGAGACGCCGGCGCTGCGCATCGCGATGATCGGCGCCCAGGCACTCGGCTGGACGTACATGCTGTCCGCGACGTTCGCGATCGATCACTTCGAGCTCTTCGGCCTTAGGCAGGTCCAACGCAACCTCAAGGGCGACGACACGCCCTCGCCGCCGCTGGTCAAGCGCTTGATGTACCGCTTCGACCGTCACCCGCTGATGTCCGGCATCCTCGTCGCGCTCTGGTGCGCACCGACCGTGACGCTCGGCTACCTCGTGCTGGCGCTCGGCTTGACGACCTACATCATCCTCGGTGTCGCCATCGAAGAGCGTGACCTCGTCCGCGCCCACGGCGCGGGCTACGTCGAGTACCGCAGCAAGGTCGGCTCGCTCGTGCCCAGCTTCGTCCGCAAGAACGGCTGATCACCGGTCCCCCGCGGCACTGGCCTCGCGCAATCGCGCGAGCGCTTCCCGCAGCTCCTCCTCGAGTCGCCGCACGCGCTCGAGGAGGTCTCGTTTGGACTCCGGGTCAACTGGGACGCGCGGGGCCGTTTGCGCGCAGGTGGGCGAGCTCGGGAACCTCGCGCAGGGCGCGCGCGAGCACCGCCTGTTCCGTGCCGGCCGAGGCGAGCCGTCCGTAGCCGATCGCCCTTCCGAGTAGCTCGGCCCCGCCCAGGCGACTCGCCTCGGATCGCTTGGCGGGACGGGTACGACCATCGCGTCCGCGACCGCGTGCAGCTCCCGCGCTCGGTTCGGGCGTCCAGACAGCTCCTGGAGCTCGGCCGCGTCCCGCAGCCATCCCGGAAGCTCGGCGCCGCCCGCTAGTGGTGTGAGCGCGCGCTCCCGCTCGGCGCGGACCTCGGCGACGATGCCGTTCAGGTTCTCGGCCTCCTCGCCGCGGCCGAGCTCGCGCAATGCGGTGACGCCCGACTCGAGACGTTCGAGCGGGGTCGATTCGTGATCGGTCCGAGACTGACCGGCGACCGGAAGCGTGATCGCCATGCAGGCGACCCAACGGAGGACGTATCGAGCCACTGCCAGAGCGTACCCCTCTGGACACCCCATGCGCTCGGTGACGAACCGGTCACGGGGGCGTTGTCCACGCTCCGTGTGCGAGCAAGGTGCTCGAACGCTTCGAGCAGCGCGCGGGCAAGGTCACGCTCGACTTCGTGCGCGAGTCGAGCGCGTGCGTCGCCGCGAACGGCGCTGCTGGCGACGGACCCTGGGCGCCCGGGCGGACCCTGTGGCACGCGCTGTACTTCCCCGAGGAGCGGCGGGTCGAGGTCGATTTCTACCTGGGCGAGACACCCGACGGGGGGCAGCGCCGCTCGGCCTACCTGTCCTTTTCGCTACGTGGCGAGGTGACTACGGACACCAAGTAGCCGCGAGCGCGTCCGAGTAGTTGAAACCGGTGCCCCCCGGTCCGAGCGGGTCGCGGAAGACGTACTGGAAGTGCACCGTGCGTCCCGCGCCAAAGAGGCCCGCGAGCGACGGACCGACCTCCGAGATCACGATTCCCGACCCGTTCGACGGCGTAGCCGGCAGTCTGCGCAGCGCGCCGGCGATGCAGAGGAACCCGTCGCCTGCGGGGACCTGCGTCTCCGCCGCGCCGTAAAAGAACAGCCCCGACTGCTCGGGCACGCCTTCGACCACGTACAGCGTCAGGTCTCCGGCGCTCAAGCTCACCGAGCCCAGGCTTCCGATCCGTGCGCGCCCTTGGAAGTAGCTGTGCGGTGCGCTCGTGCAGTAGCTTCGCGGTTGCGGACACCCCGCGCCGCCGATGACGCGGATCCGTCCAGCGCCGAACGCACCGTGGTCGTCGAGCGTGGCCCCGATGGCGAGGTCGTCGAGTCCGTCCGCGTCGACGTCGCCGATCCCGGCGACGGAGAACCCGAACTGGTCGATGGAGAACGCTCCACCGTAGGTGTAGAGCAGAGTGCCGTCGGCCCCCGAGAACACCATCGCGAGGGTCGGCTCCTGGTTGACGAGCGAGCCGGCGAAGCTGCCGGGTTGCGAGGGAGCTCCGGCGATCAGGTCCGGCGTGCCGTCACCGTCGACGTCGCCCGCCGCCGCGAGCGAGCGGCCGAGCCGCAGCTCACTTCGCGGACCGGACACCGCGTACAAGAGAGCCGCCGTCTGACCCGAGTAGACGCGCACGGTGCCTGCTCCGGATGCCCCGTTGGCTGGCGCAAGCGGTGCGGCGACCGCGAAGTCCGACCGCCCGTCCCCGTCGACGTCTCCGATCCCTGCAACCCGGCTGCCGAAGCCCTCTCCGGCTGCGGGGCCCTGTACGGTGCGCAGCAAGCCGCCAGTCGCGCCCGAATAGACGTGGACACCACCGCCCGATTCGAGGAAGCCGACGAGCACGTCGGCGACCGTGTCCCCATCGACGTCGCCAGCTCGGTCAACGTCTTCCCCGAACCCGAGCCGCGCGCTCGTGAGCGTGTGCAACGTGCTCCCGTTCTGGCCCGAGAAGACGCGCACGACGCCAGCGCCGGGGGCGCCGACGACGTAGTCGGCGTGTTGGTCGCCGTCGACGTCACCGAGTCCCGCCAGGGTCGACCCGAAGAACTCCGACGGAGCTCCGGCGTCGTGGGTGCGCAGCACGCTCCCGTCCTGGCCGGAGAAGATCCATGCCCGCCCACCCGATGGAAACTGGGACGAGTCGAGCTGAGCGCCGACCAACAGGTCCGCGAACCCGTCACGATCGACGTCGCCCGCCCCGGCGACGGCCCAGCCGAACAGGGTGTTGCCCGGCTGTCCTGGGAAAAGATGGAGGAGCGCACCGTCGGCTCCCGAGTGCACGCGTGCTCCGGCGCTCGAGCCGGCGATCCAATCGGGCGTGCCGTCGCCGTCGACGTCGCCCGCTGCGTCGAGTGAGCGGCCGAGACCGAGAAACTCGACGTCGCCGTCGACGTGGTACAGCTCGCTCTGGGCCCGCGCTCGCGGGGCGGCGAGGAGGAACAGGAGCACGAGCAGCGGGGTGCGGAGGTCGCGCGGCGGCACGTGGTCACCGTACTCCCGAGCGTTCCTGGCGCCAATACCTACTTGGGACGGCTCCTGTCACCGCTGGCGCACGCTTCGAGCACGCGAGCAGGTCCTATTCAGCTGCTGTGGCCCGCGACGGAAACGACCGGGGGATGGGGCAGAATCCCCCATGTGCCATCACTGAAACGTGATCGCCAGTCCGTTGGCGAAGTTGTTGTCGGCTCCCCCGGCGGCGATGTCGCGGAACCAGGCGGTGAAGTAGAACGTATCTCCGGGTTCGACGACCGGCGGCGTTCCGGATGCGAACGGGATGGAGGTCAGGTCGATGACGAACGAGATCGAACCGATCGTGCCCGAGTTCTGCAGATTGCCCATGCTGCCGTAGCGCCCCAGACCCGGGTCGACCGCGAGGCACAGGTTTCCGTTGGAGACGGCGATGGGAACGAAGCTCGCCGTGCTGTTGACGAGAAAGTAGCCCGGCTGGTCCTGCGGCATGTCGCAGCAGATGAGGCGCACGTCGTTGTTGATGATCGACCGGCTGCCGATCGCTCGCATCGACGCAATCAGCCCCGTGGAGTTGGGCACCTGCACGCAGTAGTTCGTGCCGAGGTACAAGGGGCCCTGGCCCGGCGAGGTGGGGGAGGTCAACCAGCCGCGCGTCGTACGCGCCGCGCCTCCGCCGCTCTGGCAGCGCTGGTTGGAGTGCACCGTCGGCTGCCCGTACAGGCCCTCGTCGAGCTGCGGCTGCGTGCTGTCGATGAGCAGCGTGCCGACGAGCTCGGGATCGAACGTCGTGCCCGAGCCGTACACGATCGCATCCATCAGGTTGGCGCTGGTGACGTCGGTCCCCGGCGGGAAAGTCGTCGCCGGGGACGTGTACAGGGCCACGGCGCCGTTGACGTCGACTAGCGCATCGGGCATCAGGAAGATCTCGGGCTGGATGCCCGGACCGTTGCTCAACAGGAAGTATCCGTTCCCGTTCGTCGCGAAACCGGTCAGGTCGAACGCGGCGTAACTTCGGTCGTCGAAGCCTCGAAAAAAGACGATCGACATGCCGTCCAATGGGGTGAGCCCGACGCCGCCATCGTAGAGCTCGACGAGCTCGTTCAAGGGGCTTCCCGTGTTGGCATCGACCTCGTTGATGAGGACTTGGGCACGAGCCGGGGACGCCATAAGACTGGCAACAGCGAGAGGGAGGAGCGAGCGCTGCATGGGCTTCTTCTTGGTCCTTTGGGATACTCTGAGTTCGGGAAAACCATTAGCGAGTCGATGGCGTCAGGCCACACGGGAACCCACCTCCGGCCCTGCGCGCAACAACGTCCGCTTTCGAAGAGTCACGAATGTCCGGAAAGCGGACGACTTGCTGGACCGGGCTCTCTCGCCCGGCATTCAACGCGCGCCTGTTGGGCTGGGCCAACGGGTACAGCTTGCACCATGCGGCTCCACGCGGGAATGGCAAATCCCGGGTTGCGTCCGGAATCCAATGCGGCGATCGACCCGGAATGCGAACTTGCGTGCGCCGCTATTGCACGGGCGGGAGTCGCTTCAGTCGATGATCGCTCGCAACACGCTTCCGTGTACGTTCGCTAACCTACTGTCGATTCCATCGTAGCGGAACGTTAGCCGCTCATGGTCGAGCCCGAGCAGGTGCAGGACCGTCGCGTGCACGTCGTGGACGTGAGTCGGGTCCTCGACTGCGCGGAACGACCACTCGTCCGTTGCACCGTGGGACGCGCCACCGCGCACACCGCCACCCGCCAGCCAGGTGCGAGGAGCTCCTCGACGAGCGCGTCGAACGCCGCGTCGCTCGGGTCGGCCTCGAACGCCGAAGCGACCGCGGGCGGCGGGGGCAGACCGAGGAGGTCGAAGTAGAGCCGGCGCACGAGGCTGCGCGGAGGTGCCGGCGGCGACGGGGAGAGACCGCGCTCGGTGTGGCGTGCCCGGACGAGCGTGTCGATCGCGGCGCTCGACGTCAGCGGCTCGGCGGTGAGTGCCTGAAACGCCCACCAGCGCGCCGGGTCGCCGAGGACGACGTCGCCAGGCCAGTGGGCTCCGTCCGCGATCCAGCGCTCGAGGTCGGCGAGCTCGCGCGCATTCAGAGGCCTGCCCTCGGCGGGCATCGCGGGGGCCAGGTTGGCGGGTGGCCCCTGACGACGTCGAGCAGGAGGCTCGCCCCCGGATCGTCCGGCGCGACGACCGGTTCGCCGTCCGCTCCGGCGAGCAGGCCCTCCGCGCTCGCGAGCGAGAGCGCGCCGGCGGGCTCTGGACCGCTGTGGCAGCGTACTCAGCTCGCTTCGAGCAAGGGGACGATGCGCTCGCGGAACAGGTGGTCCGGCTCTTGACTGGCGTGCGGTGCGGCGGCTGCGACCGCGGCGGCGATCGTTGGGAGACGGAGAGTCGCGTTCACGTGCACAGCGCGCCCAGAGGCTAGTGGTGTGATTCACTCTTGTGCGGCATTTTGGTCGGTGCGTACGCGTTCGCTGCAAGGCGCAGCGACGACGCGACTTCGCTGCAAGTCTCGGAGGAGGCGCAACGCAGCAGCGGGCGGGTACGGGCCGACCAAAAT
>JAAELL010000445.1 GCA_024226735.1 bacterium | reverse complement strand
TCGCAGTCGTATCCCGGCCCGCATGCACGCGCCACGGCGTTGCGGCTCCTCCGACCAATCCCAGTATCACCGTATTGGCAGCGAAGTTGCGTCGTCGCCGCGCCTTGTGGCACGCACACGCGAACTCGGGATAAGACCGCAGCTGTCTGCATCACACCACTAGCAAGAGCATGCCGAAGTTCGACTGCACCGTTTGTCAGGCCCCGTTTGACGTCGCCCAAGCGGCGCTCGACAAGTACCCGGGATGGACGCCCAAGTTCTGCCGCGAGCACTCGCCGCGCAGATCGGCGAGTGGCACGAAGGCACGCGCCCGTGGCAGCGCGGCGCTGCGTGAGGAGAACCTCACCCTGAAGCAGGTCCTCGCCAAATACTCGAGCGGCCCACAGACGGGCGTGTTCACCGACGGCAGCGCGTCGCCGAACCCCGGCCCGGGCGGCTGGGGCGCCGTGTGGGTCGAGGACGGCGAGGTGCGCGCGGAACGCCACGGCAAAGAGAAGCAGACGACGAACAACCGCATGGAGCTCGCGGCGCTGATCGAGGGCTACCGGCTGCTCCCCGAGGACGCGCGCACGACCCTGTTGACCGACAGCAAGCTGTGCGTCAACACGATCAACGACTGGGCGGACGGCTGGAAGCGCCGCGGATGGAAGCGCAAGGGAGGCCCGATCAAGAACCTCGAGCTCGTGCAGGAGCTCTACGAGCTCGACCGGGCGCACCCGCACTGCGAGATTGCCTGGATCGCCGCACACTCCGGGCACCTCTGGAACGAGTACGCCGACAGCCTGGCCACCGCCTGGATGCGCGACGACCTGTGACCGGGCCGCGCCCGCGGGTCGGTGGCATCCGTTCCGAGTGAACGGCGTAGGATGGAGGAACAGGAGGTTCGTGCATGATTCGCCGCTCTCTTCTCGCGCTCGTCCTCGCTCTCCCCGCGACGTCCCAGAACCTGGTCGTACACTACCGCCTGGACGAGACCTCGGGGACCGGCGTCTCCGACTCGTCGGGCAACGGTCTCGACGCGCAGCTCTTCGCGAGCCCGCAGATGTGGGTGCCCGGTCAGATTGGCGGTGGGCTCGCGCTCAACGGCTTCGGGCACCACGCGCGCGCTGCGTCCGATCCGCTGCACGACGTCGCGCAGCTCTCGATCACGGCGTGGGTGAACGTCAACGTGCTCGGCGACTGGGACGGCGTGCTGACCAAGGGCATCAACACGAGCCCCTACGCGCTCCAGCTCGGCTTTCCGATCGGCAAGTTCAAGTTCACCGCCAACTGGGGCAACCCGGTCGGCGGGGTCGGCGGAGGGACGTGGACGTCCTCGGCAGACCTGTTGCCGGCGACGTGGCATCACCTCGGGGTGACGTTCGACGGAAACGAGGTGCGCCTGTACCTCGACGGTGGACTCGACAGCGTCCACGCCGCGGCCGGCGTCATCCTTGGAACCGCCGCGGAGAGCCTGACGCTCGGCGCCGACTTCCCCGGCGGCGACGAGTTCTTCGACGGCATCCTGGACGACGTGCGCCTCTACGACGGCCCCTTGAGCGCGAGCGACATCGCCTCTCTTGCCCAGATCGGTGGCCCGGTCGGGACGATCTACTGCTCGCCCGCTCTCCCGAACAGCACCGGGCTACCGGCGACGATCGCGGCGACCGGTTCGGCATCCGCGACGCTGAATGAGCTGACTCTCACGATCGACCAGGTGCCGCCGAACCAGTTCGGCTACTTCCTGACTTCGCGCACGCAGGGGCTGCTCAGCCCGCCGGGATCATCGGGGCTCCTGTGCCTGTCGAACGACATCGGGCGGTACAACGCGATCGCAGACATCTTCCAGGGCCCGACGGCGTCGCTGATCGTCGACCTGACCGCGATCCCGGTCAACCCGCCTGTCGCAGTCGTCCCCGGCGACACCTTCAACTTCCAGGCGTGGTACAGGGACAACAACCCGATGCTGACGAGCAACTTCTCGGACGGGGTCGAGGTCGTGTTCCAGTAGACCGGCCTACCGGAACATTGGCCCGATGCCTTACTGCGGCAATGGCATCAGCTGCAGCTGGTGCCGCGACTCGAGCGAGATCATGTGGCCAGCCGCGTCGCGCCCGAAGTCGCGCTGTCCGTTGCCCGTGAAGTGCTCGCTGTCCCACTTCTCGTAGAACATCACGTTCTTCTCGGTGCGCGAGTCGGTGTCGAACGTGACGACGTAAGGATCGACCTTCGCGATCATCTCCTGCGCCTGACGCACGAGCGGCGTGCCGGGGTACTGGTTCGGCGGCAGGTCGGTCTCGCGCTGAACGACGAACGGCGCGTTCGGCAGGCTGATCGTCGTGCGGATGTTGCCCATCAGCCGGGTCAGGTTGAAGCCGTAGTTCTCCGCCGCGTTAGGCGGAGCGATGGTGCTGGCATCCGACGCGCCCTGGCCCCAGAAGACCGCGAACAAATAGGGGTTCTTGCCGGCGGCGTACAGGTCCTGGATCGCGGGCTCGTAGTAGTACTCGCGCCACACGTCGACCAACTCGTTGACCGAGTCGACCGACCACTCGAAGTTCAGGATGTGCAGTGCGATCGAGGAGCCGCCGCGCGCGCACTTGATGAAGTAGACCGGCTTGCCGGACCGAAACGCGTCGATCTCGTGCGCGATCATCAGCTCGGACCCGATCGCGTCGGGGTTCGAGCCGGGCGGGTTCTGGAAACCGAACCCGGTCGTCAGCGGCACGAACGCGCCGTCGTCGATCGGGTGGAAGGGCGTGCTCGTGCTGATCTTGCTCCAAATGAACGTGTCCGCCGGCGTGATCGAGTACTCGGGGTTGGTGACGTCCGAGTGATTCGATCCCTGACCGAACAGGTTCGACTGCCCCATCATGAAGACGACGAGCGCCGCGTCGGGGTCGTTGCGCCAGTCCGGGTCGGAAGGCGCGACGGGTGAGGCTTCGCTGGCCCCGGTCTCCGGGTCGGCCGGCACGGGGCGCGACACGGCGGCGACGGAGCACAGCGCCGCGACGCATGTCCCCCCAATGCATAGAAGCGTCTTACGTCGAACGAATGCGATGTCCAGCACGATGCCCATCCCGCGCGAAGCGTGGTTGACCTGGAGAGAGGGAGAGAATGCGTGGTGCGCCGCCGAGCCGAGCGGCCGCACTGGCCGCACCAGGGTAGAACGGATGCAGCCCCGAAGGGTAGCCCGATCCGCGGAGTTCGGTCGGGCCCGTTTGTCCATGCTGCGGCGGAGCGTCGCTCCACATCGAGACACCACCCTGGGAAGGGCCGAGTCGACCCTCATGGGACGCCAGCCTGGCTGTACGCTTGGCAGTTCGAGCGCCCGCGCGCGAACGCCTCGACGTGCCCCCCAGACCCACCACCATGCTTCGACTCCAGCTCCTCGCAGGCCTGTCCCTGGTCCCCTTCGCATCTGTCCAGGATGTGGGCCCCGGCGTCATCGCATCGAAGGCCCCCGTGACCACCGCGGAGGTGGAGCGGCAGGACGTCGCCGCGCAAGTCGCAGCGGGCGAGGAGGCCCAGGAGCCATCTTCCGCCAGCGGGCCGCGTGTCGCGGGCCCGGCCGACTGGCGCAAGTGGGAGCGCCTGGGGACGACCCGGCTCTCGCCGGACGGCCGCTGGCTGGCCTACGAGTTGCGACGCGAAGACGGGACGCGCGAGCTGCACGCCCGGCTGCTCGCGAGCGATGCCGTCGAGTCGTTCCCCGAAGGCACGCGCCCGGTCTTCTCGGGCGACAGCAAGTGGCTCGCCTTCGCCATAGGTCACTCTGAGGAAGAACGAGAGAAGCTGACGGAAGAGAAGAAGACGGCGGAGAATCAACTGGGCCTCTACGACCTGGTCAAGGGCGACAAGCTCGAGATCGAGCGCGTCTCCCGCTTTGCGTTCAGCGAGAGCGGCGCCAACCTCGCGATGCTCCACTACGGTGCGAAAGACGACGAGCACGGCGCGGACCTCGTCGTACGCGACCTGGCGACCGGGATCGACACCCACTTCGGCCGGACCGACGCGTTCGAGTGGAGCGAGGTTGGAGAGCTCCTCGCGATGACGATCGACTCGCCCGACGAGGCCGGCAACGGCGTGCGCGTCTGGGAAGCAGCGACCCAACGCCTCGTGACGCTCGACTCGTCCGCCTCCGCCTACCACCGCCTCACCTGGCGCGAGGACGCGGCGGACCTGGCGGTGTTGCGCGAGAAGGCGTTCGAGGAAGACGAGGACACGACGCACGCGGTTCTCGCCTGGCGCGGCCTGGATGGAGCGACGCCGCGCGCGACCACCTACGACCCGCTGCAGGAAGAGGCCTTCCCCGACGACCGTCGCCTCGTCGACTTCGCCGGAGTCACCTGGTCGGACGACGGCTCGGCGCTCTTCTTTGGATTGAAGTCCTGGGATACGCGGCCCGCGGAGCTCGACGCGACCGAGGAGACGGAGGAAGGCGAGCAGGCGCCAGAGGAGAGCAGCCCGGAGCGCGACGAGGAGAAAAACAAGAAGGGCAGCGACGACGAGGGCGACGAAGACGACTCCGACGAGCGCTCGATGCGCGAGACCCTCGATGACCCCCCCGGAGTCGAGGTCTGGCACGCGAGCGACATCGACGTGCTGCCGCGCCAGAAGAAGACGGCGGACCGCGACGCGAAGGAGAGCTGGCTCGCGTGCCTCTGGCTCGACGCCGAGGACCTGGTCGTGCTCGAGGACGAGCTGGTCGAGGACGTCGATCTGCTCGATGGGCAGCGCTGGGCCCTCGGGCGCGACGAAACGCCCTACGAGGAGGAGCAGCGCTTCTCGGCGACGCTCGTCGACCTGTACGCCGTCGACGTCGCGAGCGGCGAGCGCAAGAAGATCCTCGAGCGCGTCCGCTGGCACTTCACGGGCGACCCGCTCGGCCGGCAGATCCTCTTCGTGCGCGACGACCACATCTGGTCGTACGACCTCGAGACGGGCGGCAAGACATCGCTGACCGAGGGCATGGTGACGCGGTTCATCAACCAGGAGAACTCGAGCCTGACCAACGAGAAGCCCCCCTACGGGATCAGTGCGTGGATGAAGGACGGCAAGCACGTCGTCCTCGCCGACCGCTACGACCTGTGGTGCTTCGCCCTCGACGGCTCCGGCGCGAAACGACTGACCGAAGGTGCGCAGGAGCGCATCCGCCACCGCCGCATCGTGCTCGACGAGGACGAGGACGAATTCGTCGACCCCGCGCGCGGCTTCTACGTCAGTCTCTGGGGCGACACGAGCAAGAAGTCGGGCTACGGGCAGTTCACGTTCGGCCGACCGGTCGAGCAGCTCGTGTGGAAGGACGCGCGCATCCGGCGGCTCGCACGCGCCGAGGAAGCGGACGTCTTCGTCTATAGCGAAGAGCGCTACGACGATTCGCCCGACCTGTTCGTCGCGGGGCCGGCCCTGGACGGCGCGGAACAGGTCACCGAGACGAACCCGTTCCACTCCGACTACCTGTGGGGCCGTTCCGAGCTCGTTGACTACGAGAGCGCCGACGGCACCCCGCTGCAGGGCGCGCTCTTCTATCCCGCGGGTTGGGAGCCCGGCAAGCGCTACCCGATGGTTGTCTACATCTATGAGCTGCGCTCGCAGGTGCTGCACGACTACGAGACGCCCTCCGAGCGCAATCCGTACAACGCGTCGGTGTTCACGAGCCAGGGCTACTTCGTCTTCCAGCCCGACATCGTCTACCGCGCCCAGAACCCGGGTCTGTCGGCGGTCGAGTGCGTCGTTCCCGCCGTGCGCGAGGTGCTGCGCAAGGACATGGTGGACGAGGACCGCATCGGGCTCGTCGGACACTCCTGGGGCGCGTACCAGACGGCGTTCGTCGTCACGCAGACCGATCTGTTCGCGGCCGGAGTCGCGGGTGCGCCGCTGACGAACATGATGAGCATGTCGATGAGCATGTACTGGAACAGCGGACAGACCGACGCGTACATCTTCCACGAGAGCCAGGGACGCATGGACCGCCCCTTCTGGCGCGACATCGACACCTACATCGCGAACTCGCCGATCTTCAACATCGAGCGCCTGAACACACCGCTCCTGATGACGTTCGGCGACAAGGACGGCGCCGTCGATTGGCACCAGGGAATCGAGATGTACAACGCCGCGCGGCTCGCCCAACGGCCGCTGGTGATGCTCGTCTACCCGGGCGAGAACCACGGTCTGCGCAAGAAGCCCAACCAGGTCGACTACCACCACCGCGTCCTCGAGTGGTTCCGCCACTACCTCGACGATGAAGAGGCCCCCGAGTGGATCGTGCGCGGTCAGACCTGGCTCGAGCGCGAGAAGGAGCTGAAGGAGTTCAAGAAGACGCGCGGAAAGAAGAACGGCAAGAAGGGCAAGAACGGCGATCGGGACGCCCCGGAATAACCTCCGACCTGGCAGCCCGTCTACTAGTGGTGTGATACAGACATTCGCAGTCGTATCCCGGCCCGCATGCACGCGCCACGGCGTTGCGGCTCCTGCGACCAATCCCAATGTCACCGTATTGGCAGCGAAGTTGCGTCGTCGCCGCGCCTTGTGGCACGCACACGCGAACCCCGGACAAGACCGCAACTGTCTGCATCACACCACTAGAGGTTGTTCCGCCGGACCTGAGTGGGCTACCCTCCGGCCTTCGTGACCAATTCCCGGAGACCGCATGATCCCCAAGCTTCTCGGCACGCTCGTCCTCGCGACTCTCGTGTTCGCGTGGGCCTGTTCGTCGACGCCCAACGTCTCGTCCGAGGACGGAGCCCGCGCCCAGATCGCCTTGGGAGGTGAAGTGTACGGGAACTACTGCGCCGACTGCCACGGCGATGCGGGCCAGGGGGGACGCAACACGCCGCCCGTCGTCGGCGACGCTGCGTTCCCGCTCGACCCGCCCGAGGGCAGTCGCTTCCGCAAGGGCCAGTTCCGCACGGCACTCGACATCGCGATGTTCGCGACGACCACGATGCCGCCGGACGAGGAATCACGCGCGGAGATGACCGAAGAGATGTACTGGGCCGTCCTCGCCTTCGCGCTCGACGCCAACGGGGTCGCGCTCGACGCACCGCTCGACGGCGATCGCGCGGGCGCGATCGTGCTGCACCCGTAGGAGCGATCGGTTGCGACACGCCGTCGCCCTCTCCCTGCGGGCGGCGGCCGCCTGTGGACCGGGGGCCGAGCCGCCCATACCGCGAGCGCGCCGCCGAGCTGCTCGACAGACCCGTCAGCGGCGTCGTCGCAGCGCTGCCGATGTACCACCACGTGCGCGGGAGCCTGCTCGAAACGGCCGGGCGTGGCGAGGATGCGGTGCGCGCCTACGAGCGCGCCCCACAGCTCGACCCCGACGCCGCCGTGAGCGCGACGAATCTCGGCTCGCTGCTCGGCCAGCTCGGGCACGCGGACGAGGGCCTGCGCGTGCTCGACGACCTGCTCGAGGCGAGCCGCGGCAACCCGACCGCCGCGCGCGCGCTCGAGGAAGAGGCGCACGCGCTCGATCCGCACCTCAGAGCGGGGCGATGACGTTCGGCCCGTTGGGCCCCACCAGCCGCAGGAGCTGTGCGCCCGCACCATTGCCGAGATCGACCTGCCCGTTGCCAGTGAGGTGCTCTCCATCGTGTTTCTCGAACGCCAGCCGGCCGTTCGGCAGCGTCCGCGTGTCGGAGTTGAACGTCGCGACGAGCGGGTCGTTCTTGCCGACCGTCGTCTGCGCGTCGCGCACGAGATCGAGACCGGGAAAGAGCGCCGGGTCGAGGTTCGTCTCGCGCTGAATCGCGAACGGGACACCGGGGTTGCCGACGTCGGCGCGCACCCGCTGGATGAGCGTCTCCAGGTTCTGGCGGTAGTTGTCGGCGGCCCCCGGCGGCGCGTTGATGCTCGCGTCCGCCGCCCCCTGACACCACGCGACGCCGACGCACTGCGGCGTGTTCCCCTGCGCGCGAATCAGCTCGATCGCCGGTGCGTGGTAGTGGTCGCGCCAGATGTCGTACAGCTCACCCGTCTTCAGCGGAGACCACTCGAAGCGGTTGGGATCGGGCGACAGCGACGTCCCGCCGCGCGCACACTTGATGACGTAGATCGGCTCGTCGTAGCGCTGGCGCAGAACGTGCACGAGCTGCAGCTCGCACCCGATCGCGTCGGCGTTCGAGCCCGGTGGGTTCTGAAAGCCGAAACCGGTCGTCAACGGCACGAACGTCCCGTCGCCCTCGGGCGCGTGCGGGTGGCTGCCGGCGAGCTTGTTCCAGATGAAGACGTTGGGAGGGGTCGTGTCGTACTGGGGGTCGGTGACCTGCGAGTGGAAGGATCCCTGGCCCCAGCAGTTCGATTGCCCCATCAAGTAGACGACTGCGACGTTCATGCTTGATCGAAGGGGGTGGCGAGCTGACTGCTTGGCGTGTGGATTCTAGTGGTGTGATTGCGATCCGCAGTCACGACTTGGGGCGCTGAAGCGTGAACGCCAGGAACCCGACCATGGCCGCTCCATTCGCGATCGTCGCGACCCCGCGCCACATCAGATGCCCCGCCGGGGGGCCGGGAGGCACTTCTTGTCCGCGCTCGCGAGCTGCCTGAACGACGTCGCGACGCAGCGCGTCGCAGTGGAAGAGAAGCACGCCGCTCCAGAGGAAGAGCACGATCGACACGACAGCGAAGAGAGCCGGCACGAGCCTCCACCCTCGCCCGTTCCTGGACGCCAGTCGCGACACGAGCATCAGCTCGGCAGGGTCGAACTCGGCGAGCCACACCGTGACGCCACCGCGTCCTTCGCAGACGACCAAGGCGGATGCATCCGACGCTGACAACTCTCCCCTCGTCCCCAACGGCCGGCGCATGCGCGTGACTGGTGGTGCCGTCGAACGCTCTCTCGCTGCGGTCGATGCGAGTAACTCGGACTCGGTCTGATTCTTGGAACAGCCGTGCTCCTCTGTGGGCGACGGGATGGATCGCGCTTCCGTGGCTAGCGACTCAGCGCCCACGGTACACGAAACGCGCGCCACGTGAGACACGACGTGCGCTGCCGTGGGAGCGTCAATCACATTGCTCGAAACTCAGAGAGTCCGTTCGCGTCGACGGCCAGCAGGGCCCGAAGAAGCTCCACCAGCGGAGTCGGATGGCCGTACTCGAATCGACGTCGAGCCAGATGCGGTCCGCGGCCCGCTGCCCCGCCACCACGCCGCCTTCCCCCCGAGTTTCTGAACGGAGCAGTGCCGAAACAGCGCAAGGAGCCGGCGCCCGGCCCCGACGCTGCGCGTAGCGCGCGGCCCGCAAGACCGCACCGAAAGTGGTACGTTCGAGCCATGATGCAAGCTCGCCCCCTAGCGCACGAGCCCCGTAGAACAGGGCGAGGAGGACCGCGGACTGGCGCGCAGCACCAGGGCGTGATCTGTGCAGGGCACGATCGCGCGCTTCAATCAGCCCGCGAACATCATCCAGGGTCCGGTCGGCACGATCACGGAGGCGGGACCGAACTGGAAGAGCGTGCGCGCGACCAAGGCGAAGGAAGCCCAGAAGATCCTCGCCGCGCTCGTCGCGGGATGAGCCGTTGCGCCGCCCGCGTCGAGGACGTCACTCGAGGCGCACGGCACTCTCGCCTGTGCCCACGACGACGGTGCGCTCGAGCTCCCGCCCAGTGGCGTCGAAGCCGCGCAACAGCAACCGTGAGCCCGCGGGCATCCCGCGGAACACCTGCCGTCCGGCGTCGTCGCGCACAAACGCCAGCTCGATCGGTCCGCCCCACTTCCAAACGTCCGCCAGCCGAACGCCATGCACCTCGACCAACTCCCCGCGCACCGGAGGCCCACCCGCGAGGTCGGCGGGACCATCCATCACAACGCGGTTCTGGTCGAGCTCGATCGTGCCGCCGCCGGCCGGTACTCCTACGACCTCGGTGCGATTCGTGCTCGGCCCGTGTCGCGTGAAGGCCAGGAGAGCCGCGCCCGACGGTCGACGAACGCGTAGCCGGCCTGGGGCGATCAGGTCCGCGGTGAAGTGACGACCGTAGTCCTCGCTCGCGGGATCGAGGCAGAGCAACGACGCCGAATCGATGTGGCGCGCCGGCTCTCCGTCCTCGACCAGCATCATGTCCATCGTCCGCTCGCCGAGCCGGAAGACCTCGTCGCGTCGCTCGCCCGGCTCGAGCTCGATGCGGCGCACCTCGTGCCCGCTGACATACAGGCGGTACGACCCCGGCGGTAGCGGTTCGAACTCGAAGCGCCCGCGCCGATCGGTCAAGAACTTCCAGTAGCGATTCTTGCCGACGCGCTGCATCCCCAGCCGCGCATCGGCCACCGGCCCACCCGAGTCTTCGATCCTCCCCACGAGGTCCGCGTACGGCTCGAGCTCGAGCCTCAGCTCGTTCGCGCCAGCACGTAGCGCGACGACGCGCGGTGAGGCGCTGCCGACCCCGGCAGCTCGGCCCACACCCGCACCGTCTCCGCAGGAGCGTCGAACGACGCGCGGCCATCTTCCCCGGTCGTCGCGCGGCGCTCCTTGCGGTCGAAGCCATCGCTGACGTGCACCGTCGCCCCGTTGGCCGCCGCTCCGCTCGGGTCGACCGTGGTCACGGACAACCCGGTGACCTCCACCCTCTCGAAAACCGCATCCGCCACGTGACCGGCGGTGACCGAAACAGCCGTTGCCCAGACCGGCGCCTCGTCCCCCGCCACGACACGGAGGTCGTAGATGCCGGGGGTGAACAGCGGCGTCTCGAACCGTCCCACGACGACGGGGACCTCCGCGAACGTGCGCTCGGCGTAGCGCGTCGAGCGCTCCGCCCACGGATCGAAGATCGCGACCTGAACGACTTCGGCAGCCGTCTCGATCGATCCACGCACCCGCCCTTGTCCCGCGCCGACCGGCACCTCGATGTCCGCCGCCGGTGCAACGGCCTGCACGCGACCCGCGATCTCCGCCGGCGTGACGTACCCCTCGTCCCACCAGCCACGGCGCGTCGCGAGCACGTCGACCCCTCCCGCGCTGACCTCGATGGCAAACGCGCCGCTCCCGTCCACCGTCGCGCCGCCGATCTGACGTCCAGCGCGGAAGATCCGCACCGCGTAGCCCGCCGGGTCGAACCCCGTCGGACCGACCAGCCGGCCGCGCACTTCCACGACCGGCGACAGCGTGATCTCACCTGCGTCGTGGTCGACGCCTGCTTCGAGCATGCTCCTCCAAGTCCCTTGCGGCCTCAGAATACGCTGTGCGACACGCTCCAGCCCGTACGAGCTACCATGTCAGGAAAGCGCTCGACCACGATGGAAACCGCCATGACAGCGATCACTCGACGACCCGCCCGACCTCTTTTCTTCTTGGGGCTCCTCTCGGGGCTCGCCCCACTCGCCACCGCGCGGCAGGCCGGTTTCGTCGAGCTGGGCGACCTGCCGGGCGGCAGCCTGGACAGCACAGCCTTCGGCCTCAACGCCGACGGCTCCGTCGTCGTCGGAAGCAGTAGCTCGGCACAGGCCGGGCCCCACCAAGAAGCCTTCCGCTGGACGGCGGGAGGGATCGTGGGTCTGGGCGATCTGCCCGGTGGCTCGTTCGTCAGCGTGGCCTTCGGAACCGACGCGGCCGGGTCTGTCGTCGTCGGCGAGAGCAACGCCGGAACGCTGCCCGAGGCCTTTCGCTGGACCTCCGGCGGCATGGTCGGCCTCGGCTCGCTTGCGGGGGGAATCGCGATGAGCAGTGCGCGCGGCGTGAGCGCGGACGGCACGACGATCGTCGGTACGAGCCATTCGAGCACGGGGTTCGAGGCCTTCCGCTGGACGGCCGCGGGCGGGATGGTCGGGCTCGGGGGTCTGCCGGGCAGCAACTTCTTCAGCAGCTCCGCCCATGCCGTGAGCGCGACCGGTGACGTCGTGGTCGGGGCCAGTGAGGGCATCACGGGCCTGGAGGCCTACCGCTGGACGGCGGCCGGCGGGATGGTCGGCCTCGGCTACCTGCCGGGAGCCGCGGTCTCGAGCTTCGCCACGGCGGTCAACGCGGACGGCTCGGTCGTCGTCGGAGCGAGCGAGTCGACGCTGGGCGCGGAGGCTTTTCGATGGACGGCGGCGGGCGGCATGGTCGGCCTCGGATCCCTCCCCGGCGGCGACTCCGGCGAAGCGCGCGGCACGAACGCCGACGGTTCGGTCGTGGTCGGGTTCGACCACTCGACTGCGAGCGGATTTCGCGCGACCGTCTGGACGCCGACCCTGGGCCTGGTCGAACTGAAGGAGCACCTGATCTCGCTCGGCGCGGTCGGGCTCGACGGGTGGCGGCTGCGCATGGCCGAGGCGATCTCGCCCGACGGCAACGCCATCGTCGGTTGGGGCGACAACCCCAGCGGCGCCAAGGAGGCGTGGCTCGCCTTCTTCTCGGCTCCCCCCATCGGCACGGCGTACTGCACGCCAGCTCTTCCCAACTCGACCGGTTCGTCCGGCTCGATCACCGCGATCGGAAGCTCCGTCGTCGAGACGAACGCCTTCCAATTGACGGCCCGCGATCTACCGCCGGGCCAGTTCGGCTACTTCCTCGCTGGCCAGACCCAGGGCTTCTCCAACCCACCCGGCAGCCAGGGCCTGCTTTGCCTCGCCGGGAACATCGGCCGTTTCAACGCGCTGCCGCTGATCATTCAGGGACCGAGCGGGTCGACCCGCATCGACCTGTCCTCCGTTCCCGTCAACCCTCCGACGGCCGTCCTCCCGGGCGACACGTGGAACTTCCAGTGTTGGTACCGGGACAACAATCCGAGTCTCACCAACAACTTCACGGACGCGGTATCGGTGGTCTTTCAGTAGGCGCAATGCCTGGTGCCTGCTCGCAACCTCCGACCGTCTCCCGGGATCCTCGAGATGTCTTTGGCGTCCGCGGCGTCTCCTGTTGAACTAGGGAACATGAATCGCCGCACATTCTGCACCAGGACTGGAACCTCGCTCGTCGCATTGTCCACAGGATGGGCGTACGGAGCGCAGGCCGACGTCAAGCCCTTCAAGGCCAAGTTCGCTCCACACCTGAACCTTCTCCCCACCGCGCCCAAGGGGTTCGTGGAGCAACTCCAGTTTGCCCACGACCTCGGGTTCCGCGCCTGGGAGGAGAACTGGCTGTCGCGCGAGGAGCCCAAGGTCCAGGAACAGGTCGGCACCTTCGCCAAGGAGAAGGGCATCGAGCTCGGCGTCACCGTCATCACGGGCGGAAACGGCGTGAAGTTCTACGACCCCACCGATGAAGGCGTCGAGAAGGTCCTCGCCGACATGAGAAAGGGCGTCGAGATCGCCAAGCGCACCGGTCAGACCAACATGACCATGATCCCGGGGCCACGCGACGAGACCACACCGCGCGAGAAGCAGATCGAGAAGGCCGTCGACCTCATGCGCCGCTGCTGTGATGTCGTCGAGGAACACGGCATCGTCCTCGCCCAAGAGCCCCTCTCCCACGGCATCCAGGGCGGCCCGCCGCTCATCCGCTCGTTCGAAGACGGACACCTGCTCTGCAAGCTCGTCGACCGCAAGTCGTGCAAGCTCCTCGCCGACTTCTACCACGAAGGACAGATCGGCAACGGTGAGAAGCTCATCGAGAACGCGGAGAAGGTCTGGGATCAGGTGAGCTACGTGCAGTACGGCGCCTCGCCCGGACGCAAGGAGCCCGGCACCGGAGACCTCGACTACGTCGCCCTCACCAAGTGGCTGCGCGACAAGGGATACACCGGGATCATCGGCATGGAGCACGGGACGAGCAAGGAAGGCAAGGCCGGCCTCGACGCCCTGCTCGCCGCCTATCGCAAGATCGACGCCTGAGCGCCACTCGCGTCGGTGTGCAACACCTCCGACGGGCGCAGGAGTACGATGCCCGCTGAGTTGCGCCACGAGGAGGTCGCTATGAACGCTGATGCCCGTTTCGCTCTCGTGCTCGCGGTTGGCGCCAGTTCCGCCGTCGCCGCAAGCGCGCAAACATCCTCGACGCTTCGGGCGACGGAAGCGGGAACCAGCTGGATCTGCCGTATGGCGTTGCCCTCGACGCTTGCAGCAGCCTGTTCGTCGTCGGAAAACCGAGCAACAACGCCTTTCGCGTCGACGACCCGACGATCTGCGGTGTGATCGGCACGAGCTTCTGCACCCCGGCCATCATCAACTCTTCCGGTGCGCCGGGGACGATTGCCGCTGAAGGCAGCGTGATCGTCGCATCCAACGACGTCACTCTGATCGCTGGCCAGCTCCCCCCTGGTCAGTTCGGCTACTTCCTTGCGAGTCAGACCCAGGGATTTGGTGTCCCCCCAGGTAGCCAGGGCAACCTTTGCCTGTCCGGTAACTTGGATCGTTACGACGACTTGGCGGACATCATCCAAGGCCCCGGCGGATCGACTCGAATCGACCTCACCTCGATCCCCGTCAATCCGCCAACCGCGGCCCAGCCCGGCGACACGTGGAACTTCCAGTGCTGGTACCGCGACAGCAACCCGGGACCGACCAGCAACTTCACGGATGCCGTATGGGTGGCGTTCTACTAATCGCTAGCCGCGACCTACATCGACCAACCCGGCAAGCGGAAGGACTCTGGGCCCGCCTTGAACTCGTCTCGGCCGGCCTTGGTTTCGAAGTAATAGGTCACGTCTTCGTGGCGCGCTCGAGGCGAGCGTTCATTCGGCCGAAACCGCTGGCGCGTCACCGGGTCCGTCAGCAAGCCGCAGTAGAGCACGGGGTCGGACAGGAAGCGTTCGCGCGTCCACAGGTTCCCGAAGAAGTAGGTCTCGTAGTTCAGGCGCACGCAGTGCTCCGCATCGGTGACTGCGGCGATGCGCGAGTCCAGGTAGTCACGGAACTCGAGGTCGATGCGCGACACCATCGCGGGGACGTCTTGCACGAAGACGTCGGGGCAAGGGGTTCAGCAGAAGCCGAGCGGCTGTCCGTTCACGTAGGCGGGTGGCATGCGCCTGTTGAGCTTGTTGCCCCGTAGGACCGCACACGAGTCGTTCAACGAGAGTTGACCGTCCTTGTAGCGTACGAGCGGATGTTTCGGGTCGCTCGTCGTGACGTACATCGCGCCGTCACGGCTCAACTGGCTTGGTGGCCGCTTGCTCGGCGCCATCGGGTCCCCCTCCTGGGGTTCACCCGGTCGCGCCAGGTCCTCTGTCTTCAGGAACGTCGCTGGATCGGCGGGCGCACGCGCATCGTCTTGCCCCATGTCAGGGGCGAAGAGGCTCGCCTTGGCGTCCACGACGGTCGACGCGGAGACGATGGGCCGGCGGCTTCCCACCGAGGCACAGCTCGCCAAGAATGGACCGAGCAGGGCGAGGGCGGTGCTGATCAGCAGCGGCTGGGAACTCTGCATGGACCGCTCTACGGGGAGGCTGATCGCGCGTTGGCAAAACCCTGGAAGCCGCGGCCCCGCATTGACTCCGGCACTCGCGAGCACCTGCTTCAGTCGGGCTCGGTTCGCGCGAGCGCCGCGAAGTCGACTCGCTCCCGGAGCGCGTCGAATGCCGCGAGCGCCAGCACCTCGCCATCGATGAATCCACCCTCGATCGCGTCGCGCAGCGTCTCCACCGCCTCGTCGAGGCGGCCGCGGCGCACCTGGACGTCAGCGAGGAACGGCAGCGTCTTCCCGAGCCGATTCCGATGCTCGTCATCGTTCGTGCGTGCGAGCATCCGCTCGTGCCACTCCCGAGCCGTCCGGGCAGTCGCCTCAGAGGTCTCGAGCTCGCCGCGCTGACTCTGGTAGCGCGACAGGTTGTCGTAGAAGGTCCCGATCTGGATCATGACGCGCAGCTGCGGCTGCGGGCGCGAGATCAGCGTCTCCCACGCCTTGCTCGCACCGGCCCAGAGCGCGCCCGCCCGTTCGAGCTCGTCGCGCTCGCCGACCCGGTAGGCGAGCTCCGACTGGAGCATCGCGAGGGTGAGGAGCACTGCGTCGGTGCCAGGCATACGCTCGCGTGCCTCGAGGCCGAGCTCGATCGCCACCTGCATCACCTGCTCCGCGCGCTCGGTGTCCCCGCTCAGGCGGTGGGCCCAGCTCAGACGCTGCGCGCAAACGAGGTAGTCCGCCAGGTAGTTCTCGCGCTGCGGAAACTCCCCGACCAGGCGCGACAGGATCTCGCTCCCTCGCTGCGCGCGTGGGATCGCCGGCTCGGGACTTTCCAGCCGGACGTCGGTGTGCGCCCAGTTGCTGAGCACCTTCGCGAGCCGGTGTTCCAGACCCGGATCGTCCGCGTCGATCTCGAGCGCGCTCTCGATCCGTGCGACCCCGCGCTCGAAGAGCTCGGCGTAGTTCGGGATCTTGGAGTAGAAGCCTCCGAAGTACGCCCGGGACGCGATTGCAAGGCCGAGACCCGACACGAGCAAGGTGTCCTCCGGTTGCTGTTCCACGAGCGACTCGCGCGTCGCGATCACATCGGCGAGCAGGTCGAGCGCGCCGTCGACGTCGCCCTTCTGCACCAGGATCCGTGCGCTGAGCCCCCGCACGATCGCGCACCGGTGCGACTGCTTCATCGCGACACGCTCGCGGCTGGAGATCGGCACGGCCATCAGGTCGGCCTCGACGGCCGCAAACTCCGTGAGCCGCCCGAGGTCGTGGAGCGAGACGGCGAGCGCGAACAGCGCGTCCGCGCGCAGCTCGTCGACCGTGCTGCCGGCCTCGAGCTCGTCACACAGCTCGAGCGCGCGCCGCGATGCCGCGACCGATTCCTCCAGCTCGCCGATTTCGCGTCGCAGGCGCGCGACCCGGACCTGAGCGACGATGACGCGCGACGTGAGCTTCGGGCTCGCCTCCTCGCGCTTCAGCATCTTCTCGTACAGCTCCAGGGCACCCTGCACGAGCTTGCGCTGGGCGGGGTCATTGCCCGGCCTCTGCGCGAGATCACGGTCGCTGCCTTGCCGCAGCATCTCGTCGATCGCCGCGATCGCATCGGACAGGCTGTCCTCCGCGCGCTGCCCCTCGGTGCGCGCACGGTCCGCCTCGTCATCCGCGTTCTTCTGCGCCGCAAGGGCGAGCCGACTCTGGAGCACGGCGCGCGAGCGCCCATCGATCGCCAGCACGAGTCCAGCGATGACCGCAAGGAGCGCGACGGCCGCCGCGGCGACGGTCAACCGGTTGCGGCGCGCGAACTTCCGGGCGAGGTACAGGCGGCTCGGCGGCGTGGCCTGGATCGGCTCGTGACGCAGATAGCGGCCGAGGTCATCGGCAAGTGCCGCAGCGGAGTCGTAGCGCTCGTCGGGCTCCCACGCCACGCACTTGAGCACGATACGATCGAGGTCCCCGCGCAGGCTGCGCTCGGCGACGCTGCTCTCGTCGTCGGCCGCGACGAGCGTGCTCGGCGCACGCGCCGCCGTCTCGGTGGCCGTGACCCGCTCGCGCGGTCGGGCGCCGGTCAAGAGCTCGCACAGGACACCGCCCAGGGCGTAGACGTCGGCGCGGATGTCGATGGAGTCGGAGCCCGCCACTTGCTCGGGGCTCGCGAAGCTCGGCGTGAACATCGGGCCGGCGATGCGCGTCCAGCCCGAGCGGTCGGCTTCGGACACGGCCGTCGCGATGCCGAAGTCGATGATGCGCGGCCGCGGTTCGCCGTCGACGACCGTCACCATGATGTTCGAGGGCTTGAGGTCGCGGTGAATCACCGCCCGCTGGTGGACGTGGTGCACGGCGCGCGCGACACGCTGGAGGAGTGCGACGCGCTCCTCCAGCGCCAGGTCATGCTCCTTGACGAATGTCGTGATCGGCTCGCCGTGGACGAGCTCCATCGTGACGTAGAGCCTGCCGTCCTCGGCGGCTCCCGCGTCGAGAATCTTGACGACGTCGGGATGGTCGATGCGCGCGAGGAACTTGCGCTCGTCGGCAAACCTCGCGATGAACTGCGGCGATTTCAGCCCCGGCTTGAGGATCTTCAGAGCGACCTCGCGCACGATCGGCTCCTCCTGCCGGGCGCGGTAGACGGTCCCGAAGCCCCCCTCGCCGATGCGGTCGAGGAGGACGAAGGGACCGACGCGCTGCTCCGCGGGCGCACTCGCCGCGTCCTGCGCGAGCAGTCGCTCGACCTGCTTACACAGCTCGGGGTCCTCCCGCGCGAGCTCCGCGAGGGCAACCGCGCGCTCCTTTTCGTCCGCGTCCGCGAGGTCGAGGAAGGTCTCCCGCGCCCGCACCCAGTCGCTGTCCGCTCCGGTTTGACTCATCGTTGCTCTTTGCAAGAGCATACGGGAGTTGATGGCGGTTGGCGCTACCGCCCCTATCGAGAACGGTGGCGCAGCACCGCCGCCGCCTCCGTCGTTTCACCGGCTTCCACGCGCACGGGCATGACGCTCGGATCAAGGCCGACACAGGAGAGCTCGAGCTCGTACCTGCCTGGCGCCAACGCGGGCACGACGTCATAGACTCCAGCGCGGTCGAGGCGCGACCGCCCGCCGTGGACCGAGCCGTCGGGGTGCACGAGCTCGAAATGGACCGCACACTCGCGTCCCCTGGCATCGCGCAACGTGACGGTCGCGGGCACGTGGTCGCCCGCCTCGTCGCGAACCCCCAAGCGTAGGCGGCCGCCAACGGACAACGCGACCCGGTGTTCGGTCGACGCTCCGGCCCGCACCGCAACAGTGATCTCGGTCGGAACATGGATGCTGCGTCGTGCGTGCGTGGAGATCGTCGGGCGCACGCGCACGAGATAGTCCCCCGCGCGCACCTCATCGAGGACGAACCGGCCACCGTCGGCTCGAAGCGTGCGCCGGTCGACGACCGGTGGAGGCTCCTGACCGTCGAGCGCGAGCAGCCGGAACTCGACGCAGTCGACGGGTGATCCATCCGTGGCGGTGACGTGCAGAACCAGCGTACCGAAGCCGAGCGACGCCCAATCGGCCAAGGGGATCATCACCACCGCCTCCGTCCCAGCCGGCGGCGCCACGATGCGGCTCGGCGGAGATCGGAGAGCCCCCGTGCCCTCGAGGTAGCGTCGGAAGATGAGGTCAGGGTCGGTCCGCATGCTCACGTCTTCCGGCGAAGGCGCCGGGCGCAACACGGATTCACGGGAAAATGCACGTGGACCCCACAGCATGGACGATGGACGAGCACCGGAGCCAGCTTTCCTCCTGCTCCTCGAGAATCCGACTCCGCGCGGCCGATGCTCGGTCGAACATCCCTGGCCCGACCGGAGCTGATTCCATGTCCCATCGAGATCCCGACCGAGAACGGTGTGCTCGACCTCGAGTTGCCCGTCGGTGCCGTCGAGCTCGAGATCGCCGCTCGTTCCCTCGACCTGGGCCCACGCGAGGTGGACATCACCGTTCCCCGCAGTGTGAAGCCGACGGCGATCGACGTCGAGTTGCGCTAGTGGTGTGATTCACTCTTGTGCGGCATTTTGGTCGGTGCGTACGCGTTCGCTGCAAGGCGCAGCGACGACGCGACTTCGCTGCAAGTCTCGGAGGAGGCGCAACGCAGCAGCGGGCGGGTACGGGCCGACCAAAAT
>JAAELL010000444.1 GCA_024226735.1 bacterium | reverse complement strand
GACATCCTCCACGCCCGGTCGGCACCTGAAAGCCTCCCCGAATCCACGAATTCGCCTACGTTTCCAGGCGCCAACCGGACGCGGATGCTGTCGCCCTGGCATCCGAAGCACTTCTTCAACGGGCTGCTAGTGGTGTGAGTCGCGATTTGCGAGGTGCCGAGCATCGGACGCAGATCAAGGAGCGACAAGTTCCCCATGGCTGGATGCCATTGGGGACCTTGGCGCGACGCCGAGCTGCGTTCGAGGATCGGTGCCTCGCGAATCGTGACTACCCCACTAGCCCGGGTCGCGCAGCTTCATGAGCACCGCAAAGCACAACCCGGACGGACCGCCGCCAACACACACGACTCTCCTTGGATCACTCCTGGGTTGCTCGCTCGTGCATCGGCTGCTCGCGCGCGGTCGAGTGTACTCACCCGTCGTGCACAATCGATGTCTCTCGGACGGCACAGCTTGCTCATCCGAGCACGGTCCCCGTCGTGACGTGCGCGCCGCGGAGCCTGGAGAAGAACGCGACGTCGAGCTCGAACCCGGTCCGCGGGAGGGTGATGTGCAGCGGATCTCGGTCGTGATCCCGCCCCTGCTCGCACGACTCGATCAGCTGCGCCATGACTGCGCCGATCACGGGCGCCGTCTTGAACGATGAGCCGCTCGTACCGATGGCCACGTAGTAACCGGGCTTGTCGGTCCGGTCCAATACCGGGTTCCAGTCCAAGAGCGTCACGTCGTACATTCCGGCCAAGCCGCGCCGCTCTCCGAGGCCGACTGCGGGGCAGCGCTTCATCAGCCGCAGGACCTGGCGTTCGAAGCCATCCACGGAGCAGGAGTCGTCGCACTCGTCGGGGTCGACCCACTCCAGGACGTCACAATCCGGATCGAGGGAGCCCACGATGAGGTCGCGCCCGTGCGACTCCGGACGGAAGTAGATGCCCGAGTCGAGATCGCCCACAATGGGCAGGGGCGCGGCGGTCGCGTCGGAATGGCTCGGGTTCCGAACCGCGCAGACCTCACGGCGCAGCGCCCTCGTCTCGAGTGGCAGAGTGACGCCCGCCAGGCGGTTGACGGCTCCAGAATGGGGTCCGCTCGCATTGACGATGATATCGGCGCCCAGGCTCGTTGCGTCGTCGAGCTCCACGCGGAAGCGCCCGCCGCCCGTACCGCTGTGGATCGCGACCACGCGCCGGCCCAGAACGAACCTGACGCCGTCCCGCTCGCCGACCTGCCGCAGGTTCTGGGTCGCGAGCATGGGTGAAACGACGTACCCGGCGTCCGGCTCGAACACGCCGCCCACGATGGATCGGCCCGTGTCGTCGAAGAAGTCGGGGTCGTTCGGGCACCGGGTCGGTGAGTGCGAGGCCGTGTCGAGCAACGTGAAGCGCTCCGCAATGTCCTTCCGCGTGAGGACCTCGACTTCCACGCCGAGGGCGCGCATGTGCTTCACGACGCGCTCGACGCCTTCGTCCATCGCGGGCGGGATGAAGAGCATCCCGGTCCGCTCGAAGTGCGCGAGCTGGGCGGCTTCGTCCAGCCCGAGGTGCGCGCGCCAGTCCGCCCAGACCTCCGCGCCCTCCTGGGCCATCCCCGTCATCGTCGGAGTCGAATAGAAGCGCCGCACGATCCCGCAGGACGCTGACGTCGAGCCGTGGCCCACGTCGCCGTTGCGGTCGATCACGGTCGAGTCGAAACCGACCTTCGCAAGCTCCCAGGCGACGGCGCAACCGATCACGCCCGCCCCGATGACGGCGACTTGGCTCTGGTGTTCTTGCATGGGTACCATGGAGTGCTCGCCGGCATGACTCGCAATTCACGCCAGGGCGGCCGCGTAGGCCTCGCGTACCGTGCGGAGGTTCTCTTCGCGGTAGGCCGGGTTGCCGTGCGAGGCAGAGGCCTCGAATGCGCCGACGGGCAGAATCCCGAGCTGTGCCACCGCGTAGGTGAGCGCGTAGAGGGCGACGCCGGCCTTGGTGAGGCGAGTCTGCGCTCGAGCCGGGTCGATCACGCAGATGCGCGCCGCCGTCTCGACGTCCGCGAACTCGGGGAGCACGAAGACGTGGTCGTCCGCGCCCATGCGAGCGAGGAACTTGCGGGCCTTGCCGAGGCCATCGTCGGACAGGATCAGGAGCGCGTCGGGACGGGACACGGCGGTGTAGTGGATTTCCTCCGAGTCCAGCACCAGCTCCGCGACGCTGTGTCCGGTCATGATCGTGATCGGGTAGTCGTCCTTCTGCGCCGACCAGAGCCCCGACAAGATGGCCGCCCGAGCGACGAAGCCGGAAGCGGAGCGCACCTTGCCCCCGGCCGAGCCGGCGACGACGATCCGCAAGCGCCGGTCGAGCGCGCTCGTACAGCACACATCGAGGGGGCGCGGCGCCAAGGTCGGCTTCCCGGCGTGCGGCTTGCAAGCTGCGCGGTACGCAGCGGCGTACTCCGCCACGTCCTCGTCGCGTAGCACCCCCGACTCGAAGCCGAGCTGGTCCAGAGTCGCGCTCAGAGTCTTCCGACTGGCCTTGTTGCGGGGGACGAAGTATGCGGTGCACAAATCCCACACGTCGAGGAGGGCGAAGCACTCGCTCCTCATCCCGTCGGCGATACGCTCGGCCAGGTCTTTGTCGAAGTTCGTCCCGCGAAAGACGTAGCCGGCACCATTCGCGGCGACGGTGGCGCAGATGTCGAGCGGGCGCTCGAGGTTCCCGCCCGGCGTCGTGGAGGTCAGGGCACCCGTCGGTGTCGTGACCGAATGCTGGCCGCCCGTCATTCCGAAGTTGAAGTTGTTCATCACGATGACCGTGATGCCCACGTTCCTGCGCGCCGCGCTGAGCAGGTGCGCTCCGCCGATGCCGGTCCCACCGTCGCCCATGATGACGACGACTTTCAGGTCAGGGCGCGCGAGCTTGATGCCGGTCGCGTAGGTGATGCTGCGTCCGTGCAGGCCGTGGAAGGCACTGGTCGCGAAGTATTGGTCCGAGAGTCCCGAGCAGCCGATGTCGCTGACGATCACGACCTCGCTCGCGTCGACGCCGAGCGACACGAGGGCGCTGTTCAAGTGGTTCAGGATCGGGCCATGCCCGCAACCCGGACAGAAGGGGTACGGGCGCTCGTTGCGATAAGTCGCGAGCGGGGTCACCGAGGTCTGGTTCATCGAGCCACCTCCTCGAAGTCCGTGGGCGAGATCATCTCGCCGTCGATGCGCTGCAGTCCAATCACGTCGACGCCGCGCGCGATGCGCTCGACCTCACGCACGACCTGCCCGGGGTTCAGCTCTGCGACGACGACCCGCGTGACACCCTCCAGCGCCGTGAGGATCGCCTGCTCCGGAACGGGCCACAGGCTCTGCAGCGTCAGCGCGGAGACCTTCGACTCCGCGCCGCGCATCCGTGTGACCGCCTCGCGCATCGCGCCCGCGGTGACGCCGTAGCTGATGAGGAGCGTCTGCGCCCCCTCCTGGAGGTCCGCTGTGACGAGCTGGATCTCGCTCGAGTGGTTCTCGATCTTGGCGACGAGGTGTTGGTTCAAGCGCTCCACGGTCGCGGGGTCCTTCGTGATGAACGCCCGCTCATCGTGCGTGGAGCCCGTGAAGCGCACGACGTGGCCGGCGCCGTACTGTGCCAAGGGCGAGACGCCGTCGAGGGGATCGTAGCTGTAGGGATCGAGGCCTGCGGGTGCAGGCGTTCGTGCGCGCACCGGCGGCGCCGCGTACGCGCTCACGTCGACGGTGCACGCGGTCTGGCTCAGCTCCTTGTCCGTGAGCAAGAAGACGGGACAGCGAAAGCGCTCCGCCAGGTCGAACGCCCGGCGCGTCAGGCTGTAGCACTCGAGCACGGAGGATGGACACAGGGCGATGATGGGGTAGCCACCGCCGCTTCCCCAGCGGACGAACTGCACGTCGCCTTGCGCCACCGTCGTCGCCGCCCCAGTCCCCGGCCCCATGCGCTGGACGTCGACGATCACGAGTGGGACCTCGCCCATGATCGCCATCCCGATGTTCTCGCTGTACAGGCTGACCCCGGGGCCGCTCGTCGCGGTCAGCGCTCGCGCCCCACTCATGGTCGCGCCGATGCACATTCCGATCGATGCGATCTCGTCCTCCGCCTGGATCGCGACACCCCCGACCTTGGGCATCTCGCGCATCATCGCCATCAGGATCTGCGATGCCGGGGTGATCGGGTAGCCGGCGAAGAAGGTACAGCCCGCGTCGACGGCACCGCGGACGATCGCAGTGGCGCCGTCAGTCAGCTCGCGCATTTGGGAAGGAGGAGAGTTGAGTCCAAAACTGAGATCCCGGCTCAATGCTAACTCGATGTGTGGTGCCTGTGGGCCTTCGGTGCAAGAGCGCATCAGTAGAACAGGCCGAAGTTCCCACCAGTATGAATGAACAGGATGTTGTCGGAGTCGGCGAACCGTCCCGCGGCGGCGTAGTGGATCAAGGCGGCAGCCGCCTTGCCAGTGTAGACCTGGTCCAGGAGCACACCCTCCAGGTGGGCGAAGGTCCGAACGGCGGCCTGGCCAGCGGCGGATGGCTCGGCGTAGCCGTCGCCGAGGAAGTCGTCGTCGATCCGCAACGACGACTCGTCGAACGCGGTCCCGAGCATGGCCGCCGTGGATACGGCCAGGTCGAGTACACGCCTGCGTTGCACGTCGGCTTTTTGGGAGATGGCCACTGCGATCACGCTCGTGGCATAGCCGGTGATCGATTGGCCCAGCAAGAGGCCCACCTGGGTCGCGGTCGATCCGGTCGGCACCACGATCTTGTCGAAGTGAACCCCAGTCGCTGCGGAGTACGCGACGATCTGATCGAAGACGCGCACGTATCCCAATGCACCGACCGGATCGCTGCCCCCGGGGGGCAGCTCGTAGACCACCCTGCCCGCGCTCTCCAGGCGCTCGAGAACGTCGGCGCATTCGCTTCCATGGTGCAACGTGGCCTCGACCTGCTCGAACAGCGCGCGGCTGGCGGCGTTGTGCTCCGACTCCTCCGCGGGAATCAGCACGTGGACGTCGAGCCCGAACATCTTACCCGCCACGGAGGCGTTGCGGCTGAAGCTGCAGGCCCCCCTGGTGAGCAACACGTCGGCTCGCTTCGCGAGCGCGTCGCCGATCAGGTAGTCGAGCTTGCGGACCTTGTTGCCACCGAGACCGAACCCGGTCAAGTCCTCGCGCAGGATGTAGACGCGGCGCTCCAAGCGCGCGGAAAGGCGCGGCAACGCGTAGAGCGGCGTCGGCTCGACCGACAGGCCGGCGCTTGGATAGGCGGCAAGCTTGGCCTGGATGAGGTTCTTCATCGCTCGTGGGGCGCCGCACGACAGTGCGGACCACGGCAGGATACTCTGCCGTTCACGGGCAACAACCCGCAGAGTTCCGCACCGCGACCTCGGACGGGCCACCCCGTCACCATGAAGCCCGAGACTTGGATGCGCAATCGGTCAGCTCTTCGGCGCGGCGCGCGAGCTGCCGGCGGACCACGAGGGGTAGCCTGCGCCTCGAGCAGAATGACGCCCTGATCGAACTGCCCCCCTTCATGCCCATGGGCAACGATCTGCTCCTGTGCGACAAGGGCGCGGTGCTCGTCCTCGAGCGCGATGAGCACGGCGAAGTCGTGGGCTTCATGGCCTACGCCAACCGCGCCTGGGGCGTGCCCTTCGAGCGGATGAAGTGACGGGGAGGCGCGGCGACTCGGCGGATTGCTCCTCGGTGGCGTTCCGTAAGAGCTGAGCGCTCGGGCGCCCCGATCCCGGGCGGACCCGCACCGGCCGGGCTACGATGCGACCCCACGATCGCACCCCTTGCCCAATCCACTCATGAAAAGAATGCTCACCTGTCTCGTGCTCTGTACCTCCGGCGCCGCGCCTCTCCACGCACAGACCCTTCGAACCGAGCCGATCGAGATGCCCGGCCAGGTCGTCGTCTGCTTCGAATCCACGGGCAACGCGTTCGACCTGGACGCCACGGTCGCGCAATGGGACCTGCAGGCCGTCGATGCTTCTCTGCGCGTCCAGGAAGCGCGGTCGCTCCTGCAGTGGAGACGCCGCGGTGAGACGGTCTTCACGAACGTCGTGCTCGTCGAGTATGCGCCTGCCAGCATCGACGCGGTCGCGCTCCGCCGGCGGATCGACGGCATACCCGACGTGCGCTGGGCCGCACCCAACTCCGCGCTCACGGGCGAGGTGAAGGAGCTGATCCCCGACGACCCGCAGTACGGTGCCCGTACCACCACCCGCTGATGCAAAACGACCTCGCCTGGGACACCACGCTGGGCGACGCGAGCGTGATCATGGGCATCACCGACGACGGGGTCGACATCGACCACGAGGACCTCGTGGCCAACGTGTGGACGAACGCGGGCGAGGTCCCCGGTGACGGAATCGACAACGACGGCAACGGGTACGTCGACGACGTGAACGGCTTCGACTTCGTCTTCGACAACAACGACCCGAACCCCAACAACGGCGGGGACGATCACGGGACGCACGTCGCTGGCATCGCGGGCGCGCGCACGAACAACGCGACGGGCGTCGCGGGAACGGCGGGTGCTGCGACGATCATGCCGCTGCAGTTCTACGCGGCCGGCGAGCCCTGGACGGCGGTCAACATCGCGGACTCGTTCGCCTACGGCGCCGACAACGGCGCGCGGATCCTCAGCACCAGCTACAACATCAACGGCTGGGTCGGCGACCCGGTCGTCACGGCAGCGTTCGACTACATCTACGACCAGGGCGTGCTGCACTTCAACTCGGCCGGCAACGGCAGCCAGTTGAACCCGCCGCGGCAGGCGTTCCACCAGACGTTCCTCGTGGCCAACACCAACGCCAGCGATGTGAAGAGCTCCTCCAGCAACTACGGGACGGGCGTCGACCTGTCTGCGCCGGGCTCGAGCATCCTGTCGACGATCCTCAACGACGGGTACGGCACCAAGTCCGGCACCAGCATGGCCGCCCCCAACGCCGCCGGAGTCGCGGCCTTGCTCTGGTCGGCCAACCCGACCTGGACGCGGGCGCAGGTCGCGGCCCAGATGTCCTTCTTCGCGGACGACATCGATGCCCAGAACCCGGGCCTCGAAGGCCTCCTGGGCAGCGGACGCGTCAACTCCTTCCGAGCCCTCACTTCGACGTTGCCCGCCCCGCAAGTCGTCCTTGCCGAGGGACTCCCGTCAGAGGGCGGGTCGGTCATCGGAGACCTGACGGCCTTCCAGATCCGCTTCGATCAGATCCTCGATCCAGCGTCGGCGAACGCGCCCGGCGCGTTCACGTTGACCTACGCCGGCAGCGACGGCGTCTTCGGCACGGGCGACGACGCCCCGGTCGCGATCACCTGGGGCGAGTACCTGATCGCCGGGAACGAGGTTTCCCTCACGCTGGCCGGGGCGCTCGCGAACGCCGGCGCGTACCGCTTCAGCGCGGAGGCGGGCGTGCTCGCCAATCCTTTCGGCGGCGCGCTCGACGGTAACGGCGACGGCGTCGGCGGCGACTCGTGGACGCGCACCTTCAACGCTTGCGGCACGCTCGTTCTCCTGGAGGACAACGCGGAGAGCGGTGTGGATTGGAGCGTCGTCAACGAGAACCTCAGCACTGGCGCGTGGACCCAGGATCCCGAGGTTCCGGTTGGCGGTGGACTGCGCAGCGATCCCGAGTTCGACTTCGACGGCTCGGGCAAATGCTTCCTGACCGAGAACGGGCCCGGCGACACGGACGTGGACGGTGGTCCTACGCGCCTGATCTCGAGGGCCTTCGACGTCACGGTCACCTCCGACCCCTACCTGAGCTTCGCGCGCTGGCTCGTGACGAGCGGTGACGACGTCATGCAAGTCGACATCTCGAACGACGACGGCGCGAGCTGGATCCCAGTCGCGACGCTGACGGGGACCTCCGGTTGGGAGGTCGAGAGCCTGCGCGTCACCGAGTTCGTCGCCCCGACGCCCCAGACCCGCCTGCGCTTCTCGGTCGCGGACTCCGGTTCGCCTTCGGTCACCGAAGCCGCCATCGACCAGCTACGGATCCTGGAGATCGACTGCGGCGACGACCCGGTCGGCACGTCCTACTGCGTCGCCGCCCCCAACTCGGCCGGGGCCGGCGCCCTGATTCGCGGCGTCGGCAGCGACGTGGTCGCGGACAACGACTTCACCTTGATCACCGAAGGCCTGCCTGCGGGGCAGTTCGGCGTCTACTTCTTCGGTCCGGACCAGGTGCAAATCCCGTTCTTCGACGGGTTCCGTTGCGTCGACGGATCGATCCAGCGCCTCCTGCCCGCCATCCTCTCGGACCCGATGGGCGAAGCGCGCCGAACGGTCGACCTCACGCTGCCGCCCGCGGCGGGCATCATCATCTCGGGGGCCAACCTGAACTTCCAGTACTGGTACCGCGACACGGTCGGGACCGGCGCCAACTTCTCCGACGGCCTGAACGTCGCCTGGCAATAGGGCGACCCGCACGCTGGGCGCCGACGAGACCGGAATCGGTTCGTCGGCGTCCGCGGTTTCGTCGCGCCTACTGAAGTTGCTCGGACGGCCGGCTCTATTCTCCGCTCGCCGTCAGCTCCGCTTCGGCCTTCCCGCTCAACTCGATCTCGACCTCGAACGTCTCGCTGCCTGGACAACTGCCCCGGCCACGCCCAGGTGCGGCTCCACGAGAATCCTCGGGCAGCCTCTCCAGCGGGTGGCAGACTGAACCTCCCCCACAACTCGGTGCTACCCGGGAGCCTGCCCATGAAGATCCTCGCCCTCTCCGCTGTTCTCGTCCTATCCGCTAACCTCGTTCCTGCAAGTGCTCAGATCACGATCGACGACACCCTCAATGTCACGCTCGTCTTCGGCAGTCCTGGCCCCGCCGGCGAGCAGGTCGTCGCCAGCTACGATGCCAGTGCATCGGACAAGCTCGTCGTGGTGGTCTCGTCCGAGCACGCATTCGGAATCACCTCCGGCCTGACGATCGATGGGGTCGAGTACAACGGCCAAGCCATGATCGAAGCGGTGGAGGAGAGCACTCTCCCCGGGACAACGGCGCTCTACTACCTCGATAGCCCCGGCGCGGCGGGCGAGATCAGGCTCTTCACCGGAATGAAGAACGGTGGCCTGGTGACGATCTATGCCCTGTCGGGTACGGCGCAGGGTGTGGTGGCGACCAGCCAGTCCACCACCGCCTCCGTGGGGATCACGACGACGTCTGGAGGCTCCCTGGTGATCGCGGGCCTCTTGGACGGAGGCCAGGCAAGCAACGGCAACGGTGCCGGCGCACCGACGGCGGTTGGCCCCCTGACGCAGGTGCACAGTGACATCTGGGGAGCCAACATGTGGGGTGGTCATGCCTCCGGCTACCAGGTCGTGGCCACTCCCGGCACCGTGACACCAACGTTCGCCACGGTCGGTCCGGTTCGGCTGCGGACCGTCGCGGCCGTGATCGGGGAGGGCGGAACCAACCTGGGCATGAACTACTGCGGCCCCGCGATCCCGAACTCGACGGGCTTCCCCGGCACGATCTCCGCGATGGGCAATCCGGCCGCGGCGGCGAACAACGTGACGCTGACCGCGTCCGGCCTTCCGCCGGGCCAGTTCGGCTACTTCATCGCTGGCCAGACGCAGGGCTTCTTCAACCCGCCGGGAAGCCAGGGCCTGATCTGCCTCAACGGCAACATCGGTCGGTACAACCAGATCGCGAACATCATCCAGGGTCCCGAAGGCAGCATCGTGCTCGACCTCACCGCGATCCCGGTCAACCCGACCTCGCCCGTGATGCCGGGCGAGACGTGGAACTTCCAGTGCTGGTACAGGGACCTGAACCCGACTCTCACGAACAACTTCACGGACGGGCTCGCGATCCAGTTCCAGTAGGGCTCCGGGCAGCCGCGCCACGGCCCCCCCACCACCTCCATGCCGAGTGCTCCGATGCGACTTGGGATCTCGTTGTTGTTCGTGAGTCTCGTGGCCGCCGGTCCGCCGCAGCGGCACTCGGCTCCGGAGACGACGAAGCCCAACATCCTCTTCCTGTTGATCGACGACCTGGGCTGGCCCGACCTCGGATGCTACGGGCATGCGTTTCACGAAACGCCGGTGATCGACTCGTTGGCGCGGCAGGGCGTGCGCCTCAGTGACTTCTACGCAGCGACTCCCGTCTGCTCCTCGACGCGCTCGACCATTCAGTCGGGCCAGTACTCGGCCAGGACCGCGGTGACCGACTTCATCCCCGGCCACTGGCGGCCCTTCGAGAAGCTGGTGGTGCCGCCGATCGAGCATCGCTTGAAGGCCGGCGTCCAGACGCCGGGCAACGCCCTGAAGGCAGCCGGGTATACGACCGGCTACTTCGGAAAGTGGCACCTCGGAGACGGTGCCGAGCTCGCTCCGGACCAGCACGGATATCAAGTCACCGAGAGGCAGCTGGGACGGGAGTTTCAAGAGTCGCGCGGTGGCGCGACGCGAGGTCCGAAGTCGATCGATTTCCTGACCGACGCCGCCCTCCACTTCATCGAAGAGCACCACGACGCGCCGTTCTTCCTGACGCTGTCCCACTACGCAGTGCACATTCCCGTCGAGGGGCGGCCGGCGACGATCCAGAAGTACCGGGACAAGGAGAGGCCCGCTGCCGGTGTCAACCATCCGATCTATGCGGCGATGACAGAGGACCTCGATTCGAGCATTGGAAAGCTGCTCGCCAAGCTCGAGGAGCTGGGAATCGCTGAGAACACGGTCGTCGTCTTCACCTCCGACAACGGCGGGCTGCGGACGATCTTCACCGGCGTCGGAGAGGTTGTCTCGACGAACGCCCCGCTGCGCGGCGAGAAGGGAACGCTGTACGAGGGTGGGATTCGAGTGCCGATGATCGTCCGCTGGCCCGGCGTCATTCCGGCTGGAGCCACGTGCTCGACCGCGGCGACGACCGCGGACCTGCTGCCGACCTTCTGCGCAATGGCCGGGGCAGAGCTCCCCCAACAGCCGATCGACGGGGCGAGCTTGCTACCTCTGCTGCGCGAGCCCGCGGCGGAGCTCGATCGAAGCTCGATCTACTTCCACTACCCCCACTACCATCACTCCCGCCCCGCCGGAGCCATTCGAAGTGGACCGTGGAAGCTCATCGAGTTCTTCGATACCGACGAGCTCGAGCTCTTCCACGTGGGAGACGACATCGGTGAGGTCGACAATCTGGTCGAGCGGCATCCGGGGCGTGCACGGCAAATGCAGCGCGAGCTGGCCGAATGGCGCAAGGCAACCGGGGCACGCATGCCGACCGTCAATCCGAAGTACGACGCCACGCGCGCCATGCAGTGGTGGAGTCGCCGCGCCAACAAGCCTCTCGACATCGAGGCCATGCGCAAGCGGTACGACTCGCGGCGCGGCAAGTGAGGGCCCACCCGAGAAGCCGGGCGCCCGGCTCCCTCGGGCGCTACCGCTGAAACGGCAGATAGGTCCCGGACTTGCCGGCACTTCGCGAATCGTGACTACTCCGACAGCCTGCTAGCCCGAACTTCACGTCGAGTCGCCCTCCGGCATCCGCGGCAGCACCTCGCGGGGATCCCGGATAGGATCCCCGTGGACGCCCAACCCATTACCTGGTGCCAGAGCATGTCCTCCAAGATCCGCGGCACGCGCCGCAGCTTCCTCTCGAAGTCCGCCGCGGCGGCCGCTAGCTTCACGATCCTCCCCTCCTACCTCGTCACCGGCGCCCGGGCGCAGGACGGCAAGCTGCCCCCGAGCAAGCGGATCAACCTGGCCGTGATCGGCGTGGGCGGGCGGGCTTCGCGCGTGGTTCCCGGCATTTGCTCGGACGGGAAAGCACACCCCGTCGCGTTCTGCGACGTCGACTTCGGCGCGAAGCGCGTCGCGGACAACCTGGAGAAGTACCCCGGTGTACGGCGCTTCAAGGACTTCCGGGTGATGCTCGAGGAGATGGAGCAGGACATCGACGCCGTCAGCGTCGTGACGCCGGACCACACACACTTGCCCGCGGCGATGCTGGCCATGTCGATGGGCAAGCACGTCTACGTCGAGAAGCCGCTGACCCATTCCTACCGCGAGGCGGAGCTGCTGATGCGCGCCGAGAGGAAGTTCGGGGTCGTCACGCAGATGGGCAACCAGGGCCACACCTCGCGCGCATCCGTACAGTTCCAGCGAATGGTCGAAGAGGGCGTCGTCCGAGACATCACCAGGGTCGACGCCTGGAAGTCGCCCGGCCTGTTCTTCATGAACCCGGAGAAGCGATTCGCGACGTACCCCGAGGAGGAGAAGGTCCCCGAGACCCTTGACTGGGACCTGTGGTGCGGACCCGCGAAGAGAAAGCCATTCAGCGCCAAGTATCACCCCTTCGACTGGCGCGCCTTCTGGCTCTACGGGAACGGCATGCTGGGCGACTGGGGTGCGCACATCATCGATTTCGTGCACGAGTTCCTGGAGCTGGGCCAACCCACCAAGCTCACACCGCTGCGCATCGACGACGCCAACGACGTCCTGTTTCCGCTGAGCTCGCACCTGACGATGCAGTTCCCCGAGCGCGGTGAACACCCGGCTCTGGAGTTGACCTGGCGCGACGGCGCCGATCACCTCCCGCAGATCCCGGAGCAGTTCCAGGAGAAGCTTCCGGACGGCACACTCGAGGCACCCAAGCTGGGCGGAGCCGGCACGGTCCTGTACCGCGCGGACGGAAAGTTCGCGATCAAGCGCGGATCCCACGGAGGAACGTCGAGCGTGATCCCGGGCGACCAGGCCGAGAAGTACAAGGAGGTGCTCGAGGTGGAGAACCCAAGCCTTGGACACATGGCCAGCTTCACCGCGGCGTGCATGGGCGAGGACGAGACGCGCTCTCCGTTCCGTGTCGGGGGCGACCTGACCAAGACCCTGATGCTCGGCGTCATCTGCCAGCGCCTGGGCGAGGAGCTGAACTTCGACCGCGAGACCGAGCGCTTCATCGACAATGATCGGGCCAACGCGCTGCTGGACGGCCCGCCGCCGCGTGCCGGATGGGAAGAGTTCTACAAGATGGCGTAGAAGACCTACGGTTCCCCCCCGCGATCCGAACGAGCCTGCGGTCCCCCCACGGAAAGAAGACACGAGCATGATCCAGAGAATGCTTCTCGCCCTGACTTGCCTGCTGACGGCGGCACTCACCACCACCCCGCAGCTCACGGCACAGAAGACCACCAAGACCCAGCAGCAGCTACCCGACCCGGACGGGAAGCCGGCGAAGATGCGCAAGAAGGTCAAGGTGTTCATCCTTCTCGGTCAGTCCAACATGCTGGGCTTCGGCAAAGTCGGGCCAGAGAGCAAGGGCGGAACCCTCGAACACGCGGTCAAGAGCGAGGGCCTCTACCCATTCCTGGTCGACGATGGCGGCGAGTGGACGGAACGCATGGACGTCCGGAACGTGCGCGTCATGGTCGGGCGCGGCGGCATGAAGCTCTTCAACAACGAGTGGATGACCATCCAGGGCAAGAACATCGGGCCGGAGATTGGCATTGGGCACCATCTCGGCAATCTGCTCGACGAGCCGGTGCTGATCCTCAAGAGCTGCATCGGCAACCGCAGTTTGGGCTGGGACCTCCTGCCTCCGGGCAGCGAGCAGTTCGAGCGCGATGGCAAGGTCTACGCTGGCTACAAGGACAGCCCCGACTCATGGGAGAAGGGCACCGAACCGAAAGCCATCGGCTGGTACGCCGGCAAGCAGTACGACGACGACACGGCCAATGCCAAGAAGGTCCTGGAGGACCTCGAGAAGTACTACCCCAGCGCCAAGGGATACGAGATCGCTGGATTCTTCTGGTGGCAGGGCGCAAAGGACTGCGGCAACGCCGCGCATTCCGAGCGCTACGAACAGAACCTCGTTCGCCTGATCGAGCAGTTGCGCAAGGACTTCAAAGCTCCGAAGGCCAAGTTCGTCTGCGCGACCCTCGGCCACGTCAAGGAAGGCGCCAAGGGCAACGAGGGCAAGGTGCTCGAGGCCCAGCTCGCGGTCGACGGCAAGAGTGGCAAGTACAAGGAGTTCCAGGGCAACGTCGCCTCGGTCTACGCCAATCCGTTCTGCCATGGGGGCAGCGCCAACGGTCACTACGGCGGGAACGCCAAGACCTACATGGACGTGGGACTCGCGATGGGCGAGGCGATGGTCGAGCTCCTGCGGAAGGGCAAGTAAGGGCGATTGGAGCAAGCGCGGCGAAGAGAAAGAGCATGGGGATCACGACCGTTCCACCATGTGGACCAGCCATGCCCGCGCGCTCGCCGCCCGACGCGGCTGCCCAATCAACCAGCAACGCCTAACCGCCTTCTTGTTATCTAGTTAGACCCGATTGCGGCAGACGGACGAACTCGTCACGCCGGCGGAAGCATGGCGCATAGGATGGATCGCAGACCGACGCCGTCAGGTTGCGCGTTCCTCATCTCCAGCTAGGGAGGCCATTCATGACCAAACTCATCCGCACCACTCTCGCTGCGGCCCTCGTGGCCTCCAGCGCTACGGGCGTGTCGCAGGCGCAGTTCACTCTTGGTCCCGACTTCGTCAACGACTACACGCTCAACAACCTCTTCTCCGTGCCAGGCGTACCTAGCGGTGCGTACGGCGGGTTGGAGTTCAAGGACGGCGACCCGAACAAGCTGCTCATCGTCGGGGACGGCGAAACCGCGGCGGCCGCGATCTACGAGGTCGACTTGACCCGCGACGTCGACGGACACGTCAACGGTTTCTCGGGGACGGCGACTCTGGTCGCGACCGCTCCGAATGCGACGGGCGGACTCCAGTACGGCCCCGGGGGGGTGCTCTTCTACACGACCTATCCCAACAACACCCTCGGCCAGATCAAGCCCGGCAGCACCGCCCCGGACAAGGAGGTCCTTCTGACCCCGCTGGGCATCGGTCCCTCGACCGGGGGGGTCTGCATCGCGCCGAATGGCCAGGACCTGAAGCTCACATCCTACGACGCGGACTCCTGGTACGACGCCGATCTCGCAGCGGACGGCACGGGCACGTACGACGTCGTCAACGGCTCCTTCCGGGCTTTCCTCGGCTCCGTCGGACCCGAGTCCATCATTCACGTGGACACGAGCTATCCCGGCTTCACCAACGAGAGCGCCCTCGTCTGCGAGTGGTTCGCGGAATCCATCGGTGCCTACGAGCTCGACGCGTCGGGCGACGCGATCCCCGGCACGCGCAGGGACTTCCTCACGGGAGCCTCCGGCTACACCGCCGCCGGCTCCGCGATCGATCCCCTGACGGGTGACTTCCTGTTCTCGGACCTGGGCTCCGTCGACAACATCCTCATCGCCTACTCGACGGCGGGACCACTCGGGATGAACTACTGCGGGCCCGCAATTCCCAACAGCACGGGCTTGCCCGGGATCGCCTCCGCGTTCGGGTTCCCCACGATCGGTACCAACGACGTGACCCTGACCGCCGATCAGCTCCCACCAGGCCAGTTCGGCTACTTCTTGGTCGGTCGCACCCAGGGCTTCTTCAATCCACCTGGGTCGAGTGGCTTCATCTGCCTCATGGGTGACATCGGCCGGTACAACATGCCGCCCACGGTCCCGACCGGTCAGATCATCGTCGGGCCGACCGGTAGCCTGGTGATCGACCTCGACGACCTGCCGACCAACACGCCGGGCAGTCAGCAGACGCTCCCCGGCGAGACGCTGAACTTCCAGTGTTGGTACCGTGACGCCAGCACCAGCAACTTCACCGACGGCGTGTCCATCACGTTCCAGTGACGTGGAGTTACGCGGCCTTGTGTCCTGAGTCACAGGCTCGGCGTCTGCCAGCCACTGACAGTTTCCTCCCCGCCGGCGCTCGTACGTCGGCGGGTGAGTACCGCATCACACCACTAGCCCGAACGATTCATGCAATCTTCGATGACGGCCCTAGCGTTGAGGCGAGCGGGGTCGGTGGCGGCGAGCGTGTTCGTAGCGCTCGCCCACACGGCCCATGCGACGAGCTGGAGCTCACCTGGACCGGGCGAGACGCCCAACATCTTGTTCGTGTACCTCGACGACCTCGGCTGGCGGGACACCGGGTTCATGGGGTCGGACTTCTACGAGACGCCGCACCTCGACGCCCTGGCCGCGAAGGGGCTCGTGTTCACGGACGCGTACTCGTGTGCGGCCAACTGCGCCCCCGCTCGCGCCTCGCTCCTGTCCGGTCAGTACACGCCGCGGCACGAGATCTTCAACGTCGGGACGCGGCCGCGCGGCAAGGCGAAGGACCGCCTGCTCGCCCACGTTCCCGGCACCGGTACGCTGCGTGCCGGCGTCGTCACGTGGGCGGAGAGCCTCCAGTCCGCCGGATACCGGACCGGCATGTTCGGCAAGTGGCACCTCGGCACGACCCCTGAGGAGCAGGGCTTCGACGTCGTGGTCGAGCGCACGCGCCTGCCTGGCTTCAAGGGCCATCGCGGCCCGAACGGCGCCTACCTCGCGGACCTGCTCACCGATCGCTGCATCGACTTCATCGAGGCGAATGAGGATGGCCCGTGGTGCGCCTACCTCGCGCACTTCGCGGTCCACACGCCGCTGCACGCCAAGCGCGAGCTGCTCCCCAAGTACGAGAAGAAGGAGCCGGGCGAGCTCCATGCACACGTCGAAATGGCGACGATGATCCAGGCCGTCGATGACGGCGTCGGCCGGCTCGTCGCGAAACTCGAAGCCCTCGGCGTGCTCGACGACACCGTGATCCTGTTCTCCTCGGACAACGGCGGCTACGGCCCGGCGACCGACATGGACCCGCTCTGGGGTTACAAAGGCACCTACTACGAAGGCGGCATCCGGGTGCCGTTCTTCGCCCACTGGCCCGGCGTCGTCGAGGCCGGCCGGACGGACGTTCCCATCACCGGCGTCGACCTCTACCCGACCCTTTTGACGATCGCGGGAGCCGAGCGCCCCGAGCAGGTGCTCGACGGCGTCGACCTCGTTCCCCTACTCGCGCGCGGCGAGGCCGACGGCCTGGAGGAGCGCTCGCTGTTCTGGCACTTCCCGGCCTACCTGCAGAGCTACCGCCAGGTCACCGACGAGCAACGCGATCCGCTGTTCCGGACGCGTCCGTGCGGCGTGATCCGCAGGGGGAGCTTCAAGCTGCACGAGTACTTCGAGGACGGCGCCCTCGAGCTCTACGACCTCGAGGACGACGTTCGGGAGCGCAAGAACCTCGCCGACGAGATGCCCGCCCTGCGCGACGACCTGCACCGCCGCCTGAAGGAGTGGCGGCGGCGTGTCGGCGCACCGGTCCCGGAGCGAAAGTGAAGGGCTGGTGGCGCAGCGCCCCGTCATGAAGAAGGCCCTTGTCGTCCTCGCCGCCAGCGCAGCGTTCGTGGCCTGGCGGCTGCTTCCCTCCGGGGGCGACGGGGACGCCGGCCCGCCCACCGCCGATCGGGCAGAGGACATCGAGACCATCGTCCTGATCAGCATCGATACGATCCGAGCGGATCGACTGAGCTGCTACGGCTACGCGCAGCGCACGACCCCCAATCTCGATGCGATCGCGGCCGACAGCGTCTTCTGCAACGAGGCGTTCTCGACGATCCCCCTGACGCTCCCAGCCCACAGCAGCATGCTCACGGGGCTGATCCCCCCCCACCCACGGCGTCCACGACAACTGGGATGCGCGCCTGCCCGACCAAGTGCTCACGCTCGCGGAGATCCTGCAGGCGCGAGGGTATGCCACCTGCGCCATCGTCAGCAGCGTAGTGCTCGACAGCAAGTTCGCAATGGACCAGGGCTTCGACGTCTACGACGACTCCCTCGCGGACGCAGTGCACAACCGCGCCACCGCCCAGCGCCCGGGCGGCGAAACGACCGAGAAGGCGCTGGAGTGGCTCACAGCCAATGCGGATAGGAAGAAGTTCCTCTTCCTCCACTACTACGACCCGCACGGGCCCTACTCGCCTCCCGCGCCCTTCGCCGGACGGTTCGAGGATCCGTACGACGGTGAGATCGCGTTCACCGATCACTGCATCGGTCGGGTCCTGGATCGGCTCGACGCGCTCGGCCTGCTCGAAGAGGCCCTGATCGTCGCCGCCGACCCCGCGCGCGTGCAGGCCATCGTGCCGCACGAGCCGTCGTTGGAAGCGGTCCTGACGCGCCTCTAACGTGCCAGCAGAGGAGGCAGCCTCTTCGCCAGCGGGTGCTGCGGCGCCAGCGCGATCGCTTCACGGTAGGCCTCGATCGCCTGGGGAACGCTTCCGGTGAGCTCGAGCGCCATGGCGCGGAGGAACAGGCTGTCCTTCGTGACGGCGAGGTCGCGCCCCTGGCGGTCCTTGGGTCGCAGGCGAATCACCGTGTCGAACTGAACGATGGCCTCCTCGTAGCGGGACTGCCGCGCGAGCGCCACGCCCCAGGCGAAGTGCGTGTCCGGATCGAGCGTTTCACCGTCGAACACGCGCTCGAAACGTGCCGTGGCGTTCGCCAGCTCACCGCGTTCGACCTCGATCTGCCCCATCAGCACGTTCGCCTCGGTGTTCGTCGGCTCGAGCGCGAGCGCAGCGTCCAGGTGATTCGCACTCTCCTCGATGCGCCCCAACTTCAGCTTCGCGAGGGCGAGGCGCGCAAAACCCTCGGGCTCCTCGGGCCGAGCCTCGACGAAGATCTCGAGGTCGCGCACGGCCGCCGCGTAATCGCGTGACCGGATCGCGCGCTGCGCACGCTGGAGAGCGGCCAGGGAACTGACCGCGCTGGCGAGGATCCCGGCATGGATCGGGTCCTTGAAGGACAGCGTCGGGCGCTCGAGCTTCGGCGCGCGCACGGCGGCGGCGCGCGCGTCGTCCGCCCGGCCGGCCTGGCCGTAGGCTTGCGCGAGGGCCGCGATCGTGGGCCGGTCGTCCGGCGCCTCCGCGCGGGCCTTCTCGAGGTGTGCGATCGCCGCGGCCGCGGTGCCCTTCTCGCTCGCCAGCAGGGCCCCCAGGCGCGAGTGAGCCTTGCCGTAGAACGGATCGAGCTCGAGCGCGCGCTCGTAGGCCTCGCGCGCTAGCTCGCTCCGACCGGCCCGGTTCCGCGCATCGCCCAGCCGCACGTGCGCCGGCGCGTAGTCGCTCCGCGAGGACAGCGCGACGTGGAAACGCCGTTCGATCTCGTCCGCGCCACACCCGTTCAAGTCTCCGAGGAAGGCGTACATGTACGCGGCCTCGAACGCGCCCGTGTCGAGCGCGACGGCGTTCGCCAAACACATCTCCGCCTCGTCCAGCATCGAGTGCGCGTCGAGGGCGAAGCCCAGCTGTGTCCAGGCCTGCGCGGAGCGGGGCGCGCTCGTCACCCCGGCCAGCCGATCCCCGAGCAGCCTCGCGACGCGCGGCTCCATCGAGTCGAGCTCGAGCGTCGGGGCCGGCGCGAGCTCCGGTCCCCCACCGCCGCACGCGGCGAGGGCGATGAGGCACGGCAACACGGACCTCACGGCAACTCGCTCACCGCTCGCCAGGCCATGTCGATCGCGGTCTTCATGTCCGCACCGGGCGCCGAGTCGCAGTTGGCGATGGCGATGCGCCCAAAGGGCTGTCTGCCGATCTTCGTGGAGTCCCCCGGTCCACCGACCGTGTAGCCGTGCCCCCAGCGGTTGACTGTGATGCTCTCGACGTCCCGGTCGAAGTCGAACAGCCGCCCCGGCAGCATGCCGGTCAGGTGCGAGCGAATCTCCTGTTCGTAGTCCTCGAACTGCAGGCTCAACATCCTGTAGCGCGCCTCGCTGTACTGCGCGCGCTGCGGCGCACCGACGGCCCCGTACGGGCAGCTGATCATCTGGAGCACGCAAGGGTCGTCAGGTGTCCTGGTGTACTCGTAACTCCCCAAGCTCACGGGAAAGTCCATCAGGACCGCCTGGTGCATGTTCCCGGGGGACATGGCCATGCCGATCTCCATGTCCTTCATCGCCCTCCAGTTCCGAAGCCCCACGGAGCTGTACTGCAACGGGCTCTTGGTCTGAAGCTTCAGTGCCGCGACCTGCTCCTGCGGAAGGCCCGAGATGATGTGCGGGATCATCATATTGTAGCAGGCCATCACTACGCTCCCGGCGTGCACCTGATACAGCTTGTCGCCATGAACGTAGTCGACGACGACCCCGTCGGAGCTCGCCGGATCTCCCTCGTGCCGCACGTTCACCGCCGTGCTGCTGAGCCTGATCCGCACTTCGTTGCTGGAGCGGTCCAGCTCGGCATAGTCGAACTTCGCCAGCACGAGCTCTTCGGCATTGCGCCCCTCGGCGACACCGGGAATCAGCTTCTTCACGAGCGCCCGCGCCACGCCGGCATTCCCGTCCGGGAAGTGATAGATGTACGGGTTCTCCTCGTCGTAGACCGCCTTGGGAGCGAAGCCCAGTGCGCCGCAGCCCTTGGCGACGCCGATGCTCATCAAGTCCGTCCCCGTCAACGCCCAGTCGAGGGCGGAGTGCCTCGCCATTCTCAGCACGCCAGGATCGTCGACTCCCAGGGTCTCCCTCAGGTAGTCGAAGTAGGAGTGAGAGCGAAGGTCGTCACGGCCACGCTCCCCGGGCAGGTCGATCCGGTGCAGCGACGGAATCCCCTCTGCCGGGCCATGCAGGACGCGAAGCAACTGCTCCCTGCCGCGTTCACTCAACGGGGTCTGCCGGACGGCTTCCTCGTCGGACAGCTTCCCCCCCATGACCATCCCCTCGATGTAGTTCGGATAGTTGCAGAAGGGGTGCTTGACCACCTTGTCCTCGCCAAACACCTCCCTGTTGAAATAGGTGACGGCCCCTAGGTTGTTCCTCCTGAAGAAGTCGCGGTCGTACGCCGTATCGAATCGCTCGACGTCGACGCCGACGTCCTTCAGCAGTGCAAGCACCACCTCGGATGCGTGCTTGGGCTCGACGATGCTCTGCGAGCCGCCATAGGAGATGAGGGTCCTGTCACCAATTCGGTGCTCGTTGCGCTTCGCATGCCCTCCGAAGTCGTCATGGTTGTCGAGGATCAACACCCTCTTGTCCCGGCCCCGCTCTCGCTGATGGAGATAGGCTGCCGCCAGCCCGCTGATGCCCCCTCCCACGACGATCAAGTCGTAGCTCTCATTCAGCTCGGTGGCCGTTCCCCATTCCGACTTCATGCCCAACGCCCGGTCGTGCGCGTGGACATTCGATCCCGGGTGGCTCCCTCTCAGACCCGTGAGCGCCGGTGGGTAGTGCAGTGCGCCGGGGCCGTCCGGGTCGGCAGGCCGCCTGCACCCAGCCGGCAGCATGGATGCTCCGGCGGCCACCAGGGTTCCATTGACGAAGTCACGTCTGGTTATCGCCATCGTCCGGCCCTCCTCGTCCTGGCTCGCGTGACTCGCTCCCGTTCCTGCCGCCGCGAGAGCGCGTCGGCCTCCGAACGCAGGAGCTCGCCGATGGAGCGGATACGCGCCTTGGGGAAGCGGCCGCGCGGACCTCCGACGCTGATCGCTCCCTGCACGTCGCCGAAGGCGTTGCGGAACTCCGCACCGACCGCGATGTAGTCGTCCTCGAGCTGCTCGTCAGGAACGCTCACGTAGCCGAACGGGCTCGTCACGACATTGTCGAGCTGCAGCGCTTGCTGTGCCGCGGCGAAGGTCGTGAGCGTGCTCGCCAGCGCGAGGGGCAAGAGAGTCTTCATGGAGATGAATCGCGGGTGATGGAGGGCAAACAGGAGGATAACGAGCCGCGAGCCTGACACGCCCGGCTGATGGTCGCAACTCGCCCGCCGGGCGTGGAACCGACCGTGTCTACCTAGTGGTGTGATTCACTCTTGTGCGGCATTTTGGTCGGTGCGTACGCGTTCGCTGCAAGGCGCAGCGACGACGCGACTTCGCTGCAAGTCTCGGAGGAGGCGCAACGCAGCAGCGGGCGGGTACGGGCCGACCAAAAT
>JAAELL010000443.1 GCA_024226735.1 bacterium | reverse complement strand
CCTGGCTGGCCAGACATGGCGCTTCCAGGGATGGTTCCGGGATAACAACCCGAGCCTGACGTCGAACTTCACCGACGGCGTCGCCGTGACGTTCCACTGAGCCGTGACGTTCCACTGAGAAGGGGAAGCTCCACCTCTATCCTCTCCTTCCGCCAGGTTGAGACCTGGCTGCGGCCCCCGCGCTCAGCGCTCGGGGGCCGCATTCTTTTTGGGGGAGAACGAGGTCTCGAGCGCGGGGGCCGCCATCCTTTTCGGGAGAGAGTGGGATTTCTTGATGCGCTTCGCCCCGGGCTCCCGTTCACAGCAACGAACGAGGAACTCTCATGCAGCTCAGCCCGCCGCGGCCGATCTTCACCGGCGAGACCTGGCGCTTCCAATACTGGTTCCGCGACAACAACCCGGGTCCGACGTCGAACTTCACCAGCGCCACCGCGGTCCTCTTCCACTGAATCGAATGACGGAGAGTGGCCCGTCCCAGGAATACTTGGAATAGGGGCGGGCCCGAGAGAGACAGCCTGCTAGCGCGCGACACACCCGCACGCTCTTGGGGTCGAAAGGCCCCGTTCGACGGCCCTCCATGCCATGCGGAGGGCCGTCGTTTCATTCGTTCGGACTCCAGGGCTCGGCGAGCGACTGCCGCGCGGCGCCGACGACGTCGCAGTCGCCGCGGGAGAGCGCGGCTTCCGCGTCGACGAACACGGTCGGCATGCACTCGAGCCCGCTCGGGCCGGTGTACGGGTAGGCGGCCTCGCCGACCCTCGGCTGCTTGGCGTCCTCGAACTTGCCGCCCTTGGACACCGAGACGAAGTCGATGCCCGCGCGGGCGAGCTCCGCGGCGTAGAACGCAGCGTCCTCGACCCGCGAGCCGCCCTCGATCACCTCGTCGGCCAAGAAATACGACAGCCGACGGTGAAGTCGCGTCCGACAACGTCGCGCACGGCCGCGAGCACCTCGAGCGGAAGTCGCACGCGCCCCTCCGGCCGAATGCCAGTGCGGTGGGGGGAGGGGGTGTCGGTGGCGGGAGCTCAAGGTCGCGCGCGCATGGTACCGTCCGCGCCCGATGATCCGAGGTTGGTTGAGGTCCCGGCGTCGCCGCCGCTATCTGCGCGAGCCGATCCCCGCCGCATGGCGGGCGTGGCTCGAGCCGCTTCCCCACGCGCGGGCGCTGACGGACGCCGAATGCGCGAGGCTCGTCGCGTTCGCGCGCGCGTTCGTGGAGGAGAAGCGTTTCGAGGGCTGCGCGGGCTTCGTCGTCGACGACGAGGTCCGCGCCTGTATCGCCCTGCAAGCCTGCCTGATCGTGCTCGGCCTAGGGCTCGACGCCTACCGCCGCGTCCGGACCGTGCTGGTCTACCCGGCGACCTACCGGCGCGCGAACCGAAGCGCGACCGGCGCAGTCGTGTCCGAGGGCGATGCCCACATCGCGGGAGAGACGGTCCTCGGTGGCCCGGTCGTCCTGACGTGGGACGCGACCGTGCACGGCGGACAGGTGGGTGATGACGGGCGCAACCTCGTCTTCCACGAATTCGCCCACCAGATCGATCTGCTCGACGACTACGCGGACGGAGCTCCGCCTCTAGTCGAGGATGCGTCCTACCGCGCGGTCATCGGCCGCGAGTTCGAGCAGCACGTACGAGCCGTCGAGAGCAAGAAGCGGACGTTCCTCGACCCCTACGGCGCCACGAACCCGGCCGAGTTCTTCGCGGTCGCGACCGAGGCGTTCTTCGAGCGCCGCGATCGCCTGCGGGACAAGCATCCCGAGCTGTACGCCGAGCTGGCGGCGTTCTACCAACGGCGTCAGCCGTTGGACCAGGAATAGCTCCCGCCTCAACGGCGTCAGCCGTTGGACCATAGACGCATCACAACTCGTACTCGTCCCCCAGCCCCGGCGTCTCGCAGTCGAAGCCGAGCTCGTCCTTGAAGCGCCTGGCCAGCGTCTGTGCCGCATCGCCGTCCCCGTGCACGACGAATGTCTTCGTGGGGGGCGGCAGGTCCTTGACCCAACGCACGAGCTGATTGGCGTCCGCGTGGGCGGAGAGACCGGAGATCTTGGCTGTTCCACAGCGCACGTCGATGTCGCGGCCATGGATGCGCAGCGTCTTCTCGCCCTGCTGCATGCGCCAGCCGCGCGTACCCGGCGCCTGGTAGCCGGCGAGCATGACGAGGTTCTTCTCGTCCGGCAGGAGGCGTTTCAAGTGGTGCAGGACACGGCCGCCGGTCATCATGCCGCTCGAGGAGATGATGACGCGTGGGCCGTCGAGGTTGTTCAGCCGCATCGAGTCGTCGCGCGTCTTGTGCAGGAACACGTCCTTGCCGTAGATGCGGCTCGAGCCGGAGCGGAGGTCGACGTCCTCCAGGCCCGACTCCTCCGGGTAGCGGCCGTAGATCTTGGTCGTGTCGACCGCCATCGGGCTGTCGAGATGGATCGGAACGGCGAGCTCAGGGTACTTCTCGCACACCTCGTTCATCAGATACACGAGCTGTTGTGCGCGCCCGACGGCAAACGACGGCACGAGCAGCGTGCCGCGGCTCTTCGCGATCGTGCGTAGCGCCTCGCGCAGCTGATCGTGGATGTCGGTCTCGGGGTGCGCGCGATCGCCGTACGTCGACTCGATCACGAGGAAGTCGCACGCCTCCGGTGCCGACGGATCCGGAACGAGCGGCGCGTCGTAGCGACCGACGTCGCCCGAGAAGAGCAGGCGCTTGGTGTCCTTGCCGCTCGGGACCTCGACGTCGACCTGGCCCGAGCCGATGATGTGCCCTGCGTGTCGGAACCGAAAGCGTGCGCCTCCCGGCAGGCCGCCCCACTCGCCGTACTCGAGCACTTCGATCTGGTTGATCGCGCGCTGCGCGTCCTCGATGGTGTAGAGGGGCAGTGCCGGCTTGTGCTTCGAGAAGCCCTTCTTGTTTGCGTACTGGGCGTCCTCCTCCTGGATCATGGCTGAGTCACGCAGGAGCAAGTCGGCGACGTCAGCGGTCGCGGGCGTCGCGTAGACCGGACCTTTGAAGCCGTCCTTGACCAGGCGCGGCAGATACCCCGAGTGGTCGATGTGCGCGTGGGTCAGTACCACGACGTCGACGTCGCTCGGGCGAAAGCCCGGCGGGTGCCAGTTGCGCTCGCGCAGGCTGCGTCCGCCCTGGAAGAGGCCCGCGTCGATCAGCACCCGTGTGTGCATCGTCGTGACCAAGTGTCGGGAGCCTGTGACCGTGCCCGCACCGCCGTGGAACGAGAGTTTCAGCATGCGGGGGATGGTATCCGGGACGGCACTCGCGCGCGCGCGAGGACCCCGCTAACCTCTGCCGCGATGGCAGATCGTCGCGTTGCGCTGGTCACGGGCGGAGGTGGTGGTATCGGAGCGGCGATCTCGCGCGCTCTGGCCGCCGCGGGAGCCTTCGTGTTCGTCGCGGGGCGCGATACAGGACGCTTGTTGGAGACGGTCGTCGAAGCGCTCGCGGAGGAGGGTCACGCCGCGTCGACGCTCGAGCTCGACGTCACCGATCCCGAGTCGATCGCCCGGGCGCTCGGCACCACCGGTCCGGTCGACTGGCTGGTGAACAACGCCGGGATTGCGGAGAGCGCCTCGATCGCGGCGATGATCGAGCGCGGCTACGGCCGCGTCATCCAGATCGCATCGTCAGCCGCGCTCGGCGGCTACACCTACGTGAGCGCCTACACCGCTTCCAAGCATGCGCTGCTCGGCTACACGCGCTGCGCTGCTCTGGAGCTCACGCGGTCCGGGGTCGCCCTCAACGTCCTCTGTCCGCACTACGTCGACTCTCCGATGACCGATGCGAGCGTCGCGAACATCGTGCGTCGCACGGGTCGCGAGGAGACGGACGTCCGTGCGTTCTTCGCGTCCCAGAATCCAGGTGGCATCTTGGTGACACCGGAAGAGATCGGGGCCGCGACCCTCGACCTGTTGTCCGGGGACCGCACCGGTGTCGTCCTCGAGCTCATCGGTGGCAGCGCGCGCACGGTCGACGAGGGACCCGTGCTGCGCTCCACGCCCTCTTGATCACGAACGAGCATGCGAATCCGAGGCCTCCATCCCCAAGGCTGGGCACCTGCGCGCGGCTATTCGAACGGCATCAGCGTCGACGACGCGACACGTTTCGTGTTCGTCGCGGGCCAGGTCGCGTGGAACGAGAACCAGGAACTCGTCGGCCAAGGCGACTTCGTCACTCAGTTCGGCCAGGCGTTGCGCAACGTCGCCAGCGTCCTCGCGGAAGCAGGCGCGCTACCCGCGCACGTCGTCCGCATGACGATCTACGTGACCGACAAGCGCGGCTACCTCGCGGACCTGAAGGCGGTCGGCGAGGCCTACCGCGCGGTCTTCGACGATCACTATCCGGCGATGTCGCTGGTGCAGGTCGCCGACCTCCTCGAAGAGGGCGCGCTGGTCGAAGTCGAAGCGACCGCGGCAGTGCCGTAGCGCCAGTTGCCATGACTAGTGGTGTGATTCACTCTTGTGCGGCATTTTGGTCGGTGCGTACGCGTTCGCTGCAAGGCGCAGCGACGACGCGACTTCGCTGCAAGTCTCGGAGGAGGCGCAACGCAGCAGCGGGCGGGTACGGGCCGACCAAAAT
>JAAELL010000442.1 GCA_024226735.1 bacterium | reverse complement strand
ATTTTGGTCGGCCCGTACCCGCCCGCTGCTGCGTTGCGCCTCCTCCGAGACTTGCAGCGAAGTCGCGTCGTCGCTGCGCCTTGCAGCGAACGCGTACGCACCGACCAAAATGCCGCACAAGAGTGAATCACACCACTAGTCTAGCGCAAGGTCGGCTGCGCGGTCTTCCCTTCGCGCTGGGCCTTGCCGCCCTGCTCCTCGTAGACGCCGTAGAACGGCGAGCAGGAGTCGAGCCACACCGTGATGCGGCGCAGGGCGTCGGGGGGTAGGTCCACGCCGTAGTGACCTGATGCGAGCAGCGCATACAGCCTGGAAGCCCTGGCTCCGAACTCGCCGGGCGTGGTCCGGTACCATTTTGGGTCGTTGAAGTCCTTGCCGCCGTAGTCGTAGAACCCGAACTTCGGCGTGAGGGCCACGTACGACCTGGAGTAGGTCGTCTTCGGATTCATGTAGCTGCTCGACTCGGTGGTCGCGATCCCCCCGTCGAGCGGCGGTGCCTGCAGATCCTCGTTCGCGGCGTGGCACTCGACGCAGTACTGATCGAGGACCGGCTGCACCAGCTGGGGATAGCTGAACGGATTGGTGCCGGGCGCCTCGGGCGCGAGGCGCGAGGGGGCGCGCTGCGTGGCCAGGGGCACGGCATCGAACCGGGTCGTGGGAGCAGTGTGCCGCGATCCGTGGCAACCGCTACACGACGCGGTCTCCCCGGGCTGGAAGTGGGTGCCGGAGCGCATTGAGGTGATCGCCAGGCCGTCCTCGTCCAGCAGCTGGAAGAACAGCTCCCGCCGCGCCGGAACGACGAAGTGGGCGCTCCCGTCGGCCTCCACCGGGACCGTCCCCAGCACGGCGCGGGTGAGGTTGATCGAGTCCTTGGCCTGCGGGATCTGGTATCCGGTGGCGTGGGTCACGCGCGCGGACGCGACCGAGAGCGGGAAGATCTGATACACGCGCAGCGCCGTGGCGCGGATCTCACTCGACCACGGTGTCTGCGAGTCGTAGACGTCGGCCACGCTCACCGTGGCCTCTTCGAGTCCATCGCCGGGTTGCTCCTCGGCCAGTCGCTTCGACATCTCCGGGAGCACCGGCGGCGTCGGCCGCGCCTGGACCGGAATGGGGCTGTGGCAGGCGATGTCCGGATCGCGATAGATCAGCTCCCGGTTGCCGAAGGAGTCGATCAGGTAGATCCCGTAGCGACGTGTGCCGGGCCGTTTGCCCTGCGGTTCGTAGGCGCAGAGGTAGTAGTCTTCGTTGAGCGGCCAGGGCTGCCCGTAGTGGAGCGCCGAGCTGTTGCTGACCTGGCTCTCCGGAAAGCCGACGTCAGGAGTCAGGCGCTTGACGGGGCCCATCAAGTCGTCGTCCGCGACCCGTGCGTCGATCAGCACCAGCGAGCCGAAGGACTGGCCGTGGTGCGGAGCGGCGGTCGCCACGAACTTGCTCGACCCAGGGATCGCGCGCGGGTCGGTCTCCATGTCCGGCCGCTGGGGGCGGGGGGAGTAGTTCCCGTGAACCGCGCGCGGGTTGCGGCCGTCGGGGGTCGTGATCCAGGGGAAGTGCGCGCTGACGCCGTGCCGGTCCACGTAGTCCCAGCGCGTCCAGATGATCATCCCGTCATTGGTGACGCTGGGATGCCACTCGTTGGTCTCGTGGTAGGAGAGACAGCTGATGCCGGAGCCATCAGGGGCCATATCGTGCAGCGTGTAGTTGGGGCACACGCGTCCACAGCGCAGGTAGCCTCCGCGCCGTTCGCTGATGAACGCGATGCGCCCGCTCGGCATGAAGCAGGGATCGAAGTCGTTCCACGTGCCGTCGGTCAGCATGCGCAGGTTCGCCCCGTCGATTCCGGCGGTGAAGACGTGGTAGCAGCGCTCCTGCGCCCAGTGTCCGCGCCGAGGGTCGGTGTGGTGATCGTGATCGCGGCCGCCGCGGCACTCCACGTAGGCGAAGGCCACACGCTCGCCGTCGAAGGAGAGGTCCGGTGAGAGGAAGGACCCACCTTCGGTCTGGTCTCCGCCCACGTGACCCATCCCGTCGTAGCGCACGTTCCAGGATCGCTTGGGTCCTCCCGAGAGCTCCTGGCCCTGCAGTCGTCCGTTCTCGACCACGGAGTTGGCCAGCAGGTTGCGAATGTCCGGTACGGCGCCGAAGACGTCGCCGAGGACGTAGAGCCCGCCGCCGGGTAGCTGTGCGGACCCGTAGTACTGGTCGCACATGTGGTTGTAGTTCGTCGGGTGGCGCTTCAGCACCAGCAGCTGATCGAAGTCCAGGAGGGGGTTCGAGAACGCGATCCGGCGACGCAGATGGCAGGCCTCGTCGAACAGGAGCCGCCGTTCGGCTTGCTGTTCCACGTCGACTGCCCCGGCAGCGGCCCGCAGCCGGGAAAGTTCCTCGCTCAGGGGCTCGAGGTCCGGCGCGCCGGGCATGCTGGCCAGATCAGCCAGGAGCGCCGCGCTGCGCCTGAGGATCACGTCCAGGGGATCGCGGTCGCTGGCCAAGATCAGCGACTCCCTGCGGAACGTCTCCGCCTCGCGCGCCCCGATCTCGTCACGGTGCTGCAGGTCGCGCGCGAGGGAGTCGAAGCGTCGCGACTCCTCGCCCGGCGGGTACGCCGCGCCCGAGGGGGCGGGCCCGAGCCAGCAGTCCGCGCTGCCCTGAGCCGTCGCGGCTCCGGCCATCGAGAGCAGGGCGATCGACAGACTCAGCGTGGTCTCGAGCGTGTGTTTCATGGTTCTCTCGGAGCGGATTCGGGCGGCTGGCGCCATCGATCGATCATCCTCTGGGCGGACTCCCGCCTCCACCCGTGTGGCGGCTCGCCGGCCAGCTCGATCAGCTCGTCGATGGACGGCCTCTGCGAAGCGACGCCAGCGCCGGGGACTTCGGCCCTGGCGAGCCACAGGCACGCGTTGAGGAGCAGGGTGCGGAACCCGTCGTGCGCCCAGTTCCAGTGCCAGTGCAGACCGGTGAAGCCGAAGCCGCGCCCACCGCCGGCGCGCTCGGTGCACCAGGCCAGATGCTGCGGTCGCCGCTCTACGAGCACGGCCTCGCGCACCGCCGGGTTGCCCGAGTGCGGCCCATCGGGTCGTTCGAGCGAGCTCGCAGAGGGCAGCGCCGTGAGCAGGGGCTGAACCCCCGTCATCCCGGGCTGGAAGCGCATGTGGTAGTACCACTCGTCCTCGATCACGAACGGCGCGACGCCGCGCGTGATCGCGTGCGCGGGGAGGGAGGAGATGCTCGCGGTCCAGTGCGGATTGACCGACCAGTCCAGCTCGTAGACGCCGCCGATCCAGTCGATCAGCTTCCGCTCGTGGCGCTCGTCGTCGACGATCAGTGCGTAGTGCAGCAGGCCCAGACCCATGCCGCGCTCGAGCAGCGGTTGGAGCGCTTCGAAGTGCCCCGCCAGGGGGTTCTGGGCGCCCCCGTTGCCAAAGACCACCAGCGCGTCGACGCCGTCGAAGGCGCGCTCGTCCTCCGGCCAGCCGATGGTCACCGCTGCCTCGACGCAGCCGAGCCGCTCCAGGCGATCGGCCATCAGCTGGCAGCCCGCCAGGTGCTCGTGCGCGCCGTAGCCGTGGCTCGGGGGCCCGGCCAGGAGCAGGATGCGCCGGGCCGGCGCCTCCGCTTCGCTCGGCGAAGCAGCGCACGCGGCCAGCGCGACGGCCGCGGCGACGAGCAGGGTTCTTCGGGCCAGCTGCACAGCTCAGTCCTCCGCAATCCCCAGCTCCGCCAGCGTGGCTCGGACCCACGCCAGGGACTTCTCGATCAGGGGGCCGCCCTGACCCTCGCACTCCAGGCTGAGGACCCCATCGAAGCCATGGTCGCGCAGCAGGGTCAGGCAGGTCTTGATGTTCTCGGCGTTGACCCCGTCGCCGATGGCGCAGTGGCTGATCGCGATCCCCGTGTCCTTGCCGCGCATCGCCTCGGCCATCGACGCGCTGACGTCCTTGACGTGCACGTGGGAGATCTTGTCGATGAAGCGCTGGCAGAAGGCGACCGGATCACGGCCGGCGATGAAGGTGTTGCCGCTGTCGAAGTTCATGCAGAGGTGCGGGGAGTCGACGAAGGCGAGCATCTGCTCGACGCGCTCGGGGTCGGTGGTGAAGTAGCCGTGCACCTCGATGGTGACGGTGACGTCGTAGGCGGTGGCGACCTCGATGATCTGCTCGTAGGAGCGCTTCATGTGGTCCATGGCCTCGTCGTCGGTCAGGCCCTCCGGCTTGGCCATGCCATCGGTGGTGGCGACGTGCGTGCAGCCGGCGTGGTGCGCCCAGGGGATCGACTTGAGCACGTAGGGTAGCCCGCGCGAGGGCCCGTCCTTCCCGGACATGGGGTAGGCCGCGTCGACCTGGCTGAAGCGCACTCCGTAGCCCTCCATCTTGCGGCGCAGCATGACCGGATCCTCGTAGAGGGCGACGTGCGGGAAGTACCCCAGCCCGTGGATCCACGCCACGCCGTCGATCAGCCCCGGCTCGATGTAGTGGACGTCGTTGGCCTGGGCCCAGGCCAGGGCCTTCTCGAAGCTGAAGGCGGCCGAGTTGAAGGCGTCAGTGTGGAATCCGATCTTCATGGGGGCTCTCCTTGCCGGAGTCTTCTCGCTGCTGGGAAGGTGGTTTCGTCGTGACCCGGGGTGGGGCGTTCGCACCGAAGGGCCGGTAGGCCTCTCGCTGGCGCGGTTCGTGCTGGGGCAGGAACCAGCCGGCGGCGTCGGTGAAGGCCTTGCTCTCGCCGCGCTTGTCGATCACCAGCCGGCCGACCGTGACGAAGCCGCGGGCGCGGGCCTCGGGAGAGATCGTGACGTGCTCGAGCGGGCGGTTGGCGCCGACCTGCCAGAGCTTCTCGCCGCTGGGGAGCGCGTCGATCTCCTTCAACTCCAGCTCGAGGCGATCCTCGAGCACCCGACACACCAGGTAGTTCGTGCGCGTGTTGTAGCCGAGCAGGCCCCCGTGGGCGATTTGCTGTACGCCGTCGCGCCGGTGGCAGTTGATCGCGTGCACCTCGCCGCACAGGTACAGGTCCACGCCGTGCTCGACCATCGTCCGCCACAGAGGCGAGTCGCGGCCGCCGTCGAGCATCAGGCCGCTCGAGCTCCACTGGCGCAGCGGGCCGAGGATCGGGGTGTGCCCCATCACGATCTTGTGGCGCGCGTCGGCGTTCCGGGCCAGGACGTCGCGCAGCCAGGCCAGCTGCGCGCCGGTGACCTGCGCGTTGATCCGCCCTTGCGGTCCGCCGTCGGTCGGCTCGAACACGTCCACCGCCACGAACAGCGCGTTCGCGTGGCGCCACCAGAAGGCCGTGCCCTCCATCCCCGGCGGCCCGTTGCGCGGCATCCCCAGGTGGTCGCGGAACGCGGCCTTGAAGTGCGGCACCAGCGCGGCGCGCTCCGGCGGCCAGGGGTTGTCGCCGATCTCGTGGTCGCCCAGCGCGGTGTAGTAGCGCAGACCGTGGGCCTTCATCCGCTCGGTCCAGGCCCCGTAGCGGCGCGGCGCGTGCTCGGCGATCAGCTCCTCGGACCACCAGCGTCCCATCACCAGGTCCCCGGCGACAGCCACGAACTCGGGCGCCTCCGCGCGGACCGCCTCGAGGATGTAGGTGAGCGCCGGCTCCCACCCCGACTGCGGGTAGTCCGTGTCGACATTGAGGAAGTCGGGCATGCTGACGAAGGTCCAGGACCCGTCGGCGTTGGCGCGGTCGGGGTCGAGCCCCGCGGCCCAGGCCGTCGCCCGGCGGTAGAGCTCGCCCACCCGTTCGTTGCGAAGGGCCGCGGAGTCGTGGCCCAGGGTGCAGTGGAACACCCGCCCCTCCCCTGGCTGCAGCGCGAAGGCCATGGGGTAGGGCTCGCCGTCACGCTTGGAGACGGCCTCGGCCAGCACACCGATCGACGCGTCTCCCTCCAGGCACGTGTAGAGCTCGTCGGTCGTCTCGAACGCGGCCAGCCCGCGGGTCACCGGGTGGTCGACGTCGGTGGGGTGCACCCGAAATGGCCCGTACGGATCGTGCTGCGCCCGGCCCGGCGGCGGCTCTGCGCCCATCCAGACGCGCCCGACCAGCTCCTCGAACTCACCCCTGTACTCCTCGAAGGCGCCGCAGGCGAAGTGCACCAGCACCATGCCGCCGCCGCCCTCGACGAAGCTGCGCAAGGAGTCGAAGGCAGCGCGGCCAGGCACCTCGGGGTCGTAGTTCTTGAAGTGCAGCACCACCGCCGCGTAGGCGCGCAGGTCCCTCCGACCCAGCGTGTCCAGCTCATGCAGGACCTCGACCTGCAGCCGAGGATCGGCCGCGATGGCGGCCTTCAGGACCGGGGTCGTCTCGCGCCAGTGATGGCCCGGGTAGTCCTCACCGGTGATGATCAGGACGCGCTTCGTCCGCGCGCCCGGGCCCGCCGGCGTTGGAGCACGTTGTCCTGCGCTGCCGCTCGCCAGCAGGACCCCGGCGGCCACCCAGGCAAGCAACACCCGTGCGGCGCCACGGGCAGGGCGGGCAGGGCGGGCAGGGCGGGCAGGGCGGGCAGGCAGCGTGCTGCTCATCGACCTCGCTCCTAGGTGAACTTGGTGATTCCGGGGAACGGCAGGGGGTAGTTCCCGGACGCGTCTTTCTCGCTCGGCGGCTCGGTCTCGAAGCTCGACTCGTCGGGGGAGGGCCCGAACTCGATGTCGGAGGTGGCGACCTCGTCCCAGGTGGTGGGCTTGCCCGTGTAGCAGGCCAGCTGGCCCAGCACCGCCACCATAGTGCTGTTGCCCATGTAACTACCGCTGTTGAGCGGCACGCCCTCGCGGATGGAGTCGATCAGAGCCTGCTGCTCGGCCTGGTAGGGGTTGTTGTGCTCGCCCTCGAACTTCCAGTTGGTCTCGCCTTTGATCTGGCACTTGCTCAGGTGACAGACGCCCTTGGTGCCCATGATGACGTCACCGCCGTTGTTGTAGCAGCCGACCTGCGTACGGCAGAGCGCGTGAAGTCGGGCGCCGCTCGCGTACTCGTAGACCGCGCTGTGGTGATCGAACATGTCGCCGTAGATCTCGCCGAACGATGACGAGCGCCCACCCAGCCCGAAGCACCAGGTGGGCAACTCCTCACCCATGACCCAGGACATCCGGTCGACGTTGTGCACCAGGGACTGGGTCACGTCGTCGCCAGAGAGCCAGCGGAAGTGGTACCAGTTGCGGAACTGGTATTGCGTCTCGGTCAGCTCTCGCTCGCGCTCATAGGTCCGGTACGGACCGCGCAGAAACATCGACTGCATGGAGACGATGTCGCCGATCGCGCCATCGTGGATCCTGCTGATCGTCTCCTGCCAGCCGCGGTGGTGCCGGCTCTGCAGCCCCGAGACGATGCTGACCCCCTTCTCGCGGGCAAGGTCGCAGGCGGCCATCATGCGGCGAACGCCGACAGGGTCGATGCCGTGCGGCTTCTCGACGAAGACGTGCTTGCCCGCCTCGACCGCTGCCTCGGCGTACATCGGGTGAAACTTCGAGGCGCAAGCGATCAGGACCACGTCGGAGCTCGCGATGACGTGCTCGTAGCCGTCGAACTCGGTGAAGCAGTGATCGTCGTCCACCGCGACCTGGCCCGGGCGCTCGTCCTCGATCGCCGCTTTGCTTACGCGCAGGCGGTCCTCGAAGATGTCGTACATCGCGACCAGCTTCACGAAGGGCCCCGCGGCCAGGATCTGGGCCGCTGCTCCCGAGCAGCGACCACCGCAGCCGATCATGCCGACGCGAATCACGTCACTGCCTGCGGCGTGGGCGGCCTGGGCGAGCGAGAGCCCCCCCAGGGAGGCGGCCCCCGCTGCCGAGGTCTTGAGGAAGTCGCGGCGGGTGGTCTGGTTCGACTGCGTGGGATCGTTCCGTTCGGGCATATCACTCTCCTCGACTCAGGTCGCTCTCGATCCGGGTGTGCGCAGGGCCTGTCCACCGCCAGTCAGGATCCAGAGCAGATCGCCGACGATGGCCCGTCGTTCGTCCTTGCCGGAGAGGTGCGACTCGAGGGCGGCGCGCATCTTCACACCCTCGATGGCGGCCAGCATCAGGTCGACCGCGCGACGCGGATCCTCGACCTCTCCGTCCCCGCTGGCGTGGACGGCCAGCAGTAGCCCGACGTACATCTCGCGCACCGTGTCGTAGAACTGCGCCCAGCCCTTGCGCAGCTCATCGTCGTGGAGTGCCCGGGCGAAGATCTCGGTGGTGAAGACCCTGTTGATGTCGTCCAGCACGCAGGTGCGGACCGACAGCTCCAGGACGCGCTCGAGTCGCTCCAGTGGATCGGTGAGCGATGAGATCTCCGCGTGGACGCGTCGCTGGTAGGCGCGGTAGTAGTGCGCGCACGCAGCCGCGACGATCTCGTCCTTCGAGTGGTAGTGGCTGTAGAAGCTGCCCTTGGTGACGCCACAGTGCGCGGCGATCTCGTCGATGGTCACCGCGTCGAAGCCCCGCAGCCCGAACAGATCGAATGCGCTCTCGGCGAGCCGCGCGCGCATGACCGGGGAGGCGCGTCCTCCACCGCACGTCTGCTGGGCAGGGGACCGGGGGTCGCTTGCGCTGCTGGCGTGCTCGAGATTCACGGGATTCAAGATACCCATGAGTATGGAGTGTCCAGCGCCTCCATCAGAAGAAAGATCCACGCACCATCGGGCCCAATCCGCATAATGGCTGTGCGGGCATACCCACGAGTACGTACGTGCGACGCGGCTACCGGTCGAACGGGTCCATACCCCCGGCGCGCACTTCCCGGCTCACCCGTTTCCGCGGGTCTCTTCGTTCGTCGAGGAAGGAGGGGGAGGTTGGCCACCGAGCACAGGACCGATCGCGGAGTCTGGAGCTTGGACGAGGCCGAGGTCACGCGCCAGATGGTTGGTGGCGGGGGAGGCAGCACCTTGACCGCGACCTCGCGCAGCGGCCGCAGGGGCAAGGTCACTCAGGATCCGCCTCACGGCGCCGCAGGTTGATCGTTTGCGTGCAACATCGGCGTGGACGACATCGTGTTCAGCGACACGGCACGCACGAGGACAGAGATCTATCGCCACAGGCAGCGGTGTCTCAGGAGCACAGCTCGTGCGGGAAACCGCTGCAGCCGATGCACAGCGGGCCCGCGGCACCCGGTGGCTGGATGAAGCCGGGGCTCTGGCTCGCGAGGAAGTACCCGAACTGGTTCGGCGGAAGATTCTCGGCCCTCAAGCCCGCGGTCGCGTGTGGCTCAGCGGTACTTCTCGATCCATTCGGGCACGACGCCGGTGACCGTGTCGTCGCCGTACTTCTCCTGCAACCGGCCGAGTCGTACCGCGAGATTCGTCGCGACGTTGGCGTACGTCGGGTCGCCGTAGAGGTTCTGCGTCTCGTCCGGATCGTGCTCGAGGTCGAAGAGCTCCCACTCGTCGAACGGATAGTAGTGGATCAGCTTCCAGCGCTCCGTCCGGATCCCGGCGTGGCGCGGAACGTAGTGCTCGCTCGGGTACTCGTAGTAGTGGTAGTAGATCGCGTCCCGCCAGTCGCTCGGAGCCTCGCTCTCGAGCAGCGGAACGAGGGACTGTCCCTGCATGTCGCCGGGCACGGCGACTCCGGCCATCTCGAGGAAGGTCGGGGCGTAGTCGAGGTTCTGGACGAGGTGGTCGTCGACCGAGCCGGGTGTCGTACGGCCCGGCCAGTGCACGATCAGGGGCATCGCGAGGGACTCCTCGTACATCCAGCGCTTGTCGTACCAGCCGTGGTCGCCGAGATAGAAGCCCTGGTCGGACGAGTAGACGACGACCGTGTCGTCGGCGAGGCCATTCTCCTCCAGCCAGTCCACGATGCGCCCGACGCTCTCGTCGACGCCGCGGATGCAGCGCAGGTAGTTCTTGAGGTAGCGCTGGAACTTCCAGCGCACGAGGTCTTCGCCCTCGAGCTCCGCGTCGTGGAAGGCTGCATTGCGAGGCTCGTAGAAGGCGTCCCAGGCCGCGCGCTGGGCTTGGGTCATCCGCTCGAGGTTGCGCCAGCCGTAGTCATCGAGAGTCCCGTCCCCCTGTGGTGATTCGCCTTCTCGGGGAGTCACAAACAGGTCGTAGAGTAAGTACATGTCGTCGCGGATCGTCATCTCCTGCCGGGCTGCTCCGGGTGCGTTGTCCGCGTAGTCGTCGAAGAGCGTCGGCGGCTCGGGCAGCGTCTCGTCGGCCCACATCTCGAGGTGACGGCCGGCCGGCATCCAGGTGCGGTGCGGTGCCTTGTGCTGGCACATCAACAGGAACGGTTCGTCACGCTCCTTCTGCGCCTCGAGCCACTCGATGGAGAGGTCGGTGACGACGTCGGTGCAGTGTCCCTCGACCTGGCGCCGGCCGTCTGCCGAAACGAGAACCGGGTTGTAGTACTGCCCCTGGCCCGGCAGCACTTCCCAGTGGTCGAACCCCTGCGGATCGGAGCCGAGGTGCCACTTGCCGATCATCGCGGTGTGGTAGCCGGCCGCTCGCAGGAGCTTCGGGAACGTCTCCTGGTCACCGTCGAAGCGGTTCCCGTTGTTCATGAAGCCGTTGGCGTGGCTGTGCTTGCCCGTGAGGACGACGGCCCGGCTGGGGCCGCAGATCGAGTTCGTGCAGAACGAGCTGCGAAAGCGCATCCCGTGCTCCGCCAGCTGGTCGATGCGCGGCGTTGCGTCGACGCTCGCAAGCCACTGCCCGAAGGGCATGGCCTCGTCTCGCGCGTACGCACCGATCGCATGGGGTGCGTGGTCGTCGGAGAAGATGAAGATGATGTTCGGGCGCCCGTCCGCACCCGAGGAGGGCTGGGCGTGGGCGGCTGCGACGAGCGTGAGCGACGCGATGAGGAGAGAGAGTCGTACCAGCATCACGAGAGCATAGTCCTACGGTAGCCGAATCGGTGGGCTCCACCGTGTTCACGATGTGGGCCGCTGGATGCCGAGGGGCCGAGGCAGCCCGTAGCCATGCACCGCAGCGGCTGGACGGACACCGCAACCTTCGTCGCCGTCAAGGGCGGATCCCCCGGATCGAATCACGCACCCAGAAGAGTCGACCAGACGCCGGTGCGCCTCCACTCCAGGCTCCGCGTGTGTGTGGCCTGCGCGTCGCGCCAGTTCCGAAGCTCACCGAGAAGCGGGGTTTCGCGCTGACCCAGCTCGTAGCGCCAGCATGCGGTCATCAGGGCGGAGTACTCGACCATCGTCGGCACGGCCGAGCATTCGGAAGCGTTCAGCTCCCGCCCGTCCCTGTAGCCAGCGAGGAGCGAAGAGCTCTCCCAGGGCGGAAGCGAGCCAGCCGGAGAAGCTCGGGTCCTTGGCCGCTTCCCCGAGGCTGGCCATGGTCTCGCGATTCATCGGGTGGTCCGCTGCGAAGCCGGGAGGAATCGGAACCTTGTGAATCCGCGCCAGTCCCCCGTGGTGCGACGACGATTCGTGTAGCACGACGGATTCGAAGTCGAATGGGTGTCCATCGACCATGCCCCGGAGTGCCGAGGTCTACAGCGTTCGCGGGTCGATCAAGGTGTACCCCAGCGTCCCCCCGCTACCACTTTCGAGAGAGGATCTGGCCCTTCACGGCTGGGTCCTCTTTTCGCGAGTGGTCCGGGGCGATCGGATCACAGGTATGAAGAGGACCCGTTGTGAGCCCCTGGAGAGGACCGGCCAAGATTCTCTTCGGGCATCGGGCGAGAACCTCCATGCTTGGCCTTCTTCAATCCAGCCAGCACACGAACGGAAACGAATGCTCCCGACGACCCGCCGTTCGCACCTTTGCGCCCTGCTTCTGCTCGCATCGTGCGCGACTCCCTCACGCACCGTGACCCGAACGGATGTCGTCGTCTATGGCTCGACCCCCGGTGGCTTCTGCGCCGCCATTGCCGCAGCGCGTGAAGGTGCCTCGGTCATCTTGCTCGAGCCGACAGATCACGTCGGCGGTGCTAACACCGGTGGCCTGAGCCACAGCGACTCGAACCAAACGGTGCGCACCACGGTGATGGGGTTGTTCGACGAGTGGCACGCGCGTATCGAGCAGGACTACGCCTCCCGCGGGATCCGTCTACCGTACGAAGTCGCCGTCAAGGACCAGGCGACGTGGACCTACGAGCCGCACGTGGCGATGCGCGTGACCCGGCAGATGCTCGACGAGGCGAATGTGCGTGTTCTCACAGGCCAAACCCTGACTTCGACCCACAAGGAGGGGGCGCGGATCCGGAGCCTCACGACCGACCGCGGTGTGTTTCAGGCCCGCGTGTTCGTCGACGGTACGTACGAGGGCGACCTGATGGCGGCCGCGAGTGTGAGCTGGACGATCGGTCGTGAAGGACGGCAGGCCTTGGGCGAGTCGTTGGCGGGAAAGCAGTACCCGAAGAGGGAGATGCCCATCGATGGCTTCGACGACGACGGAAACTTGCTGCCGTTGATCACGACGAACGATGCGGGCCCTGCGGCTGAGGGCGACGACAACGTCATGGTCTACAGCTTCCGACTGTGCCTGACGGAGGATCCCGAGAACCGCGTGCCCTTCCCGGCCCCCGACCACTATGACCCCGCCCGCTTCGAGGTCGTACGGCGCGCGGTCGAGGCGCAGGCGGGCCGCGTGGCCTACGACCTCTACGAGCTCCCGGGCGGCAAGCTCGACGGCAACAACTCGATCGGCGGGCAGTTCTCGATCGGCTTCGTCGGGGCGTGCAACGGCTGGAGCGAAGCGGACGCCGCCGGCCGCGCAGCGATCTGGGAAGCCCACCGCCAGTACACCCTCGAGTTCCATCGATTCCTCACGACCGATCCCGTCGTGCCGCAGGCCACGCGGGACCGATTCGCGAGACTCGGACTGTGTAGCGACGAGTTCGAGGCGACCGACCATTGGCCACCGCAGCTCTACGTGCGCGAAGCGCGCCGCATGCGCGGCATGTACGTCCTGAGCCAGAAAGACATCCTCGAGCAATCGCACAAGGACGACGCGATCGCGATCTCATCCTTCCCAATCGACTCGCACGACTGCCAACGCATCGCGTCGGTGGACGGCGGAGTCGTCAACGAGGGCACGATCTTCCCGGTACGTATCGAAGGTCGTCGCCACGGCTATCCCTATCACGTCCCGTATCGCTCGATCCTGCCCAGGCCGGAGGAGTGTGACAACTTGCTGGTCCCGGTGGCCCTGTCCTGCACGCACGTCGCCCTCTCGTCGATTCGTGTCGAACCGACCTGGATGATCCTCGGCCAGAGTGCAGGCATCGCCGCGGCGTTGATCTGCGATCGAGACGTGGCAGCGCACAGGCTGCCGTATCCAAGGCTGCGCGAACGGCTGTTGGCCCAGCGGCAGGTGCTCCAACTTCCCGAGAAGTCCTGGTGAGGCCTTTGACGGGAGACGATGGCCCTGGATGTGCGAGTTGCCGGACGCCCCGATCGCGTCGGGGCGGTGACCATCGGCGAACATGGACGCGTGGATCGCCGCGCGCCCGGACCGCACCTGGGAGTCGACGCTCGAGACGCTCAGCTACTTCGACGCGCTCAATCTCGTCGATCGCATCGACTGTCCGGTATTCATCGGACTTGGCCTCGAGGATGGCGTTTGCCCTCCGTCGACGATCTACGCCGTCGCCAATCGATTGGCCGGACCGAAGCAGGTGCACACGTATCACTCCGAGCATTGGGTCCCTGCCGAACACCAGGAGCTCAAACGAGCGTGGATCGCGGAGCGCTTCTCCGAAGCGCGGTAGGGGCGAGCGACCTGGCGGCCTCTTGTATCGGATGTAGATGTATGGGCCGCAACGCCGTGGCGCGTGCATGCGGGCCGGGACACGACTGCGAATGTCTGCATCACACCACTGGTCAGAATCGAGAGCATGCACCACCCCGTCGGACAAGGCACCCGTCGCAGGACCTGGACTGTCGGCACGGGGAGCTGCTCGTCAAGCCGCCGGAGGAGCGTCATCGCACGCGCTTCGGACCGGCGGGCGCACGGTGCTTGATCATCGAGGTGGTCGACCCGGAGGAGGACTCGCTCCGAGCGTGCGCTTCCCTGTTCGGGCGGATCGAGCACTGCTCGGCCGAGCCCGGGTTCACGCGGCGCATCGTCGTCTCGTTCGCGATGGGGGACGCGGCTTGGTCGGGCTCGCCATGCGCGCGAGCTCAGCGCCCGGATCGACAGGACGTCCGCCGGCTTGGCTGGCCGACGTTCACGATCGCGTCCGGGCCGAGTACCGCACCCGGGGGGGCCTCGCGGGGGACCTGCCGGGAGCTCTTGCGCAACGGACTCACCTACGCGTACGAGTTCTTCGTCACACGCAGGCCATCGGAGACCTGAGCCGGCAACACCAGCCGCGGCGAGCGCCCTCGAGCTTCAGCGAGACTTCGGCGGTTTCTTGTCCCAGGGCTGAGCGGGGAGCGCGTCGTACCGCGGATGCCCGTCGGTCTCCGGGAACTTCCGGGCAGCCTCCGTGAGCAGCTCCAGCGCCGCCTTCGCCTTCCCCTCCGGTCGATCGATGAGGTTGGCCGTCTCGTCGGGATCAGAGGGGAGATGGTGGAGGCGTTCGGGGTTGCCCGCGGCGTCGATCCACAGCTTGTACTCGACGGTGCGCAGCACCCGCGGGGCGTAGGGCAGCTCGGGCACCACGCGTCCGTTGCGTTGGTGCGCGGTGCGGCCGCCCATCGCCATCATCCACTCGCGGTGTCCCTTGCCACCGAATCCGAGGAGTGGGTCGGCGAACGAGACGCCGTCGAGCGGATGGTCCGCGGGCGCGGCGGCCCCGGCCAGCTCGAGCATGGTGGGGAAGACGTCGCTGAAGTCGACGAGCGCGGGGACCGTTCGGCCCGGGGTGACCTGGCCGACCCAGCGCGCGAAGAAGGGCGCACGGCATCCGGCCTCGACCATGCGGCCCTTGCCGCCTCGAACGACGCGGCCGCGGAGCTGTCCGTCGATGCCGCGGGCGGTGCCGTTGTCCGTCGTGAAGATCACCAGGGTCTCGTGGGCGAGGTCGAGCTCGTCGATCGTGTCGAGGAGCCGGCCCACCAGGTGGTCGGTGTAGCGAACCATCGCGCGGTGGCGCTGCTCCTTCGTCTCCGCGTCCGGGTCGAGGGGGGTCGCGATGAGCGGAGTGTGCGTGAGCGCCATGGGGTAGTAGAGGAGCATCGGGTGCTCCGCGTTCTCCCGCATGAACTCGATCAGGAAGTCGGTGTAGAGGTCGGGGCCGAACTTGCCCTCCCGCAGCGCACTGCCCTCTTTCGTGTGGACGTACGGCGTGTGGTAGCGCTCGTTGCTCTGCGGGTTGCCGCCCTCGCCGCCGGTCCACATGCACCAATCGTCGAAGCCATGGGCCTCGAGGACGTCCGGCTGGACGCGGAAGTCGTTGAGCTGCCACTTGCCGGCGATGGCGGTTCGGTAGCCGACCTGTTTGAGGGCCTGCGGCCACGTCGGGTTGTGCTCGGGGTCGAAGTGGCAGCCTACTCCCCAGCGCGGGACGTCCCAGTGGTTCACCCAGCCGTGCCGGAATGGATACTGCCCGGTCAAGAGCGTCGCGCGGGTCGGCGTGCACTTGGGCATCGAGTACACGTTTTCGAAGCGCGTCCCCTCATCGGCGATGCGGTCGATGTTCGGCGTGTGGAAGTTGCCGCCGCAGGCCGAGATCCACTCGGGACCCAGGTCGTCGACCATGATGAAGAGCAGGTTCGGACGCGGCGGCGCCTGGTCGGAGAAGTACTTCTCCTGGATCCACTCGGGCTGGTGCCCATCGGCCTTGCGCTTGCGCCCGGTCATGTCGACCTGCTTGCTGCGCGGCCGCTCGACTTCCAAGGGGTGGGGGTCGTCCAGCGCGGCGTGGTGCCGCTGCATGAGCGCGCGTAGCGCGGTCAGGCGATCCCGGTGTGCGGCCTCGCTCGCGAGGTCGACGAGCTCGTCCGGGTCCGACTCGAGGTCGAACAGCTGCTCGTGGTCGATCGGCGGGTAGCGGATGAGCTTCCAGCGGCCGTCGGTGACGGCGCGCATCTTGTTCTCGTAGGTCAGGTAGAGCGAGTCACGGACGCCGGCGGACTTCCCCTCCCACACCGGGCGCAGGCTCTTGCCCTCGACATCGGAGGGAACCTCGACGCCGGCCTCGTCGAGCAGCGTCGGCATGAGGTCGTAGAGGTAGGTGAGCGCCTCCGATTCGCCCTGGGGGATTCCGGGCCCGGCGACGACCAGCGGTGCGCCCATCGCGTGCTCGTACACGCTCTGCTTGCCGAGCAGCCCGTGGCTCCCGACCGCGAGCCCGTGGTCCGCGGTGAAGACGACGATCGTGTCGTCGGCATGTCCCGACCGCTCCAGCGCCTCGAGGATGCGCCCGATCTGGTCGTCCATGTGAGTGATCAAGCCGTAGTACTCGGCGAGCTGGTCGCCGACCACCTCCCGCGTGCGCGGCCACGGGGCGAGGCTCTCGTCGCGACCCGACATCCACCCGTTGTGGAACGGGTGCTGCGGCATGAAGTTCTTCGGAAGCGGCGGGCGCTTCTCGTAGTACATCTTGCGGTAGGAGAGCGGTGGCTGACGCGGGTCGTGGGGCGCCGTGAACGAGACGTACGCGAAGAACGGTTGATCGGAGGTCGCATCGAGGCCGTCGAGGAACTCGATCGCCGCATCGGCGAAGAGCTCGCTGGAGAATCCCTCGCCGATGCTGCGTGGCGAGAGCTCGCCGTCGGGCTGGACGTGGCGGATCGGGACGGCGAGGTGGTTGGACATGCCGCCGAGCATGACGTTGCGACCCTGCTCGAAGCTGCGCAGGAACGACTCGCCGCCGTTGTGCCACTTGCCGGTGCCGAACGTCGCGTACCCGGCCGCGCGCAAGGTCTCGCCGAGCGTCGGCACACCGCTCAGGTTCATCTCGACGCGGTAGAGCGTGCGGCCAGCGTGGAGCATCGCCCGGGACGGCTGACACACGGCCCCGTGGATCGACCCCATGCAGTAGTTGCGAGTGAACCGGAACCCACGCTCGGCCAACCCATCGATGTGCGGCGTTTGGATGTGTGGGTTGCCGGCCGCACCGATCGCGTCGGGGCGGTGATCATCGGCGAACAGGAAGAGGATGTTCGGTCGCCTCTCGTCCTGTGCGAGGGCGGACCCGCAGGCGCAGAGGGCGAGGAGGACGATGGTGAGCAGGCGCATGGGGGACATCGTACCCACCATCCGGGCTAGGAAGCGCGTCGCCCTCGTGTCTAGAGTGTCGCGGTACCTTGCTAGCGGGCTCGCAGTCTAGTCGCGCTTGCCCGCGACCGCCGATGCCGGGCCGACGTGACCGAGAACCAACTCTCCTCGCGCTCCCGTAGCCGTTCACCGAGCGTGGTCGGAGCGTACTCGCCGCCGTGGCTCGAATCCTGGCCGCTTCCCATCGACGCCATTGCGGCCGAGGGAGCGCTCGGGACGAGCATGAGTTCGATAAAAGACCGGGCGGCTACGAAGGCAGGGCATCCAGAGGGGCAGGCGCGACTAGACTCTTGGTCCGTGAGCTGCACCTGGGCAGGAACGAGAGCCGCCGCGAGGCCGACCATGATGACGCACGCACGACACCGCCGACACACTTTCGCTCTCCTCACCCTCGTGGTGGCGTTGATGGCGCCACCACGCGTCGCCGCCGCCCCCCAGGACGTGGAGAAGGGACGCGGCCCGCTGAAGGTGTTTGTGCTCGCCGGCCAGTCGAACATGCAGGGGCACGCGCACGTTCGCACGCTCGACGTGATGGCGTCGGACCCGGTGACCGCGCCGATCCTGGCCGAGCTCGTCGACGCCGACGGCACGCCGCGCGTGTGGGAGGACGTCTGGATCTCGTCGATCGGTTCCGCCGACGAGCAGCAGGTCGGTGCGCTGACCGTCGGTTTCGGGGCGGGGGCGCGCGGACCGAAGATCGGGCCGGAGCTCACCTTCGGCGTAACGATGCGGAGGCTCCTCGACGAGCCGATCCTGATCATCAAGACCGCCTGGGGCGGCAAGAGCCTGAACACGGACTTCCGACCGCCGAGCGCGGGGCCGTACGAGTTCGACGAGTCCCAGCTGGAGCGGTTCGCGCAACAGGGCAAGGACGTCGAGGCGATCCGCGCAGCGAAGGTGGAGGCGACGGGCCGTTTCTACCGGTCGATGATCGAGCACGTCCGGAGTGTCCTGGCCGACGTCGAGCGAATCCACCCGTACTACGACGCGGACCTGGGGTACGAGCTGGCCGGGCTCGTCTGGTTCCAGGGCTGGAACGACATGGTCGACCGCGGCACCTACCCGCGGCGCGGCGAGACGGGCGGCTACGACGCCTACAGCCAGGTGCTCGCGCACTTCATTCGCGACGTGCGCAAGGACCTCGCGGCCCCCGAACTGCCGTTCGTGATCGGCGTGCTGGGAGTGGGTGGGCCGGTCGAGCGCTACAGGCAGGACCAGCAGCGCTACAAGGGCGTCCACCAGAACTTCCGCGACGCCATGGCAGCGCCGGCCGCTCTCCCTGAGTTCGAAGGCACCGTCACCGCCGTGCTCACCGAGACGTACTGGGACATGATGGCGACCGCGCTGAGGAAGAGGGAAGGGGACCTGAAGCCCGCTCTGAAGCGTATCGAAGAACAGCGCAAGGCGGGTGAGCTGCGCCCAGAGGAAGCGCGTGCCGCCCGCGCGGAGCTGCGGGCGAAGGCGTTCACCGCGGAAGAGCTGGACTACCTCGAGAACAGCACGTCCAACGCGGAGTTCCACTACCTCGGCTCCGCCAAGATCATGACGCAGATCGGCAAAGCGTTCGCGGAGGCGATGTCCGAGACCCTGCCTCGCTAGTGGTGTGATTCACTCTTGTGCGGCATTTTGGTCGGTGCGTACGCGTTCGCTGCAAGGCGCAGCGACGACGCGACTTCGCTGCAAGTCTCGGAGGAGGCGCAACGCAGCAGCGGGCGGGTACGGGCCGACCAAAAT
>JAAELL010000441.1 GCA_024226735.1 bacterium | reverse complement strand
CGAGCTCTCCTTCGAGGAGATCGGCAAGCTGCAGGGCGTCCGGAAGGACACCGTACGCATGCGCTGGACGCGGTTGATCGAGAAGATCGCCCAGATCGTCAAGTCCGACGAGTAGAGCCGCGCGACCGAGCGCCGCGCGGCTCTGCCCGCTTCGCCTCACTGGAACGTGATCGCCAAGCCGTCGGTGAAGTTCGACGTGAGCGTCGGGTTCTGGTCGCGGAACCAAGCCTGGAAGTTCCAGGTCTCGCCCGCGGCGACGCCGACCGGCGGCGAGAGCGGCATCGCCGTCGTGTCGATGTCGAGGCTGAAGGCGCCGGCGCTGCCGGAGTTCTGCACCTGGCCGGGGGCCGCGTAGCGGCCGATCGTGCCGCCGAGGCAGAGGTTGCCTTCGCTGCCGCCGGGCATGACGACCAGGCCTTGGGTCTGGCTGGTGAGGAAGTAGCCGAACTGGTTCTGGGGCACGTCGTAGGCGAAGAGCTCCAGGGGGTTGCCGCCGGCGACGTCGCTGCCGAAGGCGAGCAGCTTGGCCGGCTCGCCCGTCGAGTTGTCGATCGCGGGGCTGCAGTAGGTCGAGCCGATCGCTTCGCACTCGTCCGGCAGGCCGTTCGCGTTCAGGTCGGTGCTCGCGCCGCTGGCGATGTCGCACTCGTCCGACGCGCCGTTGGCGTTGCAGTCGTCGGCCTCCCCGAAGCTGACGCGCAGGATCTTCGCGCCGCGCTGGGTCGGGAACGTGCCGTCGTCACGGTAGAGGTCGGCGAAGTACAAGCCGTCCGGCCCGGCGGTGAGGGCCGAGGCCGTCGCGCGGCCGGCGCCGACGTACTCGACGAGGATATCGGGACCCGAGATCAGGTTGCCCGCCGCGTCCAGCTCGAACTCGGTAATGCGCTTGCCGCGCGACTGCGGGCCGAACGCGTAGGTCGGACCGGATTCGGTCACGAACGCGTGGTCCATCTTGGACTGCGGGAAGCCGCTACCGCCGAAGGTTTCGGGCTGGATCCAGGCGATGTTCACCGGGCCGGTGGCCGGGTTCCAGACGTAGATCGCGAAGTTGTTCATGTCCGAGTTCTGGCCGTCCCACAGGTAGTCGCGACCCGCCACGATCTTCGAGAAGCGGTCGATGCTCGGCCCGTTCTCGACGCAGTACTGGGAGCCGTCTGCCGCACGAATCGAGCCGCCGAACGGGTTGCGGACGCCGTACGCGTAGACGTAGTCGCGCGAGTTGATGCCGTTGCCGGCGTCGTAGAACGGGTTGTCGGTCGGCGCCGAGCCGTCGAGGTTGAGGCGCAGGATCTTGCCCCGGTAGGAGTCGAGGTTCCGAGCGTTGCTCGCGATGAACCCGTCGCCGTTGTGCACGAGAAGCGTCTGGTCCGGGAGCATCGTCACCGTCGAGATCTGGTGCGACTGCCCCTGGGTCTCGCCGTTCATGTCGAGGATCGTCGTCTGCGTCGCGGCGGTGCGTCCCCCGTCGTTGCTGGTGAAGTGCATGACCTTCGGGTAGTGCTGGCTCGACGGCACCCCGGCGTACAGCATGCTGGCGAACACGTCCCCGGTCAGCGGGTCGACTGCGATGCCGGTCAGTCCCTGCTCGCCCGAGCCCGGGAACGCGCCGGACGGGGTGTAGTTGAGCAGGTTGGTCGCGTAGTCGCTCACCGTCCCATCGCGCGCGACGACCTTGATCGTTCCGTACAGTTCGGTGACGTAGAAGAACGGATCGTCCGGGTTCGGGCCGGCGTTCGGGACGAAGGCAATGTTGACGGGCAGCTGCAGGTCGCTCGCGACGACCTCGACCTGGAAGCCGGGCTGTTGGGTGACCCAGGGCAACTGTTGGCCACGCGCGAGGTTGGAGAAGTCGGGCTCGGTCTGGCTCGCGTTGCCCACCCAGGTCGCGCCCTCGAATGAGATCCAGTAATAGTCCGCCTGCGACGCCGGAATGGTGAGCGCGGGTAGGAGGATCGTGTGCCTGTTGCACTCGTGGTCGAAGACCGTCAGGTCCGACTCGGCCATCGAGAGCCCGCCCGAAGCGCCACCGGCCTCGATGCGCAGGCGCATCGGCTCGTGGTCAGGGAGCCCGGGGAAGAAGGTCACGAGGTTGCCCGGCGCGGCCTGCGCCTGGATCGAGAGCAGCGGCTGGCCTGCGCCGGTCTCGAGGTACAGCGTGGGCTGCGGGGAGCCGGTCGGGAGGTCGACGGGGCTCCCGCCGGCCTTGAACTGCCAACGTGGCGCCGGGTTCTCGACGAGCTCGTCGAGCTCGAGCGGGAAGATCTGGTTGAGCGCGCCCGTGACGAACGAACGGTGGTCCCAAGGGCTCCATTCCGTCCACGGATCGCCGCTGTCGTCCTTGTGGCGGATGCGCAGCACGTAGGCTGTCATCGGGTTGAGCTCGTTCTGGCCCGCGTGCGAGCCCTCGAACACGCCGTCGCCCAGGTGCGAGTGCACGGCCTCGGGACCGGTGATGCAGTCGGCGCCCCACACGCGCTCGGTGGGCGAGATGGTCCAGATCTCCCAGTCGCTGCAGGCGTGCGAGTCGCCCGCGTCGGGGTCGGCGAACAACGTCGACTCCATGTGGACGTCGAAGCCGTTGACGAGCTGTCCGTCGACCTCCGGCTCGGTGATCGTGGGCGTATCGGGCGCGTTGTTGCCCGTCGGTGTCGTCACGCTCTCGGTGAACGACCACGACAGGACCTCGTGCGTCTGCGTGACGCCGCCGGTCGCACCCGTGAAGCCGACCCAGGCCGTCCCGTCGTTCAGCGACAGGAGCGAGGACAGGTCGACGTCGACCTGGATCGCGGGGCGCTGCAGGTCGTCGACGAAGACGCGCAGGCTGCCGGGCACGTACTGGATGAGGACCGTGTGCTCGTTCGAGTCGTCGAGCGTCGGAACGAGGATCGAGGAGCCCAGCGACGCGACGGTCTCGTTCACGCTGTTGGGGCCGACGCCGAAGCTGTGCACGCTGACGTGGTTGCCGTTCGGGTCGCTCGCGGCGGGGTTGCCCCACACGTCGAGCTCGACCGCGACGCTGTTCACGATGCCGTGGTACCCGAGCAGCTCACCCGAGCCTCCGATCGCCGACAGGCTGTCGCGCTGGATGAGGAACGCCATGCCGTCCGCGCCGCCCGACATGTCGACGCGGAAGAGCGTGGAGAAGGGCTGTGTCACGTTCTGGCGCGTGCCGAACCAGGCGGCTCCTGCCTGCGAGGGTGACGCCGGCGTCAGCTGCAACCGGTTGCCCGCCTGGCCGGCGCTGCCGAGCAGGGTCAGGCCCGAGGTCGAGCTGAAGTCGCTGTAGAGGATGTCGGCGGCTGCGGTCCCGGCGAGCAGCGCGGCACCGAGGAGAGATGCGGTGTTGCGGAGAGCGGTCATGGGGGAGTCCGAGGGCTAGCAAGGGGGGAGGGTGGTCCAGGATTGGACCGCCCTCCCCCCCTGAGAGTGGCACTACTACTTTACCTACTGGAACGCGATCATGAGTCCGTCGGTGAAGTTGCTGGTGTTGCCGGCGTCGCGGTACCAGCACTGGAAGTTCCAAGTCTCACCGGCGACGGCCGCTTGGGGCGGGTTGACCGGGATCGAGGTCAGGTCGACGCCGATGGTGCCCGAGGGGCCCATGATGATGTTCGCAGGGGCGTTGTACCGGCCGATGTTGCCCGAGAGGCAGATGATGCCCGAGGAGCCCGGCGGGTTGAAGAAGCCCTGCGTCTGGCCGGCGAGGAAGTAGCCGAACTGTCCAGGGGGCAGCTGCTCGGCGGTGAGCGACAGGTTGTTGGCCGCGGCCACGTCGCTGCCGTTGCCGGAGATCACGCCCGGCTGGCCGGTCGAGTTCGTGATCGCGGGACCGCAGTAGTTGGTTCCGACCGGAGACATCGGCTCACCCTTCTCGATGACCAGGTTGTCGGTGTAGAAGAGCGAAGCGTTGCCACCGGAGGAGATGCGGATCTCGTCGAAGCGGTGGTCCAGGATGATCTCGTCGAGGTCGGGGTTGCTCGCCGGGTGCGGAACCACGGGGTCGAGCCACATGCGGCAGCGCTCGGGGCCGGCCATGTAGTCGATGCGGACGACGACGCGACGCGTGTTCGCGTTGCTCGTGCCGGGGATGACGACGCCGCCGTTGCCGGACTGGTCGTCGATGCCGTAGGCGTACGAGGCCCAGGGCGAGCCGAGAAAGAGCTTCTCGCCGACGCCCGCTTCCCAGAGCGAAACTCCACCGTAGTGGTCGCCGAACTGCTGGAACTGCTTGGTCGTGAACGAGAACCACATCGTGCTCCCGTCCTCGCCGAACTGCCCGTTCGCCTCGGTTACGTCGTCGTGACCGGTGGGGTCGACGAGGCGGAACAGGCCGGCAAACTCGATCGCCTGCTGGCAGTAGTTGCCGACTCCGTCTTGGCCGCCCCAGGGGAACGGGTTGGTCGGGTTCGTGGGCGGGTCGGCCTGGACGACGACGCCGTTGCCATTGTCGTCGACCCAAGCGTTGAGCCAACCGGTGCCGCCATTCTGCCCACCCATCAGTCCCGGGAAGGCGTAGTCGAAGGACTCGAAGGCGACCGGTTGGACCTGACTGAACGCGGAAGGCGCCGCGGTGAGGACCGCGATCGCCGCTGCCGCACGCATCATGAAGATCGTTTGTTTCATTGGAAAGCGGGAGTGAGAGGTGGACTTGCGCGGAGTTCGCGCATCCGAGCGCGAGCCCCAATCATAAGCGTAGCGCCCAATGGCGGCAGGCCTTGCACGATGAGAATGGCGTGTGTTTTGGCCGCCAAGATGAGATTCGCATGAGGCGGCTCACTACACTCGCGACAGCTCCTTTCGAGACGTCCTAACGAGTGAGCCTGGGCGTAGAATGCGCTTGGTTGCTCACACAAACCTGCACACTCGTCATGCGCATTCTTGTCATCGAGGACTACGACCCGCTACGGAACGCACTCGTGCAAGCTCTGCGCGAGAGCGACTATTCGGTCGACGAGACGGGCGACGGTCAACGTGGGCTCGAGCTCGCATCGAGTGGCGACTACGTCGTCATCGTGCTCGACCTCATGCTGCCGGGTTTGTCCGGATTGGAGATCCTCGAGCGATTGCGCGAGCGTGGCTCGAAGTCGCTCGTCTTGATTCTGACGGCGCGCGACAAGCTCGAGGATCGCGTCGTCGGCCTCGACCAAGGCGCCGACGACTACGTGGTCAAGCCGGTGGCGATCGAGGAGTTTCTTGCCCGAGTGCGTGCGCTCGTGCGCCGCCGCTACGGCAAGCCCGAGCCCGTTCTGCGCGTCGGGCACATCGAGATCCACACGACCGACCACACGCTGCGCGTCGATGGCGAGGCGGTCGAACTCACCGCGCGCGAGTACGCGCTGCTCGAGTACCTGGCTCTGCGCGAAGGGCAGCTCGTGACGCGTGCCGACATCGTCGAGCACCTGTACGCCGAGCCGCCGAGCGCCACGAGCAACGTCATCGATGTCTACATCGGATACTTGCGCAAGAAGATCGACCGGCCCGACCGGCCGAAGCTCCTCCAGACCAGGCGCGGCGAGGGCTACATCCTGAGGGCCCCTGAACCATCCTCGGAATCGTCGTTGGAATCGTCATGAAGTCTCTACGCGCTCGTTTGCTCTTCGGGCTCCTGGTCGGCGTCACGCTCCTGCTAGCGGTCAACGGATTCGTCATCTACGCGATCGTCAGCAACCGCCTCTACGGAGAAGTCGATCGCTCGCTCGTCGCGCTCGCGCGCTCGCAAGTTCTGACGACCTCGATCGATCTCGGCCGCAAGCCGCGCCGCGCGCGGACCTCCACCCCCAAGTTCCCGTTCGACGGCGTCGCGTTCGGTCCCTGGATCGATGGTCAGGATCCGACCAAGGGCGCAACGGTCCCGATCGAACAGCTCCGAGAGCGGCTCCAGCTGATTGCGGGCGACGCGGCCGCGATCCGAACCTACGGAGTCCGGGGCGGACTCGAGCGCGCTGGCGAGCTGATTCACGAGATGGATCGGCAGGCGATCATCGGCGCTTGGATCAACGGCGACCGGGATGAGAACGAAGAGGAGATCAACAAGCTGATCGAGCTCGCCCGCAAGGGACACGTCGACGTCGCGGTCGTCGGCAACGAGGTTTTGACGCGTGGCGACCTGCCGGAGGAAGAGCTCCTCGCCTTGATCGCGCGCGTGCGCGCGGCCGTCCCGGAGCACATTCCCGTGACGACCTGCGACACGCCGCGCCACTACCTGCACAACCCGAGCCTCATCAGCGACGTCGACTTCATCTTCGTCAACTGTCACCCCTACTGGGACGGCGTTGCAATCGAGGGCGCGATCGGCAGCCTCGCGTGCCAGTACCAGACGCTGGTCGACATTGCGCACGACAAGCGCGTCGTCATCGCCGAAGCCGGCTGGCCGTCCGCTGGAGGCGCGAACGACGCCGCTGCCTCCTCGCCCGAGAACGCTCTACGTTTCCTGAAGGAGTTCATCGTCTGGGCGCGGCTCAACGACGTGCAGTACTGCTACTTCTCCTCGCTCGACGAGGCGTGGAAGGGCGGACACGGCTATCCGCAAGAGGCGCACTGGGGTTATCGAACGGCTGACGGAAGCCTGAAGGACGGTGTCCAGGAGGTTTTGACCGCCTTGGAAGCGAAGCTTCCCGAGCCCTCGCTCACGATCGACGAAGTTCCCGGACGCGGTTCGCTCGAACCGCTGCACGGCCACGTCTCCTCGGTCGGCACGAGCAACCACCGCGTCGTCGTCTACATCCGCGTGGAGGGCGGCTGGTGGAGCAAGCCGCGCTTCGACTCTCCGCTGACCGCGATCGAGTGCACCTGTGAGTGGGAGACCGAGATCATCACTGGCGCGAACGACGACAAGGCCGACCGGATCGCCGCGTTCCTCGTTCCCGCCGGGTACGCGGCGCCGCTGCTCGCGGGCGAACCGCAGATCCGGAAAGAGGTGTTCGAGGCCGCGCTCGACTCGGCGGAGGTGGAGCGTTAGCCACACCTGTACAGCGCTTGCGGTAGCGTGCCTGGCTCTCACCGCCTGCTCGGATGGACCGCTGCGCGCAGCGGGACCGGAGGCGGCGCCCGCCTGGCAAGACCGCACGGGCGGCCGCTGGAGCGATCTCTTGCGATCCGAGCTCGGCGAGCACTTCTTCCAGTGTTGGCTCGAGGACGGCGCGACGATCTCGAAGTCGGAGGAGCTCGGAACGGACTCGCTGCCGCGCCTCGCCGCTTCCGACGAGGACGTGACGTTCGAGTGGATCACGCTCCCGAACGGCGAGCGCGCGCGCGCGGTTGGGCTGCGCGTCGACCCGATCTTCCGCGCCGCCGGCCCATTCGGGGACCGCGAGCTGCTTCCGCGCTTGCACGACGAGGGCGACTCCCTCGAGATCGCGGTCGCGCGAACGGTCGAGGACCTCGATACGACCCTGTCGCGCCTGAAGTGGCTGCTGATCCTGACCTGGCTCTCGCTGACTGTGGGCTGCGCGGCGATCGGCTACTGGGTCGTCTCGCGCAGCTTGCGCCCGGTCGAGAGCCTGCGTGAACAGATCGGCGCGATGGGCGAGGAGACGCTGCGCGACCGCCTCGTCGTCGACGATGCACCCGCCGAGCTGCGGCCGGTCGTCGGACAGATAAACGCGCTGCTCGACCGTTTGCAGCACGCATTCGAGCGCGAGCACGCGTTCACCTCTGACGCCGCGCACGAGCTGCGCACCCCGATCGCCGGCCTGCGCTCGATGCTGGAGGTCGCGTTGATCCGCCAGCGCAGCGGAGAGGAGTACCGCAAGACCGTGCATGGTTGCCTCGCGATCACGAACGAGATGCAGGATGTCGTCGAGACGCTGCTCGACCTCGCCCGCCTGGGGTCCGACACGTTCTCCGAGGAGTCCGCCGCGTCTTCCGACGAGCTCGAGCACGTTTCCTTGTGCGCGCTGGCCGAGGAGTGCTTCGCGCCGTACGCGTCCATGGCGGGCGGCCGCGGCGTGCAGCTCGAGGTCGATGCCGACCGCGGCCTCGAGGTCGCGACCGAGCTGCGCCTCCTGCGCCGCGTCCTGCACAACCTCTTCGAGAACGCGGTGACGTACGCGGCCGAAGGCGGCACGGTGACCGTGCGCGGGCGGAGCTTGGACCACGCCGTCGACGTCACGATCTCCAACCCCGTGACCGGCGCGTCGCCGGAGCTGGCGACCAACGCCTTCCAGGCGTTCTGGCGCGCCGACTCGTCGCGCACGAACACCGGCCGGCACGCGGGCCTCGGCCTCGCTCTCTGCAGGCGCATCGTCGAAATCCTCGGTGGACACGTGCACGCGACGCTCGACGACGACGTCTTCACCGTGCATCTGAGCCTTCCGCCGTCCCGCCGCGCGGCGTAGGCTGGCGGGGTGAAACCGGCCTCTGGCATCCTTTTCGAGTCCGTTCTCGTTGCTCTCTTGTGCGCTGGGTGTGGTGGCGACGGGCAGACGCCCGGCACGGGCACCGGCGCTGGCTCGAACACAGGCTCTAGCGCGAGCGACGGCTGGCTCGTCGAGGTGACCGCTGCATCGGGAATCGACTTCGTGCACCACTCCGGTCGCCAGGGCAACCTCGTGTTGACCGAGATCATGGGCGGAGGAGCGGCGCTGTTCGACTGCGACGGAGATGGGGACCTCGACGCCTTCTTCGTCGACGGGGCGAGTGACTCGGCTCGGTCGGAGGGGGACCGGAGCTCGACGCCCAACCGGCTGTTCCGGAACGATGGGAGCGGCGTGTTCACCGACGCGACGGAAGGCGCGGGCCTGGCCGTGCCGGACGGCATCGGCATGGGCGTGTGCGTTGGTGATGTCGACGGCGACGGGCTCGACGACCTCTACGTGACGCAGTTCGGAAGAGACCGCCTGTATCACAACTCCGGCGGTGGACGCTTTGAAGACGTCACCGACGCGTACGGCGTCGACGTCGCGGGCTGGTCGTGCAGCGCGGCGTTCTTCGACGCCGACGCGGACGGGGACCTGGATTTGTTCGTCACCCAGTACATCGACCTCGACCTCGAGCTCGAGTGCCGCGACGGAGCGGGCCGTCGCACCTGGTGCCCACCCCTCAGCGGGGCGCCCGTCGCCGACGTCTTCCTGCGCAACACCGGCGGGCGGTTCGTCGACGAGAGCGAGCGCGTCGGCATCGCGGCGGTCCGCGCCGCGGGGCTGGGAGTGGTGTGCGACGACTTCGACGGCGACGGACGCGCCGACGTCTTCGTCGCCAACGACGGCTACGAAAACCACCTGTGGATCGGGCGCGAGGACGGCACGTTCCGCGACGAGGCCGTCGCACGCGGCGTCGCCTTCAATCACCTGGGGGCACCCGAGGCCGGCATGGGCGTCGTCGCGGAGGACTTGACCGGTGGCGGTGGCATCGACCTCTTGCTGACCCACCTGCAGGAGGAGACGAATACGCTCTACCGCGCGCGCGGAGGCATCTTCGTCGACGACACCGGGCGCAGTGGCCTCTTCGAGACGACGATGGCGTACACGGGCTTCGGCATCGCCGCGTTCGACATCGAGCTCGACGGCGACCTGGATCTCGCGATCGCGAACGGACGGGTGCGCGCGGGCATCGTCGCGCCGCAGTGCGAGCTCGCCGCGCCGCTCGACGTGCTCGCCGAACCGAACTTGCTGCTCATCGGCGCGGGCGGACGATTCGCCGACGCGGCTGGCCGCGCGACTGCGTTCACCGGGCCCGCGGAGGTCAGTCGCGGCGTCTGCGCCGGCGACCTCGACGGAGACGGTGACGTCGACCTGGTCGTCACGCAGATCGACGGGCCGGCGCGCGTCTACCGCAACGACGCACCGCGCGCCGGCGGCTGGTGGATCGTCGATGCGCGCGAGCCGGACGGCCGGCGTGCGATCGGCGCCCGCGTGACGGTGCTCGAGGGTGGAGCGAGACTCGCGCGCACGGTGCGCGCGGCCGACGGGTACGTCACCAGCCGCGACGCGCGCGCCCATTTCGGGCTGGCGTCGGGTTCCACGCAGACCCCCGAGCTCGAGGTCCTCTGGCCGACGGGCGAGCGCGAGCAGTTCACGCCGGCGGGGCGTGACCGCGTCGTCACGCTCGTGCGCGGGGAGGGGCGGGAGCTGTGAGACGCTCTCTCCTCGCGGCGCTGGTGTGCCTATTGTGCTTGGGCTCGGGTTGCTCGGACGCGGCGCCGCCGATCGACACGACGCCACCCGCGCTCGACTTCGCGGACATGGAGCCGCGCGTGCGCACGGTGCTCAGCGCTCTACACGAGCGCGTCCGCGCCGAGCCGCAATCGGCGCACGCCTGGGCGGAGCTCGGCTACGCGCTCGACGCCCACGCCATGCTGGTCGAGGCCGAGTCGAGCCTCGAGCGCGCCGTCGCCCTCGACCCCGAGCGCTTCAAGCCCGCCTACCTGTTCGCGTTCCTCGGCGACCTGAACGGCCGCGACGCGGACGAGCTCGTGCGCCGCTTCGAGCGCGCGGCGGAGCTGCGCGGAGACTACGCTCCGCTCTTCTTGCGCGAGGGCGACGCGATGAACCGAGCGGGCCGCTACGACCGCGCGCGCGCGTCGTACGGACGTGCGCTCGAGATCGATCCGAAGTACGGCAAGGCGCACACGGGCCTCGGCGGCCTCTTGAACGTGCTCGGCGAGCCCGAGGCCGCGATCAGCCACCTCGAGCAGGCGCGTGCGCAAGCGCCTGACGACCGGCCCACGCTCGCGGCGCTGGCCCAGGCGTACGGGCTCGTGGGCCGGATGGACGACGCGCAGGAGGCGAGCGAGCGCATGCGCGCGACGGAGGGCTCCGCGCTTCCGCACAACGATCCCCTGCGCGCGCAGGTGCTCGCGCTCGGGGTCAGCTCGTCCGCCGCGTTCCAGCGGGCGCGCCGGGCGATGCAGGCTGGCGACCTCGCGGCCGCCGTGCCCGACCTCGAGATCGTCGCCGAGGCCCAGCCGCAGGATCCCGATGTCCCCGTGCGGCTCGCGTTCGTCCTGCTCAAGCTCGGCCGCACCGCGCGCGGCGTCGAGGAGCTCGAGAAGGCGTTGAAGCTGGACGCGGACCACTCCGAGGCGCATGCCTTGATGGCGCAGGTCGAGGTCGAGCGCGGCGCGCTCGACGCGGCGCTCGAGCGATTCGCCCGCGCGTACCGCGGCACGCCGCTCGACTCGGACTCGCACCGCGCGTGGGGCGTGGCGCTCGCGCAGCAGAGCCGCCACGACGAAGCCGCCGGCCAGTTCAAGATGGCGATCGAGCAGTCGCCCAAGGACCCCGAGCCGCGCTATTTGATGGCGCTCTCTCTCGAGCTCGCCGGGCGTGTCCCCGAGGCGATTCGCGCCTACGAGGAGGCGGTTCGGGTTCTGCCGGCTCACCCGCTCGCCCAGCGGCTCGGCCCGCTGCGCGCGAAGTGAGTCGGGTCGCGAGGAGCGCGATCGGCGCGTCGTCGCGCGGGCGCGGCGCGCGGGTGTGCCGCTCGTCATCACGTTCGGCGGCGGCTACTGCGACCCGATCGAGCCGACGATTGCTGCGCACGTCGCAACGTGGCGCGCGGTGCGCTCAACGCTGTAGTCGGATGCCCGCTGCGGCGGCGCGGATGCGCTTGGGGTCGTACAGCTCGGGCGCGAGCTGCGTCAGGCGCCGCGCGACGCCGTCCTCGACGATCCACGCGGCGCGCAGCGCGGCGGGCGAGCCCCACACGAACAGCTCCGGCGTGTGCGTGAGTGCGCCGGCGCCCGCGAGCTCGCTGCGTGCGTACAGCCTGCGCAGGTCGCGGCCGTCGAAGACGACCGTCGACGTCGCATTCTCGGCGACCGCGTAGCGTCCGTCCTGTCCCGCGTTCAGGCCGTAGACGTCCTCTCGCGCGAGATTGAAGAGCGTCTTGCCGCTCGCGAGCGAGACGACGCGCGTGTTGGCGGCGATCATGCCCGAGACGTAGGCGCGTTCGCCCGACGCGTCGAAGTACGTCACGATCGAGCCCGCGTTGCCGCCGCGGTAGTCGATGACCCACTCGCTCGCGGCCGTACTCGGATCCCAGCACTGGACGGTGCCGGCCGCGCTCGTGGAGGAGAGCAGGTGCGCGCCGTCCGCGGTGTAGCGCAGGAACGGAACGCGCACACCGAAGACGAAGCTACCGGTGTGGCGCGCTTCGTGCGTCAGCTCGCCGGTCGTTGCGTTCCAGAGACGGAGGAGCTCGTCCTCGGCACCTGTTGCGAGCTGGCGACCTTGCGGGTCGAACGCGATCGCGGCGACGTGCGTCGGGTGCTCGAGAGCGGATCCGCGTCGCTCACCGCTCGCGGCGTCGTAGCGCTGCACGCGCTGCGCGTGCGCGAGTGCGATGACATCGCCGCCCGGACTCCATGCGCCGACGGGGCTCGGCGTCTCGATCTCGACGAGGCGCTCGCCCGTTGCGACCGACCAGATACGTGTCGGATCGAAGATCGAGCTGGTCATGACGCGCTTCGCGCCTGTGTCGAGAGCGAGGCGCGAGGACCAGCGGCGCTCCGCCGACCAGGCTCGCAGAGCATGCAGCTCCTCGCTCGTGCCCAAGTCCCAGACCCGCGCCGTGCCGTCCTCGCTGGCCGACGCGAGCAGGCGTCCGTCCGCCGACCAGTCGAGGTCGACGACGCGCGCGGTGTGTCCCTCGAGCCGGGCGGTCTCGCTGCCGTTCGCGACGTCGAACAGGCGTACGGTGCCGTCCCGGTGCGCGTCGACGACGGTACGATCGTCCGGCAGGAAGCGCGGCCAGAACGGGGCGAGCACGTCGGTTCCGAGTTGTAGCTTCTCCGCGCCGGTGCGCGTGTCGAGCAGGCTGACGCCGCGCCCGTAGCGTTCGATGGCCACAGCGTCGCCCGAGCTCGCAAAGGCGACGCCGAGCACGCGCGGGCCCTGGGGTTCGGCTGACCAGACGACCTCGCCGCCGGTTGGGCGGACGAGCCGCGCCGACTCCTGGCTCCACGCGAACAGCAGGCTGCCGTCGGTGCTCGCGGCGAATCGCGTCGCGTCCGCGAGCTCGGCGTCGACGTCGGCCCTTGCGCCCGAATCGAGCTCGAAGGCGCGGATGCCCTGTGGGCCCCAGGCGAGCACGCGCCGCCGCGCACTGTCGATGTGCACGCCCTCGAACGGGATCTTGGCGACCGACAGGTCGACCACTTCGCTGCCGTCCGCGGCCAGCACGTGCACGGCTCCGAACCCGTCGATGCGCCAGGTGTAGCCAGCGTCCGAGCTCGAGCCCTCGTGCGTCGCGTCTCCGCTCGGCTCGGACACCAGCGCCCGGACATGTCGTGAGCGCGGCGCCCCGACGCGGGCGACCAGGTGCTCACCATTCTTCGTGACGCGGAACCCGACGACCGGCGTGGGCAGGCGCTCGAGCGTGTCGTGTTTCACGCCCGTCGTGACGTTCCAGCTCGTGAGCTCGCCGTCGAGCCCTGCGACGATCAGGGTCTCGCCGTCCGGCAGGAATGCCGCGCCGGCGATGCGCCGGCGCGCGGCGTCCAGCACGTAGCGCAGCTCGCCGCTACGCGTGTCCCAGACGTAGACCCGCGCTCCGCCCGTGACGAGCCAGTCGCCGTGGAGCGCGAGCGGCCGAAGGGCGGGGTCGAGCAGGAGCTCGCGGGTCGGCACGGCCGGGAGCCCCTTGCTCGTGATCGCGAACAGGACACGCTCGAGGTTGTCGAGCTGCTCGAGGTCGGGGTCCCAGCGCGCGAGCGCGAGGTCGTCGAAGCCCCACTCGATCGCGCGCGCGAGCCACGCCTCGGCCTCGTCCGCATCCCCGGCGCGCGCGGCGACGCACGCGAGCGCGTAGGCGCAGTTCGCCGTTTCGGGCGCGCTCTCGAGCGCGGACGCGAACACGGTGGCGGCGGCATCGAGCTCGCCCGCCGCGAGGGCGACGTGTCCGGCGTGGAAGCGTTCGGTGTACGCGTCGAGGTCGGCGGCCTGGGGAGCAGTCGACGCGAGAGCCCAGGCGAGGTGGAGGCAGCTCGTGGAAAGCATCGTGAAATCGTGAAGTCGAAATCGAGTCTTTGGGTGCAACCCGCTCGCGCCGCGGCAGTCGTTGAAAGAGCGTCGCCGCCCAATCAGCAGATTCTGGAGGGGAGACGCGTCCAAGAGGAGATTCGACGCATGAGATACGACTACAGCGGTGTGAGCGATCCGGAGTCCTTCGTTTCGGTGCCGGGCGGCACCTACCCGTGCCGGATCGCGGAGGTGCGGCCGGGTCGGGCTCGCGACGGGAGTGAGCAGTGGAGCTTTCGGCTGGAGGTGCTGTCCGGGGACTACGCCGGACGCACCGCGGCTTGGGACAGTCTCACCTGGAGCGAGCGCGGCGTCGTGCGGGTCAAGCTGGTCCTCGCCGTGTTCGGGTTCGACGTGGACGGTGAGCTCGACATCCAACCCCAGGACCTCGAGCAGGTTTCGGTCATCGCACAGATCCAGGAGGAGGCGTGGGAGGACCCGAACACCGGCCGCCGGCTCGAGCGGATGCGCGTGCCCTACGAGGGCTACACGGCGCTCGATCTGCTTCCGGCACGGACGGCGGTCGAGGCGGGCGTTGACCGCATGCCCGCCAGTCGCGACCCTGGTGCGCATGGCGGAGGTTCCTTCGACGACACCCCATTCTGACGGCGGCTCCGACCGCGCCTCTGGCGGCTCGGATTCGGGCGACACCGACCTCGTGCGCGTCGCGCGGCAGGTCCAAGAGCGCGCCTGGGCACCGTACTCGGGGTTTCGCGTCGGAGCGGCGCTCGTGGCGCGGGACGGGAGCGTGTTCGCGGGCTGCAACGTGGAGAACGCGAGCCTGGGGCTGACGATCTGCGCCGAGCGCGCGGCGCTCGTGGCTGCGGTCGCGGCGGGGCACAGGAGCTTCACGCGCATCGTGCTCGTGACCGACGCCGCCGAGCCGGTGCAGCCGTGTGGTGCGTGCCGTCAGTTCCTCTCCGAGTTCGGCCTCGACCTGGAGATCACGAGCGTCTGCAAGTCTGGGGAGAGCGCGTCCACGAGCCTGCGACGGCTCCTCCCCGACGCGTTCGGCTTCGAGGAGGGACGCCGGTGAGCGGCGGCTCGAGAGCGCTCGTGGCGCGCGCCGCCGAGCTGCGCGACACGATCCTGCACCACGACCACCTGTACTACGTCGAGGGCAAGACCGAGATCAGCGACGCCGAATACGACGCGCTCTTTCGCGAGCTGCGCGAGCTCGAGACCGAGCATCCAGAGCTCGCCGATCCGGACAGTCCGACCCAACGCGTCGGCGCGCCGCTGCCCGAGGGGCAGGGCTTCGAGAAGGTGCGGCACGCCGTGCCGATGCTCTCGATCGAGAGCCTGTTCGGCCGCGAGGAGGTCGAAGAGTTCGTCACCAAGATCCGGCGTTTCCTCGGGCTCGAGGACGACCACGACCTCGTCTTCCACTGCGAGCCGAAGTTCGACGGCGTCAGCGCCTCGCTCCTCTACGAGAACGGCGCGCTCGTCCAGGGCGTGACGCGCGGAGATGGTCAGGTCGGTGAGGACGTGACCCAGAACCTGCGCACGGTGCGCAACCTGCCGCTCGTGCTCTCGTCCGAGCGCCGGCCCGTGCCGGCGTTCATCGAGCTGCGTGGCGAGGTGCTGATTGCGCGCGACAAGTTCGTGGCCCTGAACAAGCGCCGCGAAGCTTCTGGCAAGCCGATCCTCGCCAACCCGCGCAACGCGGCCGCCGGGGCGCTGCGGCGCAACGATCCGACCGAGGTCGCGCGCTACCCGCTCGAGTTTCACGTCTACGACGCGCCACGCATCGAAGGGAGCAAGGGCGGCGAGCGCTTCGAGTCGTACGAAGGGATCCTCGGGGCGCTCGCGGACTGGGGCCTTCCGGACGCCGGCTACGGCGAGCGCTGCGACGGTTTGGACGCTTGCCTCGACTACCACGCGCGTCTGGAGGGGCGCCGCGACGACGTGCCGTTCGAGATGGACGGCGTTGTCGCCAAGCTCGACCGTCTCGACCTGCGCGAGCGGCTGGGGACGACGGCACGCGCGACCCGCTGGCAGTACGCTCACAAGTTCGCGGCCGTCGAGGCGACCACGACGCTGCGCGCGATCGAGGTGCAGGTCGGCGCCAACGGTCGGCTGACGCCGCGTGCGCACGTCGATCCCGTGGAAGTGATGGGGGTGACGGTGCGCCACACGACGCTGCACAACGCCGACCACGTCGAGGCGCTCGGGATCGTCGTCGGCGACCGGGTCTTTCTGCGCCGCGCGGGTGACGTCATTCCGCAGATCACGGGGCTGGCTCAGGCGGGGAAGAAGAAGGCGCCGAAGGACTGGGAGGACGGCTTGCCCGAGTCGTTGCGTTCGGACAGCGGCGCGCGAGTCGGCGTCACCTGGCGCTGGCGCGAGGCGTTCGCCATGCCCGAGGTTTGCCCCGCCTGCGGCACCGCGGTCGTGCAGGACGGGAAGTACTACCGCTGTCCCAACGTGCACGCGTGCCCGCCCCAGATCGTCGGGCGCACGCTCGTGCTCACCGGCCGCGGCGGTTTCGAGATCGACTCGATCGGCGAGAAGATGATCGAGCAGCTCCTCGAGTGCGGCCAGCTCGCGAGCCCCGCGGACCTGTTCCACCTCGACCCCGAGGTGTTGGTCGACCTGGAGCGTTGGGGGCAGAAGACGGTCGACAACCTCGTGGCCCAGCTCGACGAGCGCCGGCACGTGCCGTTCGCGCGCTTCCTCGCGAGCCTTTCGATTCCCGACGTGGGGGGGGCGACCGGGCGGCTTCTGGCGCAGCACTTCGCGAGCTGGGAGGAGCTGACGGCGGCGGACGAGGAGGCGCTGCAGCACGTCGACGGCATCGGTCCCGAGGTCGCGAACAAGATCGTCGCGTGGCTCGCCGAGGAGCAGAACGCGGCTCTCGTCGCGCGGCTGTTCGCGGGTGAGGTCGAGATCGTCTACCCCCAGAAGGGGGCTGGCGGGGGAGCGTTCGAGGGCAGGACCGTCGTCTTCACCGGCTCCCTCGAGGCCCTGACCCGGGCCGAGGCGAAGAAGTCGGTCGAGGACCAGAGCGGCCGCGTCGTCTCGTCGATCAGCTCCAAGACGGACTACCTCGTCCAGGGCGGCAAGCCCGGCTCCAAGGCCAAAAAGGCCGAGGAACTAGGGGTCCAGGTGCTCCTCGAGCCCGAATTCCTCGAAAAGATCCAAGGTCCTGGCGTCTGAATCGCCGATGCCCTCCGCGTAGGTCCCGCTCGATCGGCACTCGACCGACCGGTGGTCCGGCCTACAATGGACGAAGCAGGATCCCCATGGGAAACGACCCCGATTCCGTACCGAGCCTCTCCGGTAGCGGCGAGACCGCTAAGTTCGAGCTGCCCGAGGGCTTCAAGGACGACGCCGTCGCGGCGCTCGTCGGTAAGGCGCAATCCGGCGAGACCGACGCGCTCAACGAGCTCTTCCAGCGCTACCACCAGACGATGGTGGAGGTCGCGCGGCGCAAGCTCGGACCACGGCTGCGGCTCAAGGAGGATCCCGACGACCTGGCGCAGACGACGTTCCGCGAGGCGACGCGTGACTTCGGCTCGTACCGCTACCAGGGCGAGGGCTCGCTCCTGCGCTGGCTGATCCAGATCCTGCAGAACAAGATCCGCGACAAGGCGGAGTTCTACTCGGCGGGCAAGCGCGACCTCTCGCGCGAGCGCGCGATGGAGTCGACCGACTCCGCCGGCGACGACACGCCGCGCGACTTCCCGAGCGCCGATCTCTCCGTCACCCAGGCCGTTCAGCGCGACGAGAACTTCGAGGTCTTGCGTGAGTCCCTGGCCGAGCTCTCCTCCGACCACCGCCGCGCGATCACCCTGGTCTTCTTCGAGGGCCTCTCGCTGCGCCAAGCGGGCGAACGCATGGGCGGCCGCTCCGAGGACGCCGTGCGCATGATGCTGCGCCGCGCCGAGTCGAAGCTCGGCGAGCGCCTGCGAGCGACGCTGGGCCGGGATTCCTGAGCCCGTGCACTTGCCCGGAGTGGCCAGAGCGGCTAACGTCTTGCCGCTCTGGGCCATTAACTCAATTGGTAGAGTGCCATGTTCACAGCGTGGAAGTTACTGGTTCAAGTCCAGTATGGCCCACCACGCCAACTTGTTGCTGATCACGCGCTTGCGTGAACCCGCTCGGAACTGAGCGGCGCGGCCATTGTCCCCGACGCGGGTGGAATTCCACCCGCTCCACCCAAGGACACCGCGTTGGTGCAGCAATCGACCACCGGACCCCGTTCGGGAGGCCGCCGGGCGCGCTCTTGCCGCACGAGGCAGCCTCGATGGCCACACTGGTCCGGATGAAGTCGCGCGTCCACCCGAAGTACAAGACGAGATATCGCGTTGCAAACTGGCCGGAGTACGAGCAGGGGCTGGTTCGGCGCGGCGACGTCACCGTCTGGTTCACCCCTGCGGCGGTCGCGTCGTGGAAGCCGACATGCAACGGGAAGCGCGGTGGGCAACGCCGGTACTCGGACCTCGCGATCGAGACGGCGATCACTCTGCGCCTGGTCTTCCACCTGCCACTGCGCCAAACCGAGGGCTTCCTGCGGTCGATCTTCGGGCTGATGGATATCGATCTCGTCGCGCCCGATCACACGACGCTCTCTCGTCGAGGCCAGCACCTCGACGTCAGGCTCCCTCCGCGGGGTAGGGGAGCAGCACGTCCGGCGGCGGTTCATGCACCAACGCCTTGAATTGCCATCGCGTCGTGAAGACCTCAGCGAGGTCGCGGTAGGCATGCATGCATCCAGCCTCAGCCCGTTCTCATCCGAGATTCTCGGCAGAACACCAGCGCCGCGCTGCGCCGGCCACGCGATCCACCGCGCGCGACGGGGCGCGGCTCCATACGAGGCGGTATCCTCCCTGCGGCTCCGACCGATGAACTCCCAAGCCTGGATCGAAACCCTCAGCGACCTACGCGACTCCGGCCAGCCGTGTGCCGTCGTCGTCGTCACTGGCGTGCGCGGCAGCGCGCCGCGGGAGGCGGGCGCACGCATGATCGTCTCGCGCGAGGGGCTCGTGTGGGGCACGATCGGTGGGGGCAACCTCGAGCGGCTCGCGATCGAGCATGGCGCGCAACTGCTCGAGCGGACCGAGCCCGCGTCGGAGAGCGTCGTGTACCCGCTCTCGGAGAAGGCGGGCCAGTGCTGCGGGGGGGAGGTGACGCTCTTCTACGAATCGTTTCCCTGGCGCCGCCGGCGCGTCGTCGTCTTCGGCGCGGGACACGTCGGACAGGCGCTAGCGGGTCTCGCGAGCTACCTGCAGGCGGAGGTGACGTTGGTCGACTCGCGCAGCGAAGAGGAGCTCCAGCCCAAGCTCGCGCGTGAGCGCGACTTCGATGCGCTCTTCATCGACTCGCCCGAGGAGGAGATCGACGCGATCCCCGCCGACAGCCTCGTCCTCGTCATGACCCACAGCCACGCGCTCGATCTCGAGATCCTCGCGCGCGGCATCGCGCGCGGGACGTTCCCGTACCTGGGGTTGATCGGCTCGGAGCGCAAGTGGGCGCGGTTCCGCAAGCGTCTGGAACAGCGCGGCTTCACCGAGGTGCAGATCGCGACCGTGCGCTGTCCGATCGGCGCCTCGCGCACGTCGAAGGAGCCGCGGGCGATCGCGGTGTCGACGGCGGCCGAGCTGCTCGAGGTGATGGCGCCGGCCTAGACCAGAGTCGAGCTACTCGTCCTCCGCCCCGCCCTTCCTGCGCCGCAACGCCTCGCGCAGCACGAACTCGATCTGCCCGTTGAGGCTGCGCAGATCGTTCGCCGCCCAGCGCTTCATCTCCTCGAGCACGTCGGGCGGCAGGCGGAGCAGGAAGGGCTTGCGCGCCTTCCCACCTGCCGCCCGCGTCGGAGCTTTCTTCTTCTTGCCTCCGGTCAACGGACGACTCTAGCTGTACAGGCTACCGGTGTTCAGCACCGGCGTCGGGTTGACTTGTCCGCAGAGCACGACCAAGAGGTTCCCGACGAGCGTCGCGCGACGTTCGTCGTCGAGCTCGAGGATGCCCTGGTTGCTCAGCTGCTCGAGGGCGAGCTCGACCATGCCGACCGCGCCCGCCACGATCTCGCGCCGCGCCGCAATGACGGCCGAGGCCTGTTGGCGCTGGAGCATCGCCGAGGCGATCTCCTGGGCGTAGGCGAGGTGGTTCAGGCGCGCCTCGATGACTTCGATCCCCGCGTCGGAGAGGCGGTCGGAGAGCTGGCGCTGCAGCTCGTCGGCGACCTCCTCCTGGCTGCCGCGCAGAGTGATCTCGGAGCCTTCGGCCGACAGGTCGTCGTACGGGTGCGCCGTCGCCAGGCTGCGCAGCGCGGCGTCGCTCTGGACGTGGACGAAGTGCTCGTAGTCCTCGACGTCGAAGCTCGCGCGCGCGGTGTCGAGCACGCGCCACACCACGACCGCCGAGATCTCGATCGGGTTGCCGAGGCTGTCATTCACCTTGATCGTTCCGCCGTCGAAGTTGTGGGCACGCAGCGAGATCTTCTGCTTGCTCATGAACGGGTTCGTCCAGAACAGACCGTCCTTGCGCACCGAGCCCTTGTACTTGCCGAACAGCACGAGCACGCGGGACATGTTCGGATTGACGATGTAGAAGCCGGCGAGACAGATCACGAGCACGGGAATGCACACCACCGCTACGACCTTGAGCGGGACCGGGGCGAGGGCAATCGAGGTGGCCACGGTGGCGACCGCGGCGAACCATGCGCCCAACACGGGCCAGCCGTTCGTCGGTTCGAGCTTCTTCTCGGGGGTGGCGGTCTTCGAGTCGGTCTTCATGGACGGGCCTCCTTGCCCGGTGATAGCGTAGAATTATCAATGTGATATCACCCTGATACGCATAGGGCGAGGCGGTATTCAGGCAAAAGTGACTCGGGAGAGGGCACTAGTGGTGTGATTCACTCTTGTGCGGCATTTTGGTCGGTGCGTACGCGTTCGCTGCAAGGCGCAGCGACGACGCGACTTCGCTGCAAGTCTCGGAGGAGGCGCAACGCAGCAGCGGGCGGGTACGGGCCGACCAAAAT
>JAAELL010000440.1 GCA_024226735.1 bacterium | reverse complement strand
CGCCATGACGACATCCTCCACGCCCGGTCGGCACCTGAAAGCCTCCCCGAATCCACGAATTCGCCTACGTTTCCAGGCGCCAACCGGACGCGGATGCTGTCGCCCTGGCATCCGAAGCACTTCTTCAACGGGCTGCTAGACTCAAATTACTCGCCAGGATGGGCGATCTGACAAACGGCAGCGAAGATTTGCACGCGACGGGGAGGATGGTGCCCAGGGGGCGCCGGCTGGCCTGGCTCCTATGGATGCTCGTCGTCCCGGGGCTCTGGATGGCGTGGGGCAAGGCACAGCGCCAGCCGACGCCGCGCGAGCTCGCGGGGGCGTTCCGCGGGACGCTGTCGGACGGCGTCGAGATCGGGCATGTCGCATTTCGGGATGTTGCCGTCGAGCTCGGCATCGTCTCGATCCACGACAACGGCGCGCGCGGCGAATTCCAGATGCCGGAGATCATCGGCTCCGGTGTCGGTCTCCTCGACTACGACGGTGATGGCGACCTGGACGTGTTCGTCGCTGGCGGGGGTGCCTTCGACCCGGCCGAGGCGGGCCAGCCCTGCCAGCTCTGGCGCAACGACGGGGGGAGCTTCGCGGAGGTCGGGGCCGCCGTCGGAGCAGCGGTGCCCGGTCCGGCCTTCGGGGTCGCATGCGCCGACCACGACGGGGACGGGGACGTCGACGTGTACCTGACGCGTGTCGGAGCGGACGTGCTGCTGCGGAACGAGGGTGGGCGCTTCGTCGACGCGAGCCAGCAAGCGGGTCTGGGGCAGGCGGGCTTCGGCGTCAGCGCCGCGTTCTTCGACTACGATCACGACGGCAGGCTCGACCTGTACGTCGCCAACTACATCGAGTGGTCGCGCGAGCGCGAGCACGATTGCTTCCGCGGCGGGACCCCCGACTACTGCGACCCGAACACGTACGCCGCCCCGGCGCAGGACCGGCTGTACCACAACGAGGGGGGGGGCCGCTTCGCTGACGTAACGGTGGAGGCCGGCATCGGGGGGCGGCCCGGCAACGGGCTGGGCGTGATCGCCGACGATTTCGACGGCGACGGTCTCGTCGATCTCTACGTCGCGAACGACGCGACGCCGGCACTCCTGTGGCACAACCGCGGGGACGGAACGTTCGAGGATGCCGCGCTGCGAGCGGGGTGTGCGTACAACTACGCGGGCGTCGCGATCGCGGGCATGGGCGTGGCGTGCGAGGACCTCGACGGCGATGGCCGGCGGGACCTCTTCGTGACGAACATCCGCGACCAGAGTCACCTGGTGCTCCTCGCGGACGGAGACCGGTTCGTCGACGGGACGTCGCGGCTGGGCGTCGCGAGATGGTCGGTGCCGGCGACGGGCTTCGGCGTGGCCCTCTTCGACCAGGACCACGACGGTGCGTGGGACGTGTACGTCACCAACGGTGCGGTCAATCTGACTGCCGAGCGCGTGGGGACGGACGAGCCGTACGCGGAAGCGGACCACTTCGCGCGGCTTGTCGGGGGGCGTTTCGTCGACGCCACGCGCGGCTCGGGAGCAGCGCCCGACGGGGCAGGGCGGGGCCTCGCGTGCGGCGACCTCGACGGGGACGGGGACCTCGACCTCGTGTTGACGAGCAACGGCGGTCCGCTGCGCGTGCTGCAGAATCAGCACGACGGCAGCGGCGCCTGGCTGCTGGTCGACGTGCGCACCGCGAACGGCGCGCCCGCAATCGGGGCGGTCGTGAGGGCGCGCGTAGGGGCCGAGAGCTCTTCGCGCGTCGTGCGCGCCCAGTCGAGCTACCTCTCGAGCTCGGACCCCCGCGTACACTTCGGGCTGGGCCGCGCGGAGCGGGTCGAGCAACTCGACGTGCGCTGGCCGGACGGCAGCGAGAGCACCTTGCGCGACGTCGAGGTCGATCGTGTCCTGGTGGTGGAACCATGACGCGGCTCGTGCTCCTCGTGCTCGGCACGGTGTGGGGTTACGTCGCCTTTGGGCCGGCCGGAGTGCTGGGCGGTGGGGCGGGCGCCAGCCTGCCCATGCCGGCGGAGCGTGTGAATGCATTGGGGGGAAAGGTCGCCGAGATCGACGCGGAAGCCTGGCGTGCGGCATGCCGTGACGCTGGGCTGCCGGAGCTTCCCGATCCGAGCGGGACCGAGCTGGTGCCCGTGCGGCTTCTGGTCGAGGCGAGTCGGCGGTGGAGCGAAACTCGGGACCCCGAGGAGCTCGGATGCATGGGCGAGATTGCGCTCGCGCTCGAGCTGCACGAGGCAGCGCTCGACCTCTTCGCCGCGGCGCGCGCGAGCGGCGGGGACCACGAGCGCTGGTCGTACTTCCTCGGCGTCGCCTGCCAGACGCTCGGCTACAACCGTTCGGCGCTGGCGGCGCTGGAGGCGGCGCGGGCGGCCGACGGGGATTCGATGACGACGCACGCGCGGATCGGCGCGCTGCACCTGGAGGTCGGCGAGCTCGACGCGGCCGACCGCAGCTACGCGCGTGCGGCGGAGCTGGCGCCCACCGAGTCGATCGGGCCGCGGGGACGTGCGCGCGTCGCGCTCGTGCGCCGTGACTACGAGGGAGCGTTCGCGCACCTCGAACATGCGGTGCGGGCCGAGCCACGCGACTACCTGACGCAGCGAGTGCTCGCCCAGGCGCTCGCCGGTCTCGGCCGTCTCGAGGACGCTGTCCTCGCCGCCGAGCGCAGCAACCGCCTGCCGTTCTACCGCGGGTGGCTCGTCGACGATCCGCGTCTCGCGCAGGCCCACGCGCGTGCGGCGACCCAGCGGTCGCTCGAGAACGAGCTCAATGCGGCGCTGAGTCGCGGCGACCTCGGGGCGGCGCGCCGTGCTGGGGAGGCACTGCTCGAACGGTTGCCGCGCAGCGCCGACGTCCTCTCGGTCTTCGCGCGAATCCTCGCGAACAGCGGTGAGCTCGCGCGCGCGCTCGAGCTCGCCACGGCCGCCGTCGACATCGAGCCGGAGGGTGCAAAGCTGCTCACGACCCAGGCGGACATTGCAATCGCGGCACGCGACTTCGCAGCCGCGGCGGGCGCAGCAGAGCTTCTGCGCGCCCTCGAACCGGCGAGCGGGACCCCGCACCAGATCCTCGGTCGCGTCCGCCTCCTCGAAGGCCGCGGGGACGAGGCGGTCGCTGAGCTGCGACAGGCGATAAGCCTCGAACCGCAGAACCTGCAGCATCGGACCGTGCTCGTCGAGGTACTCCTGCGCGGAGGGCGCGCGAGCGAGGCCGAGGCCGAGCTGGAAGGGATCCTGGCGATCGAACCCAGCAACGCGCCTGCCCAGCAGCAGCTCGAGGGGCTGCGCGCGGGACGCTGAGCGCGGGGCGAATCCGGGCCTGCCCTGGCACAGGACGCGCCGCTCACCGAGAGTAGGGCGATGAGCAAGGTTCGAACCGCATGCGCCATCCTCCTTGCGTTGCCGCTCCTGGCGTTCGGCGGGAACCACTTCCTGCAGTGGTTCATGCTGCCCGAGATCGAGGGAACGGCGGAGGGCGTCGAGGTCCTCAAGTCCATGCGCGACAGCGGACTGATGAACTGGATCGCGGCGAGCCACGTGCTTATCGGGTTGCTGCTGATCGTACCGCGGACGCGTTTCTTCGGGGCGCTCTCGCAGCTGCCGCTCGCGCTCGGCATCGCGGCGTTCCACTACACGATGCTCCCCGAGGGGCTGGGGCCCGCGATCGGGATGCTGCTGCTCAACCTGCTCGTCCTCGCGGATCCGCCAGGCTGGAGCACACTGTTCGGAAGCGAGGCGTCGTAGGGCCTGGGCGTTGAATCGCCGCGAGCCGCTTGCCCGTTCGTCCCCGGCTCGCCACGCTACGGCGAGGCGCAAGGAAGGAGAATTCCATGGAAATGCAGGTCCCCCAACCCGGTCCCGAGCACGAGCGTTTGGCGCAGCTGGCAGGCGAGTGGAAAGGCGAGGAGATCATGTCTCCGTCACCCTGGAGTCCCGTGGAGCAGCGGCGCGTCGGCCACATTCGGGCGCGCATGCTGGAGGGCTTCTTCGTCGTCTCGGACTACGAGCAGACGATGGATGGTGAGGTGGCCTTCCGGGGTCACGGCGTGTACAGCTGGGACCCGGCGGCGGGGGAGTACGTGATGTACTGGTTCGACTCGATGGGAGGGGCCGGCGGCGTGGCGCGTGGTCACCTCGAGGGCAACCAGCTGACGTTCCAGAACACGTCGCCGATGGGGCATCACCGCTACCGCTACACCTTCGAGGACGGCGGGATGGTCTTCGAGATGGCGATGTCGCCGGATGGGGAGGAGTGGCAGACGCTGATGAAGGGCCAGTACCAGGGCGGCTGATGCCGCCGATCGGGGCTGTTCATCAAGGAACGGTCAAGCCGACTTAAGGATCCGGCTGAACGCCACCTGATCGCCCTCGTTCCTTGATTCGGGGCTGTGCGGTCGCTCGAGAGCGCTTCAGACTTCGGCCGTCGCGCCCGTCGGCCAAGCCGCCTCCTGATCCGGCCACCTCGGTCCCAACCCACTGATTCCCGTGATTCGAACTCAATTGCACTCGTCCATCTGGCTCGCCCTCTCGCTCGCCTTCGCCGCCGGTTGCGGCGGCGGTGCCGGCGGCCGGACCGTCATCCAGAACAAGGGCTCGGACACGCTCGTCAACGTGGCGCAGGCCTGGGCCGAGGCGTACGCAGAGAAGGAGCCGACCGTCGCGATCGCCGTCAGTGGCGGTGGGTCGGGAACGGGCATCTCCGCGCTGATCAACGGCACGGTCGACCTCGCCAACGCGAGCCGGAAGATGAAGGCCAAGGAGGACGAGGCGGCGCGCGCGAACGGCGTCGAGCCCAAGGAGCACATCGTCGGCTTCGACGCGCTCGCGGTGTACGTGCACAAGGACAACCCGATCGAATCGCTGACGATCGAGCAGCTCAAGAGCATCTACGGCGAGGGGGGCACCACGGTCAATTGGAGTGATCTCGGCGTCCGGGTCCCCGGCGATTCGAGCGACGAGATCGTGCGCGTCAGCCGGCAGAACAACTCCGGCACGTACGTCTATTTCCGCGACACGGTGCTCGGCAAGAAAAACGAGTACAAGCTCGGTTCGCTCGACATGCACGGGTCGAAGGACGTTGTCGACCTCGTCGAGAAGACGCCTGGCGCCATCGGCTACAGCGGCCTCGCGTACGCGACCGACCACCTCCGGCTCGTACCGATCAAGAAGGACGATGCGAGCCCCGCCGTCGAGCCGACTGTCGCATCGGCCATCGACAACAGCTACCCGATCGCGCGTCCGCTCTTCATGTACACCGCGGGCGAGCCGCAGGGCGCCATCAAGACGTACATGGATTGGGTCATGAGCGACGAAGGTCAGAGAATCATCCTGGAGAAGGGCTACGCGCCCATCCGGTCGCTGGACTGAGCCAGAGTTAGGGCTACAACCGTCATGGGTCACTACGAAGAGAGGCTGAACGCGGACCTCGAGAAGATCCGCAGTCAGCTCGCAAAGATGGGGCGCTCGGTCTGTTCGGCGCTCGAGAACGCGACTCGGGTCGTGCTCACGCGCGACGCCGACCTGGCGGCGGAGACGATCCTCGGCGACCTGCCGATCAACCGTCACTACCGCAAGCTCGACCACCGTTGTCACGTGTTCGTCGCCCGACACTTGCCGAGCGCGGGACACCTGCGCCTCGTTTCGGCGGTCATGCGGCTGAGCAAGACCCTCGAGCGCATCGGGGACTACGCGGAGACGATCTCGCGCGCCGCGCTGCAGCTCCAGAAGCGGCCACCCGAGAAGATCGCCCAGGACATCGAGCTGATGTCCGAGCGCTCGCTGCAGATCCTGGCGAAATCGCTGGAGGCGTTCAACGCGAGCGACGAGGAGCTCGCGCGATCGACGCTGTCGATGGCCAGTCGCTACGGCTCGACGTTCGACCAGGTCTTCGGCCACCTGGCCGCGGAAGGGGAGAGCGGTTCGCGCAAGATCACCGACCTCTTCTCGCTGATGGCGGTCTTCAACCGGTTCGAGCGCGTCATCCATCAAGCGAAGAACATCTGTGAGCAGACGATCTTCGTAGTGACCGGCGAGACCAAGGACGAGAAGACGTTCGACATCCTGTTCGTCGACAGTCGCAATGCGGGCGCGAGTCAGCTCGCCGAGCACTTCGCGCGCAAGGCCTATCCCGGAGGCGGCTCGTACCAGAGTGCCGGCTGGGACCCGGGGGAGGTGATCGATCCCGAGTACCTCGAGTTCGCCGAGCAGAAGGGCTTCTACCTCGGGGATGCGCGGCTGCGGCGCTTCGACACGGTCGCCGACGACCTGCAGGACTTCGACATCATCATCGACCTGACAGGCAAGGCCCGCGAGCACATCCCGAAGGTGCCTTTCCACACGACCCTCTTGTCGTGGCCGATCGAGGACCGCAAGGACCCTGAGGTCGTCTACAAGCAACTCGCGCCGCGCCTCGACGAGCTGATGTCGCGGTTGCGCGGGGAGGGGGACGACTGACGATGAGCGCGACCGCTGGAAAGGGAGTCCGCCGCCTGGACGCTGCCGATCGCCTCGGTCGCTCGTGGTGGATCGACCAAATCGCGCGCGTCCTCGTCTTCGTGGGCGGGATCTCGGCCATCGTGTTCATCGTGGCGATCTTCGTGTTCGTCGCGAGCTGGGGCCTCGGCTTCGCGCTCACCGAGCTCGACTGGGGCGAGTTCCTCACGTCGCCGCGCTGGCGCCCAACGTCCGAGTCGAACCCGACCTACGGCGCGCTGGCGCTGATGGCGGGCACGGCGAGCGTCACCGGCCTCGCGATGCTCGTCGCCGTGCCGTTCTCGCTCGGGGCCGCGATCTTCATCTCCGAGTTCGCCTCCGGCAAGACGCGCGAGCTGCTCAAGATCGCGGTCGAGCTCCTGGCCGCGATTCCGTCCGTCGTGTGGGGTTTCATCGGTCTGTCGATCATGAACCCCCTGATCATCGACCTCTTCAACGTTCCCGTCGGCCTCAACGTCCTCAACGCGGGCGTGATCCTGGGCTTGATGGCGGCGCCGATCATGACGACGATCGCCGAGGACGCGCTGAAGGCCGTGCCCGACACCTACCGCGAAGCGGCCGAGGCGATGGGGGCGACGCGGCTGCAGGTCGTCTTCAAGGTCGTACTGCCGACAGCGAAGAACGGGCTGACCGCCGCGGTGTTGCTCGGCGTCGGCCGCGGCTTCGGCGAGACGATGGCCGTCCTGATGGCGAGCGGCCACTCGATCAACCTGCCGACGAGCCCCTTCGACTCCGTGCGCGCGCTGACCGCGACGATCGCAGCCGAGCTCGGCGAGACCGCGCAGGGCTCCGAGCACTACCGTGTCCTGTTCACGTTGGGCGTGTTCTTGTTCCTCGTGACGTTCGTGATCAACCTGACGGCCGACCTGGTCGTGCGCGGGATCAAGAAGAAATGAGCATGTTTCAAGCCACCGAGCTCAACGAGCGCAACAAGCGCAAGGAGAAGCTCTTCCGCTTGCTCTTCGGCGGCATGACGATCCTGCTCATCGTGCCGGTCGTCGTGATCGTCGCCACGCTGATCGCGCGCGGCGGACCGGCGCTCTCATGGGACTTCTTCTTCACCGCGCCGTCCAACGGCATGACCGAGGGCGGGGTCTTTCCCGCCCTGGTCGGGACGCTGTGGATCGTCGCCGTGGCGCTCATCGCCTCGGTGCCGCTCGGCGTCGCGGCGGCGCTGTACCTCAGCGAGTACGCACCGGACAACTGGCTGACGCGCCTCATCAACCTGGCGATCATCAACCTGGCGGGCGTGCCGTCGATCGTCCACGCGCTGTTCGGCGTCGGGGCGTTCGTCCTGTTCTTCCGGTTTGGCACCAGCATCCTGGCGGCGAGCCTCACGCTGGCCATCATGACGCTGCCGGTCGTCATCGTCTCGACGCGCGAGTCGCTGCAGGCCGTGCCGCGCGCGTTCCGCGAGGCGTGTTGGAGCATGGGCGCGACGCGCTGGCAGGCGATCTGGAACGTCGTCCTGCCCAACTCGATCAGCGGCATCCTGACCGGCGTGATCCTCGAGGTCTCGCGCACGGTCGGCGAGACGGCGCCGATCATGTTCACCGGCGCGGCCTTCTTCCTTCCGTTCCTGCCCGAGAGTGTCTTTGACCAGACGATGGCGCTCTCGCTGCACCTGTTCGTCATCTCGACCCAGGTCCCGGGCGTTCCCGAGCACCTGCCGTACGGCGTGGCGCTGACCCTGATGGGCATCGTCGTCGTGTTGAATTCCGCATCGATCGCGTTCCGCGCCTACCTCCGGGGCAAGAAGAAGTGGTAGAGACCCCGTCCAAGACTCCCTCCAGGGTCTCGTCCGTCGAAGGGGCGAGCTCTCCGCTGATCGAAGTGCGGGACTTGAGCATCCGCTACAACGAGCACGTCGCACTGGCCAACGTCACCGTCGACGTTCCCGAGCACGAGATCTTCGGCATCATCGGTCCGGCGAACAGCGGCAAGACGTCGTTCCTGCGCGCGCTGAACCGCATGGACTCGTTCGTGTCCGGCATGCACGTCGGGGGCGAGATCTTCTTTGGCGGTCGCGACATCCGCAGCTTCCGCAACGTGTACGCGCTGCGCAGCCGCGTCGGAGTCGTGTTCCCGCTGCCCGTCGGCTTGCCGCTCTCGATCTACGACAACGTCGCGCTCGCGCCGCGCTTGAGCGGCATGCGCAAGAGGGCCGACCTCGACGTCATCGTCGAGCGTTGCCTGACGCGCGCTGCCCTGTGGGACGAGGTGAAGGATCGGCTCAAGTCGCTCGGCAGCCTGCTCTCGGGCGGCCAGCAGCAGCGCCTCACGATCGCGCGGGCCCTCTCGCAGGAGCCGGAGCTGCTGCTCCTCGACGAGTTCTCGATCGCCGTCGACCCGGTGACGACAATGCGGATCGAGGACATCCTGAAGGAGCTGCGCAAGGAAATGACGATCGTGCTCGTGACGAACCTGACCCAGCAGGCACGCCGTCTGGCGAGCCGGACAGCGTTCTTCCTCAGCGGAGAGTGCGTCGAGGTCGGCGACACCGAGGCGCTGTTCCGCGGCGACGTTCTCGACGAGCGCACGACGCACTACCTGGAGGGGCGCTTTGGCTGAATTGGCCGACTACGCGATCCAGAGCCGTGACCTCAACTTGTGGTACGGCGACTTCCAGGCGCTGTTCGACGTCAACCTCGCCATTCGGCGCGGCATCATCACGGCGATGATCGGGCCGTCGGGCTGTGGGAAGTCGACCTTCCTGCGCTCGGTGAACCGCATCACGGAGCGCCTCGGTTACGTGCGCACGACCGGCAGCATCGACGTGCTCGGCCAGGACATCACGGCCGAGGTCGTCGAGCTGACGCAGGTGCGCAAGCACGTCGGCATGGTCTTCCAGCGTCCGAATCCGCTGCCGCTCTCGATCAGGAAGAACATCCTGTTCGCCTACGACCTGCACCACGCCGAGCGGCCGTCCGCCGCCCAGCGCGACGAGATCGTCGAGAAGGCACTGCGTCAGGTCCTCTTGTGGGACCAGGTCAAGGACGACCTGGACGGCAAGGCGACGACGCTGTCGCTCGAGGCCCAGCAGAAGCTGTGCATCGCGCGGCTCCTGCCCGTCAAGCCGACGGTGCTCCTGATGGACGAGCCGTGCTCGGCCCTCGACCCTGAGGCCACGGCCGCGGTCGAGGAGCTGATCTGGGACCTACGCGGCGAGTACACGATCCTCATCGTGACCCACAACATGGCCCAGGCACGGCGCGCGAGCGATGAGTGCATCTTCATGTTGATGGGCAAGGTGCTCGAGCACTCGGAGACGGCGGAGATGTTCGTCAACCCGGCCAAGAAGGAGACGGCGGACTACATCGAAGGCCGTTACGGTTGATGCGCGGCCGGCCCGCGGCCGCGTTGGTGCTCTTGTGCCTCATGTACGTGGTCTTTCGTGGGCTGGTGCTCTTTCTGGTCGGCATCGCGCCGATCTTCTGGATCCAAATCGTCACGGGCGAGCGGCCGTCGCGCTTCCTGATGCTCAAGTTCGGGAGCGACGCACCGCGCGGAGCGTGGGCGCGCGTGCGTGAGCTCGCGCTCGAGCGTCTCCCCTTCGCCACGCGCTTCGAGGACATCGGGCCCCTGCCCGGCCGCTTCGCCGACCTCGCGTTCCTCACCGTGTTCGGGCTCGCGTTCGCAGGCGCGTGGCTGCTCTTTGGTGCGCACCCGTCGCGCCAGCTGGAGGCTGCTGTCGCTCGCCGGCTATCTGCCGCTCTTCGCCCTCTCGTTCGCGCTGAGCAACTTCGACTTCGATCGCTACGCTCCACCCGTCGAGGTCGGCCAGTACCGCTACCTCGTGACGCCCTTCGTCTTCGCGGCGCTGCTGATCGGGGCCGCTGTGGCCAAGCTGCGCGCGGCCGGGCGGCGACGTGCGTCGGCCACGCTGGCGGGAGCGGCGCTCGCGACGAGCGCCTTCACGGTTCCGTTGGCCCTGGAGACGGTCTCGACCGAACCCGAGATCGCGGCGATCGCGGATCTGGTGCGGACCGAGCTGCGCGGGACCGAGGTCGGCATCGGCTTCTCGTGCGGCCCCGATGGCAGGACGTGGGGCGGAGCCGGCATGGATGCCGCGGTGCGTGCGTTCGAATGGGCGGCGGTCTCTGCGTTCTTCGTGCAGTGCACCCGCTACGACTTGGCCGGGACGGCCCTCGCGCACCTGGTGCGGGCGCTCGAAGCCGCGCGGAGCTCCGCGGTCGCCGGGGTCTACGCCAACGACGGGCGCGTCTGGAAGGACCGCCGCCGGCACGGGGAACGCGTGACACCCGTGGCGTACGCGGATTGCGCGGAGCAGTGGCGACGGCTCGGCGCGCGCTTGATCGGGGGTTGCTGCGGGACGACGTGCGCGCACGTGTCCGAGTTGCGCCGCAGGCTGTCAGCTCGCGCGCTTTGACCGGGGCGCTGCTTTCTGGGTACCTGCGCGCGCCGCCGCGACGCCCGCGAGGAGCCCGAACAGGTGACTCTCCCACGAGACCCCGGGGTGGCTCGGGAACACGCTCGTCACCATGCCCCCGTACAGCGCGGCCGTGACGATCGCGACGAGCAGCGCGCCCCACGAACGCTCGTAGAAGCCGCGCGCGACCAGGTACCCGAAGTAGCCCAGGATCAAGCCGCTGGCGCCGATGTGGTAGCTCATGCGTCCGAAGCACCAGACGCCGAGCCCCGACAGCACCGCGATCGACACGCTGACGCGCAGGAAGACGCCGGTTCCGCGCAAGAGGACGAGCCAGCCGAGGATCGCGAGCGGGACGCTGTTGAGCGCGAGGTGCTCGACGTCCGCGTGGAGGAAGGGCGCGAAGGCGATCCCGCGAAGGCCGACCGCGACGCGCGGCAGGATGCCCCACGAGTTGTAGGCATGGTCCTGGAGCGCGTTGATCAGCTCGATGACCCACAGGCCCCCGACGAACAGCACGATCCAGCCCAGTCGGCTGGAGAGCGAGCGCTCGCCGCGTGTCGTCGTTCGGGCAGGCACGGTCTACTGCAGCGTCATCGCGATGCCGTCGGTGAAGTTGCTCGTGGCGCCGTCGCGGTACCAGCACTGGAAGAACCAGACGTCCCCCGGCGCGCCAGCCGTCGGCGGGTTGACGGGAATCGACGACAGGTCGACCCGAATCGAGAGCGCAGGACCCGGACCGATGTCCGCGGGTGCGTTGAAGCGTCCGATGTTGCCACTGAGACAGATGTTGCCGTTCGAACCCGGCGGCTGGAAGAACCCGTCGGTCATGCTGCCGAGGAAGTACCCGAATTCTCCGGGCGGGAGCTGCTCGGCGACGAGCACGAGATCGTTGGCGCCCGCCACGGGCGAACCGTACGCGGAGATCGTGCCGGAGAGGCCGGAGCTGTTCGGCACGGCCGGCGTGCAGTAGTTGCCGCCGAAGGGCGAGCACGGCGGGGGAAGCGGAGCCTGATCGGAGCCGAACGACCACGCCGTCCCGACGAGCGTTCCGTCCAGGCCGTGGCCGGTCGTGTCCGTCGCGCTCTCGCCGTCGAAGCTCCAGCGCGCGACGAGGTTCGGCGCGTTGATCTCGACGTCGCACTGGGCGTGCACTGCGATCGATCCGGGGCCGAGCGCCGTGTTCCAGAACCGCACCTCGTCGACGATCGCGTGCAGTCGCTCCGGGGCCCCCGCGAAGTTGCTCGCGCCGATCAACAGGTCGTGGTCGGCGTAGGTCATCGGAGGGCCGGGGGCGGGGACCTGGTTGGAGAGCTGGCCTTCGACGTACAGTCGCAGTTCGCTCCCGTCGTAGGTCAGGGCGACGTACGTCGCGGCACCAGCGGGTACGAACGGCAGAAGGCTCGTCGTCTCGACGCCGACGGCGCCCAGCGTCGGCGACACCTGGGCGTAGAGCAGACCGTTCGGCTGCCACGCGAGCTGGTAGGAGGACAGCCACGGCCCGCTGCCGCCCTCGACGCCCATGCCGGCGATCGTGCTCCGCCCCGAGCCGACGCCGGGGCCCGTCGGCGTGATCCAGGCCTCGAGCGTGAAGGCCTGCCACTCGAGCGTCTGCGCCGCGGGGACGCGGACGTAGCCGACTTCGGTTGGCATCTGGTTCTCGAGAACGAGCGCCCGGTCCTGCCCTGCGGCTTGGGGGCTGGCGAGCGCGACGAGGGCGAGGGCGAACGTGAGGCTGCGGACCTGCATCATGGGATTCCTCTGGTTGAGGCCCTAGTGGTGTGAGTCACTCTTGTGCGGCATTTTGGTCGGTGCGTACGCGTTCGCTGCAAGGCGCAGCGACGACGCGACTTCGCTGCAAGTCTCGGAGGAGGCGCAACGCAGCAGCGGGCGGGTACGGGCCGACCAAAAT
>JAAELL010000439.1 GCA_024226735.1 bacterium | reverse complement strand
CCACTAGTGGTGTGAGTCACTCTTGTGCGGCATTTTGGTCGGTGCGTACGCGTTCGCTGCAAGGCGCAGCGACGACGCGACTTCGCTGCAAGTCTCGGAGGAGGCGCAACGCAGCAGCGGGCGGGTACGGGCCGACCAAAATGCCGCACAAGAGTGAATCACACCACTAGCGGCGTGCGCGCTCGGGCCGCGCCCTGCGTTATTGCGCAACTACCTGAAAGAAGACTCGAACGCCTGCGTTGAAGGACGCGGTGACACCTGGGGGCGCCGGTCGATCGTCGACCGGCGGGCAGGCGACCCGACAGACACTCTAGGAGAGACCAATGAGTTTCACCCGCTTCCTGAAGCGCGCCACGCTCTGTGGCGCCACCGCCGGTGTGCTGTATGCACCCGCGCATGGCCAGGACTACTGGGTCCATTTCGAAAAGCAGACACCGGCCTGCTTGCCGTCGCGCTACGTGTTGCCGGCGCTAGAGGCCGACGTCGACGGACAAGGGTACGGGGACGCGCCCATCGACACGACCTGTTCGGCGCAGAAGACCAACCCCGACCACGTCGTCGTGACTCTGACGACCGAGGAGGACGAAGACGGCGGCGACCCGAAGGCGGCCGCGCCGGGAGACTTCGTGGAGATCTCCTTCGACTACCGCGTCCACCTCTCGATCAACCCGACGGGCGCCAACTCCGACCAGGATTGCGACTTCGAGGTCTACATCCTTCCGACTGGCTCGGAGGAGCCCACGAAGGTGTCCGCGACGACGTTCTCGATCGACATCCCGAAGGACGCCACGATCGACGCCCAGGAGCGTCGCATCGAGCTCATCTTCCTCTCGAATGGCGGAAACGACCTCGAGGGGATCGAGTCGGTGGTCATCGAGATCACCGGCGTCGACATCATCGGCACCCCGGACTCACCGCCGGACCTCGACGTCGGCATCAACAACCGTGCGACGTGGCTGCTACGCGACAACAGCAACCCGGAGCCGCCGGCCTGGGCCGGCGACGATTGCGAGGACGCGAAACCGATCGACGGAACTGGAGTCTTCCTGTTCGACACGACGCTCTCCACGACCGCCTCAGCCCTCGCCGGGCCGTGCGCGGACGGCACGGCAGACGTCTGGTTCGAATGGACCGCGCCCTTCAACGGCTCCTTCTTCTTCGACACGTACGATTCCCGGCACGCGACCCTCGTGGACATCTACAGCGACTCGTGCGCGACCCCCGTACACGAGGCCTGTGACAACGGCTCGCTCATCAAGCTGTTCGGCAGCGGAGCCGAGCTGACGGGCGTGGCCTTCGGCGACACGTACTACGTGCGCGTCTCCGCGATCGGGTCCGAGACAGGCTTCGGACTGTTGACCGTCTCGCACGAGCGCCCGACGCTCGCCCCGTACGTGATGTTCACCCACACGACACGGGCGACGAGGGAGGCCGACGCACAGATCACGACGAAGGTAGCCCAGGAGCAAGACCTGCCGGCCTCCGCAAACGACGACTACTTCGGGCTGCGCTTCAAGGACATCGACCGCAGCACGTCCGGCTTCGTCGAGGGCGTCTCGATCTCGGCCGGCGTCGACTGCGAGCTCGAGTTCGTCGTCGACCCCGACGCCGGCGCCAGCTTCGTTTTCTCGCCGGTGACCTGGAGCGGCGGCGCCTGGCCCGCCAGCTCCGATTTCACGATCGACATCACCTCCGGCAGCATGGGCGTCGCGCTCTTGGCCGAGTTCGGCGACGCGTCGGCAGCCGGAGTCACGCACGACGTCGACGTCAACCTCGTCGGGACGGTGCTCGTCGGCTCGGGAGCCCTTCCGACCGTCGGGTGGAACTCCGCCGCGCGCTGGCTCGTGATCAACTGAGGAGGACCAGAGAATGAACACAAAGAACATGAGAAGGAACACGAGCCTGGTCATCTCCACACTCGCCACGTCCTTGTTGGCCGGCGCGACGGCGAGTGCCCAACAAGTCGTCTTCGAAGACGACTGCAGCGCCTCACATGCGAACGTCATCGTCGGGAACCGCCCGCTCCTGGCGTTCGACACGACACAGGCCACGACGGGACAGGAGGGGCAGAATGAGCAGAGCTGCTACGCGTTCGGGACGAGCGCGATCGCGAACGACGTCTGGTTCACCTGGATCGCGACGTCGGCCGGTAACGTCACGATCGAGACCTGTGGCAGCCAAGGCACGATCGGCGACACGAAGATCGCCGCCTGGCCGCGCATCATGGAGTCCTGTCCGAGCGACGGGACCGCTGTGGCGTGCAACGACGACTCGTGCGGCCTGCTCTCGTCGATCAGTTGGTCGGTGACGCCGGGTGAGGTGTACGTCGTCCAGATCGGAAGCTTCCCCGGTGCTGCATCCGGCACGGGCACGCTCTCGATCACGCAATCCCAGGCGCCGCCCCTGTTCGACCGCCAGCGCCTCGTTTCGTTCCCGAACGGCGGCTTCAACAACGCTCCCGTGTCCTTGCGGCACAACTGCGTCATGGCGTACCAGTGCAACTCGTTCGATCAAGGCGACCGCCTGATCGAAGACGTAGTCGTCCCGCCCAGCTCGGGCTGGCTCGTCGACCGGATCCGCTTCTACGCGTACGACTGCGTCCTGCAGTTCCCGCCGCCGCCGATCCCGCAGTCGACGATCACGCGGGTGAGCCTGGCGATCTGGAACGACGTACCCCACAGCCCTGGTGCCGAGATCGTCTACGGCGATTACGACACGAACGTGCTGGCCGCGACGGGCTGGAGCGGCATCTACCGCGTTCCCTACGCGGGCAATCTCACCGAAGCGCGCTTCCCGGTCATGTTCGTGGACGCCGCGGTGGACGTCGTGCTCGACGCGGGCCAGACGTACTACCTCGACTGGGGCATCGGCAGCGGCATCGGCACCCAAGCCATCGGAGAGATCTGTCCCAACATGCCCGCCGTCCCGGCCAACCCGAACGAGGCCGGCAACGGGCTGATCATCCGGCGCGGCACGCCGCCGCGTCCGCTCGATCCGCGTCAAGGCGGGTGCCAGGGCAACGCGAACGGCGTGGGGGACGACCTGCCGTACACGGTCTTCGGCGAGCCCGCAGGCCCGATCGGCTCCCCGGATCCCTCGTGCAACACGCTGCCCAACTCTTCGGGTCCCGGGGCCTCGATCGAGCTCCTGGGATCAGATGCCGCGGAGAGCACCGTGTTCGCGCGGGTCACCGGCGGTGTTCCGGCCCAGTTCGGCTACGTGCTGAGCGGCCCGAACCCGGGTCTCTACATTGTGCCTCCGGGCTCGTCCGGCATCCTGTGCATCGGCAGTCCGCAATACCGCTACAGCTCGGTCGCGCTCCGGCAGGTGTTCCAGTTCGACGGGGGCGGGATCTCGCGGGCGCTCGCCGGTGGAGGACGCTCCGTCCTGCCCACCGACGGCTCCTACGCTCCGGTCCCGGCGGTGCTCGCCGGTGAATCGCGGGCCTTCCAAGCCTGGTACCGCGACGGCACGACCAGCAACTTCTCGACGTCACTGATCGTGATGTTCCAGTAGATCGTGAGAGTCGGACCGCCGGGCGGCGTCGCGCATGGTGCGGCGTCGCCTGTGCGATTCTACACGATCACAGCTGTGCCATGATCCCCTCGAGCCAGTTCATGAACACCGACGCGGTCACCTCGCGCGGCGGCGTCGGGTTCGGGGGATGCTCGACGTAGTAGAGCTGTGACAACGTGTCGCCGCGCGACACCTGGTTGGCGAAGAACGTGAGGCCGTGCTCGGGGTTGTGCGGGTCGCCCGTGGGAAAATCCTCACGGCTGCCGATGTACTCGTGGTACGTCGGAATCAGCTGTACGGTCGGATCCAGGACGAGGTGCGCGCCCGAAGCGGCGATCTTGTCCTCGATCGGGACGAGCGCCCACTCCTGCGGGTCCAGAGCTCCGAAGTGGGCTGCCGTTTCGGGGAAGTACGCCATCCCCGTCAAGCACGTGGACGCATTCACGACGTAGGCGACGTTCGGCCGCGAAGACTCCCGATCGACGGGGTCGCTGCTCGAAAGGTCCTGGAAGTCAGCACCGAACGCCAGTGCCGCCATCATCACTCCGCCCGAGGAGATCCCCCACGCGAGAATGCGGTCCGGATCGAACCGGTACTCGTCCGCGTTGGCGCGCAGGAACTGAATCGCCCGCGCGACGTCGGACTCGGGCTCGGGGTAGAGAACCTCGGGGCTGAGCCGGTAGTTGACCGAGACGACCTGAAAGCGGGCCTCGATCAAGAGCTCGAGATGCAACGAGAGCTCGATGTCTTCCTTCGAGCCGGTCGCCCAGCCGCCGCTGTGCGCGAAGACGACCACCGGCTTCTTGCGAAAGCTGAGCCCCGACGCCTCCGGCCGGTACAGATCCAACTTCTGCAGCGGATGCGAACCGTAGGCGATGTCGCGTTGGACCTTCCAGATGACCTTGCCCTGACCCGGTGACCGCGCAAGCGCCGCGCACAACACCGCCGCGAGGGCACCGAGGAGAGCTAGCGATTTACGAAGACCCATGACGACACGCGAATAGAGGCGGGGTGAGGCAGGAGTGACGGGCAGTCATTCTAGCCGGATTCTGGACGGTTGGGTCTGACTCCGCCCTGCCTGCCCGAACGAATCGGTCAACGCCGGTCCAGGGCCCCGTTTCGGGACAATGTGCATGGGTAAAGCCGGACAGAACTACGCATTCTCCCGACAACCGTCGTGCGATGATGTCCGCCATGCAGCAGCAACACTGGCTGGCCCTCATCCTGGCGGTGACTGTCGCGCGACCCGCGACGGCGCAAGCGCCCACCAAGGAAGACACGCTCGCGCGCCGCGCGGTGGACGCGGCGCTGAACGACGAGCACGAGGTCGTGCTCGGTCTGGAGATCTGGTCGACCGAACAACCGGCGCTCGAGCTGTACGTGCAATCGGCCGGCACTCCGGCGGACCGCGATCGCCTCCTCACCGGCCCCTTCTGGCGATTTGTCCGCGACGGACGCTCGAGCGAGGCGATGCTCGGGCTCCGAGCCCACCGGTGTCCTGTTCATCGGGGACGCGCGGAGATCGACGCGAAGCTCGCGGCGATGATGGGCACGACGCAGGACGAGATTCGATTTCACGACTTGGCCGGGCCCCGCGCGCCGACACGCGCGCACCCCTGTGCGTGGACCTCGGCGAGCCGCTCGACGGCGGCCTTCTCGAGCGCGCCCTGAGCGTGCGGCGCGCGGAAGGCGGGCTGGTCGCGGGGAGGCAGCGCGCCCAGCACGACGAGACGCGCTGGCTCTTCGTGCCGAACATCGCCTGGACCCCCGGCGGCTACGAGATCGTCGTCGACCCGATCCTCGAGGACCTCGCGGGCAATAGCGTCGAGAAGCGCTTCGAAGTGCTGCTCGGTGCGGATCCCGAGAGCAGGCGCGCGAGCTGCCGCTCGCCATCGCGTTCGAGGTCCGCTGAGACCGCGACGCCGGATCAGGTCGCCCCGTCGCGCGCGAGCCGGTCCTTCAGCCAGGCGAGTGCCGCGCGCCAACCGCGCTCCACCGTGCGCGTCGAAACGCCGAGCACAGCGGCCACCTCGTCGACCTCGAGCCCGCCGAACCAGCGCAGCTCGACGATCCGGGCGTTGTCCGGATCGATGGCGCTGAACCGTTCGAGCGCCGCGTCGAGCGCGATGACGGCTTCGGGCTCCTCCTCGAGTGGGCTCGCGACCTCGAAGAGGGTGACGCGCTCGACCGCGCCACCGCGCTTGTCGGTGAGTCGGGCACGAGCGTGTTCCAAGAGGACGCGGCGCATCGCCGTCGACGCGATCGCGAGGAAGTGATTCTTGCTCTCCCACGACCGCTCGCGCTGATCGATCAGGCGCAGGTACGCCTCGTTGACCAGCGCGGTCGGCTGAAGGGTGTGGTCCTTGCGCTCGCGCGCCAGGTAGCGCGCGGCGAGTCCACGTAGCTCCCCTCGGACGGCGGTGATGAGCTCATCGAGAGCCGAGTCGTCACCGCTGCGGAGGGCCCCGAGCATGCGAGTGACGCTCTCGACCATGTGTTGTCTTGACAGGTGTGGGCCAACCGGTTGTGCCCCGCGGGGCGAGCTGGGCCGGATGGCACCATCATGTCCTCTCCCGCCCCCGCGCGCCACGTGTTGCCGGCGTATGCTCTCGAGGTTCTGTGCTCGCTCCGCCGACGCAACGAAGGAGCCACCCGAGGAAGACCCGCCGCCTCGGATCCGTCCCGCGCGCCGGCCTCGCCCTCATGGCCGCAGCCGCACTCTGCACGCTGACGCGCGTTCGCGCCTCCCAGGATCCTGGCGCGGTCGAAGCGCCGCCCACCGCCGACTGGGGTGAGATCCTCGGTCCCGCGCAGGGCAGCTGGCCGGAGCCGCAGAGTGTCGTCGATTGGCGCACCGACCTCGCCGATGCGCTGAGCGAAGCGCGCGAGAGCAACCGGCCGCTCCTGTTGAACGCACGCTGCCTGCCGTGCAAGCAATGCGCGACGCTCGACCAAGAGGTCATGGAGGGCACCTCGCAGCTGACGCCGCTCTTGAGCCAGTTCATCACCGTCCGCCTGACCGATGCGTTCGACCTCGACCTCGGCCTGCTGGACGTCGAGGGCTTCCAGGACCTGGACCTGTCGTGGTGGGCCTACTTCCTCTCGCCGGAAGGACGGACCTACGGCGTGTTCGGCGGCCGCGACGAGGTGTCGGACACGACGCGCGTCAGCGTCGAGGCACTCGCCAACACGTTGCGGCGCGTGCTCGACCATCACTACGACCCGCGGCGCACGGCGTGGAACGTCGACGGCCCGGCCCCGAACCCCGAGTTCGCATCGAGCGCCGCGACCGATCTCGCCGGCTACGCGTCGTGGTCGCGCAAGTTCCCCGAGCCCGCCGGCCAGGGCTGCTTGCACTGCCACCAGCTCGCCGAGGTCGTGCGCCAGCCGGCGCTGGACGCGGGTATGTTCGACCTGCGCCACGACGTCGCGATCTGGCCGTTCCCGGAGAACGTCGGGATGGCGCTCGACCGTGCTCGACTGGCGCATGTCCATCTCGCAGGGCAACATCGGTCCGCCGCTCGGATTCGGCTTCCCGCGCGCGGGTCCGCGCGACAAGGCAATCGACGGTGGGATGTCGGTGCGGCCGTTCTTCGGCAAGGCGCGCGACACGAGTATCGCGTACCGCGCCGGCCTGCGACCCGGACACGCGATCGTCGCGGTCGACGGCGAGAGTCCGAACCTGCACGGCTGCGCCTTCCTCGTCTGGTTCCGACTGAATCGCCGCGCGGGAGACACGGTCGAGCTGACGGCGATCGAGAGCGCGGGGACGCGCAAGATCCGCTACGAGCTCGGCTCGCGTCCCCAATGAGGTCCTCTGACGCGCGTCACTTTCCGTTGAACGCGAAGCGCAGGAAGCGGACGCGCAAGATCACGAAGTGATGCACGGCGAGCGTCACGACGCAAGTCGTGCCCCCCACGATCGCGAACTTCACGACCGGTGCGAGCGCCGCGTCACGCAGCCCGAGCGCCAGGACGATCACGCAGAGGTGATGAAACAGGTAGATCGTGTACGACGCCTCCGAGAGGTACGCGAACGTCGTCGACGGCCGTGACGCGAATCGGCGGAAGGCTGACAGGACCACGGCGATCGCCAGCCACACGACGAGGTTACGCACGTAGGCGCCGGCGGCGGTATCCGCGAGGCTTGGCGCCTCTTCGGGAAGTGCCGCGGAGAGGTAGACGGCGACAAACAGCGCGGGGAGCACCCAGGCGCGCGGCGCGCGCAGGCCCTCGAAGACGATCCGGCTGCGGTAGGCGACGAGGCCGAAAGCGTAGTAGGGCGCGTAGGCGAGCAAATCGTACTCGGGGGTCCTCGCAGCCGGCCACGCAGCCCTGTCGACCGGCCCCTTCCTGGCGCTGCGCCGGAGACCGCGCCTCCGGGTCCTCGGCACCCACGTCACGCTCCAAGAGTCCATCCGCGAGCGCGCCGCGGCGGACCCTGCGTGCCGATGCGGGGCTCGGCGGACAGCCCGTCTTCGTCCTGACGACTTCTTCGCATCCGCGCGACCTGGCGGCGGCGTTCGAGCGGCACGTTGACCGCAACTGTCTGCATCACACCACTAGCGTCCCCCCTCGGGACCGGAACCGAGCTCCTTCAGCCACAGGTTGCGGAACCGGATGTCGTTCGGTACGCCGTGGTCCTGAAGGCCGATGTACCCGGTCTTCGGGCGGTCTTTCACCGCGCTTTCGTCGAGCTGGATGTCGACGATCTTCTCGCCGTTGAGCTCGACCTCGAGGTGCGGTCCGCGCGCGACGACGATCATGCGGTTCCACTCGCCCGGCGCACGCGACATGTTCTTCGACGCGCCGATGGTGCTGATAATCCCGCCGTGGTCGTGGTGGGTGAGCTCGCCCTTCTTCTCGGACGAGTCGAGGATCTGCGCCTCGATGCCCGTCGTCACCGGGCTGGCGCGGTCCCCGACGCGAAAGAACACGCCGCTGTTCCCGCCGCGCGGATAGGCGTACTCGAGGTCGAGGATGAAGTCCCCGTACGCCTTCTCCGTCCACAGGTACGCATCGAAGCGCTGCCAGCCGAGCTCCCCGTCGCGAGGTTGGATCGACAGGACCCCGTCGGGCGCGCCGATCCAGTTGCCCGTCGTGCGCCAGCCTTCGAGATCCTTGCCGTCGTAGAGCCTCACCCACCCCGCGGCCACATCCCGGACCTCGCGGACCTCGATCCCGCGCCAGCGCACCTCGAACGGTCCCTGACCGCGACCGACGCCGTGGACCTGCAGCCCGATGAAGCCGCGCGGGTGCGAGGCGTGCATCTTCTCGTGCGTCAGGTCGGAGACCTGCACGCCGTTGACCCAGACCTGGATCCGAGGCCCCACGGCGAGCACGCGGTACGCGTTCCACTCACCGTCGCGGAAGTGCTTGTGCTTGGCGCGCGCGTCCGCGGGCGTCATCCAGCCGCCGGCGGCCTCGCCGTAGAGGTAGCCGGCCTCCGCCCCGTCCGGGCCGCTCGCCTCGATCTCGACCTGCGGGCCGTTGACACGCCCCTGCGGACCGCCGCGCGTCCGTGAGCGGATCTGCACGCCGGAGTTCAGGCGGTCGTCGACCCGGACCTCGAACTTCAGCTCGAAGTCCGCGTAGCCACGCGTCGTGCACAGGAACGAGTTCGGACTGCCGTCCGTCGTGCGGCCCACGATCGCGCCCTCCTCGACGCGATAGGTCGCCGTACCGTTGCGCTGGCTCCAACCGGCCAACGAATCGCCGTCGAAGAGCCTCGACCAGCGCGCAGCGGGCACTGCGCTGCTCGTCTCGGCCGCGGGCTCCTGAGCGCCGGCTGCGCTCCCGATCACGAGCGCCAAGGCGCAAGCTGCGATGTGCATCATTCGGTCGATCTCGATCCGCGGGACAAAACGGCGTGGCAGCACTGGCCACGCGCAGATTCTACGCGATCGCCGCGCCGAGCCCCTCGAGCCGGCTGCGGGTGTGCGCGCTGGCGGCCACGACGCCCAGCGCGGTGCCGATCAAGAGCGCCGGCCGCGTGCACGGCACCAGGAGCAACATCGCGGCGATCCAGCCCAGGATCACGAACGGGAACGCCGGACGCAGGCGCGCCGCGAGGGGCGCGTCGCCCTCGCCTCGGCGCCTCAGTAGTCGAGCGTGCCGGCGACGACCTCGAGCTTGCCGGGCTCGAAGACCGAGAAGACGGTGCTGTCGCCCCACACGGCGACGCGCCCGCGGCCGGCAGCACGTGCAATGCACGCGGACGTCTGCACCAACTGGTGGTGTGATGCAGACATTCGCAGTCGTATCCCGGCCCGCATGCACGCGAACTCGGGACAAGACCGCAACTGTCTGCATCACACCACTAGATTACTAATCTCTGGTTACGAGGACCCGAGGGCGAGCGGCTCGCCGAGGGCGTCGACCGCCTCGATCTGCGCCCGCGCTGCCGGCGACCCGGCGACCTGCTCGGCGAAGAGCGTCCAGAGCATCAGGTCGTACACACGACCGTCGGTGCCCTCGGCGCGTCTGCGTAGCGTCGCCTCGTGCGTGAAGCCGAGCCTCGCTGGGACGGCGGCGCTCCCCGCGTTCTCCGCGGCGCAGTGAACCTCGACCCGCTCGACGCGATGCACGCCGAACGCGACGCGCACGAGGGCCGCGGTGATCTCCGTGGCGTATCCCCGGCGCACGTGACGAACGTCGATCCAGTAACCGATCTCCAACCCGCGACGCCCTGCGCGCGGGAACAGCATTCCCTCACCAACGAGCTCTGCCTCGTCGGGCGTAAACAGGGCGTAGCGGTGCACCTCGTCCGCGTCGAACTTGCTGCGATACGCCCGCACCTCCCCGAGGGTGCCGTCGAGCGAGCGCGGCTCGTCCTTCATGAACGGAACCCACGGTCGCAAGTGCTGGTCCGAGGTGTCCAGCGACTCGCGTAGCCGCGGGGCATCCGCTGGCGACCAGCAGCGTGCGAGCAACTGCCCGGTGCGGATACGGTAGGCGGGACCTCGAGATGTGAGCATGTGCGGCAATTGTACGCGGCCGACGTCCGACCCCGAGGGCCGGCTCGCAGATGCTACGCTCCGTTCTCACCAAACGGAGGAATGCATGCATATCGGAATCTGCTTCGCCAGCGCAGTGTTGGCGGTAGCGTCCGGCGCCGTCGGCGACAGCGACAAGCACCTGACCGCGTCGGTCGCGACGGAACACTTCGACCTGAAGTACCGCCCCGGCTCGCGCGCCGGCGCCAGCGTCGACGTCGTCGCGGCACGCGCCGAAGAGGACTTCGATCGCATCACGCGAGCCCTGGAGCTGAAGGTCGAGAGCCGCTTCGACCTGTACCTCTACGACGACGTCGGCGAGCTGCAGAAGATCACGCACACGGAGGGCAACGCGGGGTTCTCGGCGGAGAATGCCATGCACGTCCCCTACGACAACGACCAAACGCGCCTGCACGAGATGGTGCACGTGATCGCCCTGCACCTTCCGGTTGGATGCAAGACAGTCGCAGCTGCCAGTCTTCGTACGCGTTCTCGACGACGGCCCGGGAGGTCCGGACGCCAGCATGGAAGAACTAATGTGCTCTCCGGCGTGCACGGCCCGGCGCACGCGCGTCGGGCCGCCTCTGCGGCGACCAACGCCCCCCCTAAGGGCCCGTCCGAGAATAAGTGTCAGGTTTCGGCGAGCCATCGTCGTTCCTGGCAAGGCGCGCCGCCGACGCGTATTCGCTGGATACTCGGAGAAGGCGCAACGTAGCCAGGGGCGGCGAGGGCCGGCGAAACGTG
>JAAELL010000438.1 GCA_024226735.1 bacterium | reverse complement strand
GATCTGGTGCGTACGCGTTCGCTGCAAGGCGCAGCGACGACGCGACTTCGCTGCAAGTCTCGGAGGAGGCGCAACGCAGCAGCGGGCGGGTACGGGCCGACCAAAATGCCGCACAAGAGTGACTCACACCACTAGATACTTCCTTGCGGGGCAGCTCGCAACGGGCTGGAGGGAGTACCTGGTGGGGGCCGTTCATTCCCCGGACTCTCCTCCGGTTCTCCGCTTGGCCTTCTCCAGCCGAGCCCAGCGTCCCCCCGCTACCCCTTTCAAGGGAGGACCGCAGCCCGGCAGGGCCGTGGTCCTCCCCCCTCTTGCCACGGGCGCGGGGAGGCTTTCGCCGGGCACCGCTGGCTCCGGCGGGCGACCAAGATCACCAGCGTCTCGTGGGCGAGGTCGAGCTCGTCGATCGTCTCCGCGTTCGGGTCGAGCGGTGTCGGGACGAGCGGGGTGTGCGTGAGCGCCGCTGGCTACCATCTGGCGAAAGACCAGCACCCTTCGCTGGGAGGACACCGTCATGGAGATCGTCTGGAACGAGAGATCGAAGAAGCCCACGGGCGCCGCGCTCGCCAGGGCTCTCGGCAAGAACAAGAAGCATTGGGACGCGATCGACGAGCACGTCGCGAACGGGTGCGAGGGCCTCGAGTGCGAGTGGAAGTTCTACGGTGCGAAGCACGGCTGGACCTACAAGGTGACGCGGAGGAAGAAGGCCGTGCTCTACATGATCCCGCACGGGAAGACCTTCACGGCGTCCATGGCCCTGCGTGAGAAGGCCATCGAGGCCGCGCGCGGGAGCAACCTCCCGCGCGAGCTGGTCGCCGAGATCGAGGCGGCAAAGGCCTACCCCGAGGGCAGACCGGCACGGATCGAGGTCACGAGCCAGAAGAAGGTCGGCATCGTGAAGAAGCTGATCGCCATCAAGCTGGAGAACTGAGCCGGACGCCGCGTCTCACTCCGACGCGCACCGGCGAAGACGTCCTCGCCCGTCACCGGCGCCCCTGGGGGGTCACGCCCTCTTGTCAGGAAGCTCGGCCGCACAGGGCCAAGGCCGAACACCGAGCGGGGCCTCGACCGGACGATCCCTGCCAACTCGTCAGCCGCCGTAGGTTGGGAGTGTGGCGCCTCGTATTGAAATGGCGCCGGTTTGTGCTCTTGGCGGGTCGAGTCGATGCGCCGGCTCTTTTGCTCCGAGACCGTGTAGTCGAACGCGTCCGTGCGCGATCGAATAGAGCACCACCGCCAGCCGCCCCTGTCATGCACGATACATTCTGCCGATCGCTTTCTTGGCTCTTTGCCAGCCTCCTGGGGGCCTCGACGAACCCGGGGCCGACGAGCAACTTCACGGATGCGGTGAGCGTGACCTTCATGTGAAAGCGCCAGTCAAGGCCCAGGGGGGGGATCATCGCAATCCACGCGGTCACCCAGAGCGGGTCCACGCCGACGGTCTGGCCCTGACCGCCGCTCAGATCGAGACCAGCGGACCCGTGGTGGAGCTGCGACTCGACATCGACTGCTCGCGATGCTCCGGGGCATCGTGCGGCTCGACTGTCTCGCCGTGGCCAAACGGAGCAAGCTGCAGCGGCTCTGGGACGGGTCGAAGGACTGGAGGCAAAAGGCGCACGCCGAGTCCCCGGACCTCAGGCGGCCCGAGCCCAGCGGCTCATTGTGAAGAAAAACGCATCCTCTTATCCTGATTGACCTGCCGTTCGCCTACCGTGTGCCGTCCCGGCGGCGTGATGCCGGGCGCCGGCGGGCCGAGAGACGTTCAATGAGAGCCATCGAGTTGTCCTTTTGGCAGGTTCTGTCGGAATGGCAGGGCCAGGACTGACCCATGGGCTCTCGCAGAGACCTGCTACTCGATCGGCCGGGACGTTCCGCGCTGCTGCTGGGCAACGACGCCATCGTGCGGGGCGCGATCGAGGCTGGAGTCGGTTTTGCCTGTGGCTACCCGGGCACGCCCTCGACCGAGGTGACCGACGGCTTCGCCGAGCTCGCCCCAGCGCTCGGGATTCCCTTCGAGTACTCGGTGAACGAGAAGATCGCGCTCGAGATGGCCTTTGCCGCGTCGCTCGCCGGAGCACGGTCGATCGTCGCGATGAAGCACCTGGGGCTGATGTACGCGGGCGACCCGCTCAGCACCATCCCCTACATCGGCGTGGAGGGGGGCCTGGTCATCGTCAGCGCCGGGGATCCGTCCTGCCTCACGAGTCCCAACGAGCAAGACCAGCGCCATCTCGCTGACATGCTCCACGTGCCGCTCCTCGATCCGCGGACGCCGCAGGATGCGCTCGACGTCACGCGCTTCGCCTTCGAGCTCTCGGAGCGTTCCAGGCTTCCGGTTCTCGTACGCCCCACGACCCGGGTTTGCCACACGATGGCGCCCGTGCGCTTCGGCCCCATCGGCGCCCGGCGGCAAACGGGTTTCGTGCGCTCACCCGGGCGCTACATCCCCATGCCCGCGAACGCGCGCAGGTTCCGGAGGGAGATCATCGAGCGCCTCGCGACCGCGCGCGAGCTCATCGAGGAGTCCGCGTTGTTCAGCTGCAGTGGCTCCCGTAGCACGGCGGTCCTGGCCTCGGGGGCACCCGCGGCCACCTGCGCCGACACCCTTGCGGAGCTGGGTGCCGAGAACGAGATCGCGCTCTTCCAGCTGAGCACCATCTACCCCCTCCCCGAGGAGTGGCTCCTGTCAAGCTTGCGCGAGGTCGAGACGCTCCTCGTCGTCGAGGAGCTCTCGCCCTACCTCGAAGACCGCCTGCGCGCCCTCCTCGCCCTGCACGGGCTCGGGACGAGAGTGCTCGGGAAGCGGACGGGCCATCTGCCCGAGCAGGGCGAGTACGACCCGGAGGTCATCCGCAGGGCGTTCCACGAAGCCCTGCAGGTCGGCGAGCCGCCGGCGCTCACGGGCGACCACCAGCCGCCGGCCGAGCGCCCGCCGTCACTCTGCCCTTCCTGTCCGCACCGCTCGGCCTTCTTCGCCGCCCGCACCGTCTTCGGCGACGACGCTCTCTACTTCAATGACATCGGCTGCTACACGCTCGGCACTGCGCCTCCGCTGAAGGCGGGCGACGCGTTGCTCTGCATGGGGGCGGGCTTCACGCTCGCCGCGGGGGTCGCGCGGATGACGGGGAAGCAGACCCTGGGCTTCTTGGGGGATTCGACCTTCTTTCACTCCGGAATGCCGGCCTTGTTGAACGTCATCAAGAGCGACGTCGACATGGTGGCCGTCATCATGGACAACGGCATCACGGCGATGACCGGATTCCAGGAGAGTCCGGCCGCGAAGATCATCGACGGCCGGAGCGAGCACCTGGGCAACATCGAGGGCACGGTCAGGGCGCTCGGCGCCAAGCACGTGGAAGCGGTCGATCCAAACGATCTCGAGGCTGCCTGTCGGGCCTTCGAACGTGCGCGGGATCGACGCGGGCTGAGCGTCATCATCACGCAGCGGGTCTGTCCCGTGTTCGAGGTGCGGTCTCACCTCCGGACGGACGGTGCCAAGCCGGCCGCCAAGGTCGGCACCTTCGAGGTCGACCACGCGAGTTGCGGACACTGCGGGCGCTCCTCGCACGGGCTGCGCTGCGCGCAGAGCTCTGCCGAGGACTTCGAGCGCCAGATCGTGCGCATGCGCTCTCTCGAGTCCGATCGCGAGCAGGCGCGGCCCGCGGTCGCCCCCTGCGCGGAGAAGTGCCCGCTCTATCTCTGCGTGCAGGGCTACGCCGCACACATCGCGTCGGGTCGCTACGCGGAGGCCCTCGAGCTGATCATGGACGCATTGGCGTTGCCCGATTCCGTCTGTCGCGTCTGCGACAAGCCCTGCGAGTCCGTCTGCGAGCGCGGAACCGTCGACCAGCCGATCGCCATCAACGACCTGAAGAAGTTCGTCCTGCAATGGGCGCGGGAATGCGACGAGCCGGCCTACCGGCCCGAGCTCGAACCTGGCAACGGTAAGAGCGTCGCGATCGTCGGCGCGGGCCCGGCGGGGCTCGCGGCGGCCTACGAGCTCCGCCTGCGGGGCTACGAGGTCCGCGTCTTCGACGCCAACGAGGCGCCCGGGGGAATGCTCCTCACGGGTATTCCGGCCTACCGGTTGCCGCGCGAGGCATTGCAGCGGGACGTGGCGCGGATCCTGGACCACGGCGTGCACTTCGAAGGCGGCCGGCGGCTCGGCGGCGACCTGCAACTCGAGACTCTCCTGGAAGAGCACGGGGCCGTGCTGCTCGCCATGGGCGGCGGCCGCGGAGTCGAGCTCCCGCTGGCCGGTGAGGGACCGCGCGTGCTCGACGCCCTCGACTATCTGTCCGCGCAGCCCGACTCCTCCTCGGCTGGACAGGGCTCCGGCGAGCGGGTCGTCGTCATCGGCGGCGGCAACTCCGCCATTGACGCCTCGCGGAGCGCCCTGCGCAGGGGGGCCAAGAAAGTCGTGATCGTCAGCCTGGAAGATCGCGAGCACATGCCCGCTATCCCCGAGGAGATCCTCGAGGCCGAGCGCGAGGGCGTCGTGATCCGCGCGGGCTGGAAGGCTACGGACCTGATCGAGGAGGGTGTGCGTCACGTTCGCGTGCAGCCCGCGGAGTCGAGCCGAGCCGTGGCCGGCCGCCTCCATCCGGATGCCTACGAGGCGATCCCGGGCACGCAGGAGATCCTCGGGGCGGAACTCCTGATCGTCGCCATCGGTCAGCGGCTGGACGACTCGGTCCTCGGCGGCCTCGGGATCGACCTGGAGTGCGAGGGTGGCCTCGTTCGCGTCGACACGGAGACGCATCTCACCTCGCATCCACGTGTGTTCGCGGCGGGGGACCTCACCGCGCGCGACCGCACCGTCACGGGCGCCATCGCCGCCGGACGTCGGGCAGCATGGGGCATCGACCGGACGCTGCGCGGGAACGAGCTCGCCGATCGCCGGCCGCCGCCTCCGATTCCGCCGCCCTTCGTGACGCGGAACGAGAACAAGCGCTGGCGTTCGCATCAGGAGGAACGCAGGCACCCTCCCGAGCTGGATCCCGCGGCGCGCACGGGCTCCTTCGACGAGGTCGTCGGTACCTTCGACGAGGAGGGCGCGCGCGCGGAGGCGAACCGCTGCCTGTTCTGCGGTCAGTGCGGAAACTGCCGTTCTTGCCTCGATCTCTTCGGGTGCCCGGCCTTCTTGCTCGACGGGGACCGGGTCGAGATCGATCCCGATCTCTGCGTGGGGTGTGACGTGTGCGCACAATTCTGCCCGAACGGTGCGCTTGCCGCCGCCCCTGCGCTCTCGTCAATAGGGAGCCTGCCTTGACGACGCATGCCTTCAAGCTGCTGGCCGTCGGTGTCGGGGGGCAGGGAATCCTGAGCACGGTCCGGCTGCTCGGCGCCGCGGGGATGGCGGCGGGGCTGGAGGTTCGCGTGGGCCAGGATCACGGTCTCGCCCAGCGGGGCGGAAGCGTGGAGGCCAGCTTGATCGTCGGGCCGGGAGCCAGCGGCTTCATCTCGCGCGGCGAAGCCGACATCGTGCTCGCGCTCGAGCCGCTCGAGGCCCAGCGCGCCATCCCGCGCATGAATTCCGAGACCACCGTCGTGATCGAGCCCACGTGCATCGTGCCCTACTCGCTCACCTCGCGGGGACTCAGCGGCCCTTCGATCGAATCGGTCGTCGTGGAGGTCGCCAAGGTCACCTCGCGGGTCCTGGTCGTCGATGCGTCGGCAGCCGCGCGCGAGGCTGGTTCGGCTCACTCGCTCAACGTTGCCATGCTCGGTGTGCTGTCGGGTCTCGACATCCTGCCCATTCCGGCCGCGGCGATCCTGAGCGTGGCAGAGGGACTGGGGCACTCTGCGCTGGGGCGGGTGAATCTGCGAGCCTTCGAGCTGGGGTGCAGGCTGGGTAGCGAGGCTGCAGCGTCGGCTTCCTGCGCTCGACGGGGGGAGGTGGCCGGGCGATGACCTACAAGATCGGAATCGATGTCGGCGGCACCTTCACCGACCTCTACCTGTGGTCGTCCGCGGGGGAGGTCGAGACCTACAAGACGCTGTCCACGCCCGACGACCCCTCGGGGGGCGTGCTCGACGGCTTGCGGGCCATCGCCGAGGCCCGGGGCGTGGCGCTCGAGGCGTTCGTGGCCGACGTGACGACGATCGTCCACGGCACGACCGTCACGACGAACGCCACGCTCACGCGCGGTGGGGCGAAGACCGGGCTCTTGACGACCGAAGGCGTGCGCGACGCGCTCGAGATGCGTCGCGGTGTGCGTGAGGAGCAGTACGACAACCACTTCCAGAACGTCGTCCCGCTCGTGCCCAGGTACCTGCGCCGCTCTGTCCGCGGACGGCGCGACTACAAGGGTGACGAGCTCACGCCGCTCGATTCCGAAGCGGTGCGCGATGCGGCGGGCGTGTTCCGGGACGAGGCCGTCGAGGCCGTCGCGGTCTGCTTCATGAACGCCTTCGCGAACGGGTCCCATGAGGAGGAGGCAGCGGGGATCCTGCGCGAGGAGCTGCCCGGCATGCACGTGAGCGTGTCCTCCGAGGTGCTGCCCACGGTGCGCTTCTACAACCGTGTGTCGACGACGGTGCTCAACTCCTATGTGGGGCCGATCCTGCGCGACTACCTGCAGAGCCTCACTGCCAAGCTGGCCGAGATCGGCTTCGAGGGCGTGCTGCTCATCATGCAGTCGAACGGTGGCGTGGCCCTTCCGGAGGTGGCCCTCGCGCGACCCGCCACGACCTTGCTCTCGGGGCCGGCGGGCGGCCCCGAGGCGGCGGTGGCCTACACGCGGCTGTTCGGACGCGACGACTGCATCGTCGTCGACATGGGGGGGACCAGCTTCGACGCCTCCCTGGTCCGCGGCGGCGAGGCCGAGATGGTCAGCGAGAGCGACATCGAGCGGCTGCGCATCGCGCTCCCGATGCTGGCGATCACGACCATCGGTGCGGGCGGCGGGAGCATCGGCTGGATCGACGAGGGCGGGCTCCTGCGCATGGGCCCGCAGTCGGCGGGCGCCAAGCCCGGGCCGGCCTGCTACGGACGCGGCGGCGAGCGGCCGACGTGCACCGACGCGAACGTGGCTCTCGGCTATCTCGATCCCGCCTACTTCGCGGGCGGGAAGATGCACCTCGATCCCGAGGCTGCCAGGAGGTCGATCGATCTCCACGTGGCTCAGCCGCTCGGTCTGAGCGTGGAGGAGGCGGCGGCCGGGATGTACCGGGTCATCAACACGAACATGGCCCACGGCGTCCGCGCGATCACCGTGCGCCGCGGGCTCGACCCGCGGGAGTTTCCGATGGTGGTGGCGGGCGGCGCGGGGGCGCTGCACGCCTGCATGATCGCGAACGAGCTCGAGATGCCGGAGCTCTGCGTGCCGCCCACGGCGTCCGTTCTCTGCGCGACGGGCATGCTGCTGGGCGACCTGCGCCACGACTACGTGCGCTCCTACGTGTGCCGCTTCGGAGACCTGGACACGGCTCGTTTGCGTTCGCTCGTGGGCGAGATGACGGGCGAGGGTGCCGCGCTCCTGGGCGAGGAGGGCGTTGACTCCGGACGCATCGAGCACCGGATCGACCTCGACCTGCGCTACGCCAAGCAGTACCACGAGGTCACGGTGCCGGTCACGACCGCGATGATCGAGAACGGCGACACCGCGGCGATCGCCGCTGCCTTCCATCGCGAGCACGACCGCCTCTACGGCTACGAGCTCTCGGCGGAGGGCACCGACCTCGAGCTGATCAACGTGCGCGTGCGCGCCATAGGGGCCACGGACAAGCCCGAGATCCTGCGACTCGATCCAGGCGGACCCGATCCGTCGGCCGCGCGCAAGGGCGTTCGCCAGGCCTTCGTACCCGAGATCTCCGCCTTCGCCGACGTGCCCGTCTTCGACGGCCACGCTCTCCGAGCCGGCAACGTGCTCGACGGACCCGCGCTGATCGAGCGCACCGACACGACCATCTTCGTCAGCGATGCCTTTCGAACCCGTATCGACGACCACGGAAGCTGTCTCTTGACCAGGAAGGAGGGCTGACCATGACCTCGCCCGAGATCGATCCGGTTCTGGTCTCCATCATCGGCCGCGCGCTCAAGGCGATCACCGACGAGATGAGCATCAGCATGGAGAAGACCACGCGCTCGCCGATCCTGTGCGAGGCGAAGGACTTCGTCACCGGCCTCTACGACGCCGAGGGCCGCATGCTCGAGCAGACCGAGAACCTGCCGATCCTGAGCTTCTCGCTCAGCCCCGTGTGTGCGCACATCGCACGGAAGTTCGCGGGCAACGTCTTCCCCGGAGACGTCTTCTTCCACAACGACGTCTTCTCGCTCGGCAACCAGAACAACGACGTCGCGGCCTTCAAGCCGATCTTCGTCGGCGACGTGTTGATCGGGTGGTCCGCCACCAAGGGCCACCAGGCCGACATCGGTGGAAACGTGCGCGGCGGGTACAACCCGAACGCGACCGAAGTGTGGCAGGAGGCTCTGCGTATCCCCGCCGTCAAGGTGGTCGAGCGCGGCGTGATCCGCCAGGACGTGTGGGACCTGATCTTCGCGAACGTGCGGCTCGACATCGTCCAGGAGGACATGCGCGCAGAGATCGGCGCGTGCACGGTCGGCGAGCGCCGGCTCGTCGCGCTGGTCGAGAAGTACGGGCTCGATCGATTCGAGGCGCACAAGGAGCACCTGTTCGAATCGACCCGGAAGATGATGGAGGCCGAGATCCGCTCGATCCCGAACGGCCTCTACGCGGGCGAGGGCTTGGTCTTCTTCGACGGGAAGAACCCCGGCTCGAAGTACACGATTCGCGTGCAGATCACCGTCGAGGACTCGGCGATCGTCTTCGACTACTCCGACACCGACGCCCAGACGAACGGGTTCGTCAACGGCACCTACACCTCGAGCGCATCGGCGACGCTCCTGACCTTCCTGCAGATGGTCAACCCCGACATCCCGCACAACGACGGGATGACGCGGCCCGTGAAGATCGTCATCCCCGAGGGGACCATCCTGAACGCCGCCTATCCGGCGGCGACGACCTTCGGGAACCACCTCTGCCCGCCCAACGCGGACGCGATCATCCGCGCCCTCGCCCCGGTCATTCCGCGGCGCGTCACCGCAGGCTGGAACAACCTGCTCTGCTCGCTCTCGAGCGGCCACGATCCGCGCAAGAACGACGCCTACGTCGACATCCTGTTCATGGGCCTCAAAGGGGGATCCGGGGCAATGTCGGACTGTGACGGCTACGACCACATCGGCATGATCGACGCCTCGGGCGGGCTGCTCGATCAGGACTACGAGATGTTCGAGCAGCAGACGCCGCACCTCCTGCTCGAGCACGAGTTCCTGATCGACTCGGCCGGCGTCGGCCGGCAGCGCGGCGGGCTCGGTGTCCGCACGCGCTATCGCATGGGCGGCGAGGACACGCAGGTGGTCACCTTCGGCGACGGTGACGAGGAGCCGGCCTTCGGCCTCTTCGGTGGCGGGGATGGAACGCTCAACCGGATCGAGCTGCGCTATCCGGACGGCGAAGCGTACCGGCCGACGAGCAAGGACATGGTCACGGGGGTTCCGAGCGATACGCTGTACGAGCAGGAGGCCGGGGGCGGCGGTGGCTACGGCGATCCGCTCGAGCGGCCCGCGCAGAAGGTTTGCGAGGAGGTACGCGACGGCATCCTCTCACGCACCTCCGCGCGCGAGGACTACGGCGTCGAGGTCGATCCCCTGACGGGACTCGTCGACGAAGAGGCGACGGCCGAGCTGCGGGGGAGCGAGCGGTAGCATGGACTTCTCCCTCACCGACGATCAGGTGGCGGTGCGGAAGCTCTTCCGCGAATTCGCGGAGAACGAGATCCACCCCGTGGCCGCCGAGCTGGACCGCGAACCCCGCTTTCCTCGCGAGCTCTTCGACCAGGTGGGCAAGCTCGGCTTCTTCGGCATGCGCTACCCCGAGCCCGAGGGGTCGGACGCGGACGTGCTCTCGTATTTGCTGGCGGTGGAGGAGCTCGCCGCCGGGAGCCTCGCCGTGGCCACCGCGTGCACGATGCAGTCCCTGATGGGCACCTTCTTCGTGCACCGCCACGCCAAGGGAGAAGTGCGCGAGCGGCTGGTCGCCCCCGCGCTGCGCGGCGAGGTGATCGGGACGATCTGCATGACCGAACCGGACAGCGGCAGCGACCTCTTCTCGATGACCACGCGCGCAGAGGAGCGCGACGGCACCTGGTACATCAGCGGACAGAAGACGTGGATCACCTCGGCGCCGGTCGCGGACATGTTCACCGTGTTCGCGCGCACCGGCGAGAAGGAGCTGAGCGTCTTCCTCGTCGAGAAGGGAGCTGAGGGAGTGAGCGTGGGGCGCGCCATCGAGAAGATGGGCGTCAAGGCCTCGTTGACCTCGGAGGTGTCCTTCGAGAACGCCCGCGCGACCGCTTTGCTAGGCGAGCCGGGGCAGGGGATTGCCAGCCTGCGCGAGGTCCTCGCCGAGATCCGCCTGATGACCGCGGCCCTCGCCCTGGGCGTCGCACGCGCGGCCTTCGAGGATGCGCTCGAGTACTCCCGGCAGCGCTCGCAATTCGGCCGGCCGATCTGCAAGTTCCAGGCGGTCCAGGCGCACCTCGCGGAGATGCGCACTAGCCTCGAGGCGGCGCGCCAGCTCACCTCCTGGGCAGCCTGGCGCTCCGACTGCGGCCTGGAGAACTCGGAAGAGTCGATGATGGCCAAGCTCTTCGCATCGGAGGCCGCCGTCGACATCTGCGACCGCGCCGCGCGTGTCCTGGCCAGCTACGGCTTCGCCAGCGAGTACCCGATCGAGCGCTACCTGCGTGACGTGCGCTTCACCCTGATCGGCGGCGGCACATCGGAGATCCTCCGGGGCAACATCGCGAAGGGGATGACCCGATGACCTCCGCGACCCGACCGATCAAGGTGCTGGTGGCCAAGCCCGGGCTCGACGGCCACGACGTCGGCGCGAAGATCCTGTGTCGCTTCCTGATGGATGCGGGCATGGAGGTCATCTACACGGGGCTGCGACGCTCCGCGACCCAGATCGCGCGTGCGGCCGTCGACGAGGGCGTCGACGCAGTGGCCCTCTCGATCCTCTCGGGTGCGCACAGGACCCTCAGCGAGAAGGTCGTCGCGGAGCTCGAGAAGTCGGGCGGGGGGGCATGCGTGATCGTGGGTGGGAACATCCCCGCGCGGGACGTGGAGGGCCTGAAGGAGGTCGGCGTCGCGCGGGCCTTCGCCACGGGATCGCAGCCCGACGAGGTCATCGAGTACTTGAATCGGACGGTGCAACGGTGAGCAAACCCGATTTCAAGGTCACGCCCCTGAAGTGGGAGTCGGGCCTCGAGATCCAGCCCGTGTACGGACCGGAGGAGCTCGAGCGCTCCGGCGGCAGCGCCGGCATTGGGAAGCCCGGCGAGTATCCCTTCACCCGCGGCATCCACCCGAACATGTACCGCTCGCGGCCGTTCACGCTGCGCCAGTACTCGGGCTTCGGAACGGCCGAGGAGACGCACGAGCGCTTCCGCTTCCTGATCGACAAGGGCAACACCGGGCTGAACGTCGCCTTCGATCTCCCCACGCAGTGCGGCCTCGATTCGGACGATCCGATGGCCGACGGCGAGGTGGGTCGCGTGGGTATGGCCGTCGATTCCCTGGCGGACATGGAAGAGGCCTTCGCCGACATCCCGCTGAACGAGATCACCGTCTCGCTCACGATCAACGGCTCGGCCGTGCCCATCATGGCGATGTACTTCGCCATGGCCAAGAAGCGCGGCTATGACCTGTCCACGCTGCGCGGCACGGCGCAGAACGACATCCTGAAGGAGTTCGTCGGTCGCGGCACCTGGATCTACCCCGTGGATGCTTCGGTCAAGCTCGTCGGCGACACCGTGGAGTTCTGCGCCCAGCACGTCCCGCTCTACAGCCCGGTCAGCGTTTGCGGTTATCACATTCGCGAGTCGGGCGCCAACCCGGCCCAGGAGATGGCCTACGGCCTCTCGATCGCCTGCGCCTACGTCGAGCACGTCCTGAAGCGCGGGCTGAACATCGACCATTTCGCACGCGGCCTCACCTTCAACTTCGACGTCTACGGCAATCTCTGGGAGCAGGTCTGCAAGTTCCGCGCGGGCCGGCGCCTGTGGGCCAGGTTGCTCAAGGAGCGTTACGGCGCCACGGACGAGCGCTGCATGCAGCTGCGCATGATCGCGGGCGGCGGCGGCGGCGGGCTGACGGTGCAGCAGCCCGAGAACAACATCATGCGCGGGGCGTATTACGCCCTCGCGAGCGCCCTCGCGGGCACGCAGACCATGGCTCTGTGCAGTTACGACGAGGCTTACACGATCCCGAGCGAGCACGCCGCCAAGCTCTCGCTGCGCACCATGCAGCTCCTGATCCACGAGATCGGACTGTGCGATACCGTCGATCCGCTGGCGGGCTCCTACTTCATCGAGGCGCAGACCAACGCGATGGAGGCGGAGATCGTCCGCCTGATGGACGCGATCGACGGGGAGGGCGGCATCATCGCCGGCATCGCGGCCGGTCGCGTCCAGGCCGCGGTCAACCTCCAGGCCTACGAGCGCGAGAAGGCGCTCTTGCGCGGCGACGTGAAGAAGGTCGGCGTCAACGTGCACTGCGAGGACGAGGAAGAGGATCGCGACATCGAGTTCCATCCCTACCGGGCGGAGGAGGCGAACAAGCAGGTCGAACGGCTCGCCGCGCTGCGGGCGAGGCGCGACGAGGAGAAGGCCCATGCGACCCTGGCGAAGCTCGGCGAAGCCGCCCGCGCGGGCCGCAACGTGATGCCCGAGACGCTCGAGGCGGTCGAGGCCTACGCGACCGTCGGCGAGGTGTGTAACGTGCTGAAGGAGGTCTTCGGCACCTACCAGGAGCCGGTGCACTTCTGATGTCGGAGAGCGATACGTGACCAGCACGAGAAAGCCGATCGTCCTCAGCCTCGAACAGGCGCTCAGCATGCCCTACGGGACGCTGCGTTTCGTGCACGAGGGCTGGCGCGTGATCCGGGTCGAACCCACTCCCGTGCCGGGGCGCGCATCGAGGGGCGATCCCAACCGCTCCATCGGCCGACCCGTCGCGGGCGAGGACCGCCACAGCTACTACGTGTCGCCCAACGTCGGCAAGCAGGCGATCACGCTCGATCTCAAGCAGCCCGAGGGGCGCGAGCTCCTCCGGCGCCTCGTTCGCGAGCTCCCGGTGGACGTCTTCTGCACGAACACGATGCTCGCGCGCCACGAAACGCTCGGCATCGACTACGCGAGCCTGCGTGCCGTGCGCCCGGACCTCATCTGGTGCGCGATCTCGGCCATGGGGCCGGAGCACCCGGGCGTGCCCGGCTACGACCCTGCTACCCAGGCCCTCTGCGGCTACATGGACCTCACCGGCGAGAGCGACGGCGCTCCGTTGCAGTGCGGACCGCCCTTGATCGACCTGAAGGCCGGGGACGAAGTCTTCGCCCAGGTGCTGCTCGCCATGCTCGAGCGCGAGCAGGCTCCGCCCGGCGAAGGCGGCAAGGAGATCCACGTCTCGCTCGCGCACGCCGCGGTCTCATGGCTGCACACCTTCCTGCCGATGCTGGACATGGGCAGTCCGCCCGAGGAAGTGCGCCGGAACGGCAACAAGCACCGCCAGTTCATTCCGGTCAACTCCTACCCGACGAGAGATGGCTACGTCTACGTGGCGATCGGCAGCGACGCGCAGTGGGCGCGCTTCGTCGAGACGGCGATGTTCGCGGCGCTGGACGAGGAGCGCTTCCGCACCAACGAGTCGCGCCGGCGGGAGCAAGACGACCTGCACGCCTTGATCGGCGCGGTCACGAGCAAGCACACGGTCGCGGAGGTCTCAGTGGCGCTCGGAGAGGCGATCGTTCCCCACTCGCCGATCACGCCGATCGAGGGCGTCGCCGACCTCGACTTCGTGCGGGCGAGCGCGCTGCGCACGAGCACGCCGGACGGCCGGGCCATCCGCCTGCCGCCTCCCGCCGTTGCCACGGCTCACCTCGAGGAGATCGGGCGCGAGCTGCCGTTCGCTCCTTCCTACGGGCAGGACACGGACGCGGTGTTCACCGAGGTGGGGCTCGATGCCGGCGAGATCGGCAGGTTGCGCGAATCCGGAGTCGTCGCATGAGGAGCTCAGCGTGACCTGCATCGCCTACCACCGACCGACCTCGCTGGGCGCGGCCTTGGAGCTCGCCGCGGAGAATCCCGACGCGAGGTTCATCGCCGGCGGCACCGACCTCCTCGTCAAGCTGCGCAAGCGTGTCCATGCGTCGCCCGCGGCGCTGATCTCGCTGCGCCGGATCGACGAGCTCGCGCGCGTCGAGGTGGGGGAGTGCCTGCGCATCGGTGCCGCTGTGCCGCTGGCGGACCTGGCCGTGAACGAGCACGTGCGCGAGCGTCTGCCCGCGCTCACCGACGCCCTCGCGACCTTCGGCAGCCGGCAGATCCGGAACGTGGCGACGCTGGGGGGCAACCTGGGCAATGCCTCTCCGGGCTCGGACGCCGCGCCGCCTCTCTTGGTTCACGACGCGCGGCTCGAGCTCCGGAGCACGAGCGGCGTGCGCGAGATCCCGCTGGCCGAGTTCTTCCGTGGGCCGGGTGAGACGGCGCTCGGCGCGGGTGAGATCGTGACCGCGATCCTCGTCGACGGCCCGAGTGAGGGCGCGGTCTCGGTGTTCTTCCGCAAGAGCCGCGTCAGCATGGACATCGCCATCGCGAGCGTCGCGGTGTTGCTGGAGGTCGACGGCACCCGCTGCACGAAGGCCCGCGTCGCGGCGGGAGCCGTGGCGCCGACGCCGCTTCGACTGGAGGCCGCGGAGGCGGCGCTCGAGGGCACCGCGCTCGACGAAGCGGCGTGCGCCGCTGCGGTCGCGTCGGTGGACGCGGCGATCGCGCCGATCAGCGACGTGCGCGCCGAGGAATGGTATCGGAGGCACGTGACGGCCGTGTTGCTCAGGCGCGCACTCATGAGGCTGGCGGGTTCCACGGCCGCGGTCCCGACCGGCGGCGGAGGCGTGTCATGACGATCGACAACAGCATGCAGATCTCCTTCGAGCTCAACGGCAGCATGCGGCGGGCCCGCGTGGAGCCGCACGAGCGTCTCATCGATCTCCTGCGCGACGTGCTCGGCGAGACGGGCACGAAGGAGGGTTGCGGTGAGGGGGAGTGCGGTGCCTGCACGGTCCTGGTCGAGGGGCGCGCCGTGAACTCGTGCCTCTTCCCCGCCCCGGAGGTGGAGGGATTGCGTGTGGTCACGATCGAGGGGCTCTGCGGCGAGGGCCTTCAGCTCTCCCCGGTCCAGGCCGCTTTTCTCGAGGGTGGCGCCACGCAGTGCGGCTTCTGCACGCCCGGCATGGTCGTGTCCACGGTGGCTCTCCTGGGGGAGAACCCGGCGCCGAGCGCGAGCGACATTCGCAACGCCCTGACCGGCAATCTGTGCCGTTGCACCGGCTACGTACAGATCGTGGAGGCGATCCAGAGCGCGGCGGCGAAGCTGAGCGCCGGAGGCGAAGCGTGAGCGAGCTCCGCCACGTGGGCCAGGCCGCGCCGCGGCCCGAAGGCGCCGACAAGCTTGCGGGTCGGACGCGCTACATCCACGACATCAAGCGCCCGGGGATGCTTTACGGGAAGATCAAGTATGCCGAGCACGCCCACGCACGCATCCTGAACGTGGACACCTCGAAGGCCGAGCGCTTGCCCGGCGTCAAGGCCGTCCTCACCGCCTACGACACGCCCGAGCTTCGCATAGGCTTTCTGCGCGACAACTTCGCGCTCAAGCGTGACAAGGTGCGCCAGTTTCGCGACGAGGTCGCCGCCGTGGCAGCCATCGACCCGGACATTGCGCGCCAGGCCGTCGAGCTGATCGAGGTCGAGTACGAGCCGCTTCCCGGCGTGTTCTCGGTCGAGGAGGCCCTGGCGGACGGTGCGCCGCTCGTGCACGAGACGGATGCACGCGGCCGGCCACTCACGACCAACCGGCTCGCGCTCGAGTTCTCCCACGACTCCGGTGATGTGGACGCCGCCTGCAGCGCAGCCGCCCACGTGGTCGAGCGCGAGTACACGGTGCCGCGTGTCCAGCAGTCGTGCATGGGCACGGCGGGTTGCATCGCCGAGTTCGACGGGCGCGGCAACCTCGAGATGCTGGTCAAGACCCAGATCCCGTTCCTGGCCCAGCGCGACTACGCGCGCGCGCTGGCCGCGCTCGGGCTGGCCGATAAGTCGGTGCGCGTGATCGTGCCCGCGCTCGGTGGGGGCTTCGGCACCGGCCTCGACACGCACGTCTACGAGTACATCGCCATCCTCCTGGCCTGGCGCGCAGGCAAGCCCGTCAAGATCCTCTTCGAACGCGACGAGGAGTTCGCCTTTCTGTCGCCGCGCCAGAGCGCCGTGACCAGGATCCGCCAGGGCTGCGACGCCGAGGGCAAGCTGCTCTTCCGGCATCTGGAGGTCAGTCAGGACAACGGCGCCTACACCTCGTGGGGCGCGACCTTCCCGAGCGTGATGCTCATGCCGGCGACGTCCCTGTACCGCGTTCCGAACGTCCGCTTCGAGTCGCGGATCGTGTACACGAACAACACCTACTGCCAGGCCATGCGCGGCTACGGGAACCCCGAGGTCACGCTTCCGATCGAGAGCAGCCTCGACGAGCTGGCCGAGGCCGCCGGAATCGACCCCCTCGACATGCGCCGGATCAACACCAATCGTCCGGGGGACGTCACCCCGATGGGGCTGAAGATCGGCACCTGCGGCCTCGAAGAGTGCCTGGACAAGACCGCCGGCCGCATTGATTGGCGCGCCAAGCACGGTCGCCAGCGCGCGCTGAAGCGCGGAGTGGGCATGGCCTCGTTGATCCACGTGGGTGGCGGCGGGAAGATCTACCGGTCGGATGGGAGCGGGATCATCCTCAAGCTCGACGACTACGGCACCGTCAACGTGAACTACGGCGGCGTCGAGATGGGGCAAGGGCTGCACGCGGCGCTAACCGCGATGGTCGCCGAGGCGCTCGGCGTCCTGCCCGCGCGCGTCGTGATCAACCAGACCGACACGGCCACGTGTCCCTGGGACGTCGGCACGCACGCCAGCCGCGGCGCGTTCATGGCCGGCAACGCGGCGATCCTGGCCAGCGACAAGCTGCGCGTGCAGATCTTCGAATGGGCCGAGCGCATCTATCCGGTGGAGGTCGCCAAGGCCATCGCCCGGGCCGGCGCCGAGGGGAAGGCTGCGGACGTTCCCACGGGATTCGACTTCGAGTCCGTGGGGCGAGAGCGCTTCGACCTGAAGGACGGCTGGCTCTTCGTGCGCGACGCGCCCGACCATCCCGTGTTTCGCATCAGCCTCGGCAAGCTCCTGCGCGCCGCGCACTTCCCGCCCGAAGGCGATCCCTCGACCGTCTTCGCCGCCGAGGCCTTCTACGAGCCGCCCACGCAGCTGCCCGACTGGAAGAAGGGGGTCGGCAACATGTCGGCCAACTACACGTTCGGCACCCAGGGCGTCGAGGTCGAGGTGGACGTTGAGACGGGCGACGTGAAGATCCTCGCGCTCGCCTTCGCGCTCGACGTGGGGCGCGTGCTGAACCCGCAGACGCTCGCGGGCCAGGTCTACGGAGGCATCGCCCAGGGCGTCGGCTACGCACTCTACGAAGAGGTCAAGACCGACCGTGGGCGCATCCTCAATCCGAACTTCACCGACTACAAGATCCCGAGCGCGGCGGACATCGACTTTCCGATCGAGCTCGACTTCATCGAGACGGACGATCCCAGCGGCCCCTTCGGCGCGAAGGGCGTCGGCGAACCCGGCCTCGTTCCCACGGCACCCGCCATAGCGAACGCGATCTACGACGCGGTCGGCGTGCGCATCACCGACCTTCCGATCACGCCCGAGAAGGTCCTGGCAGCGCTGATCGAAAAGCAGCGCCCCGCATGCCCCGGCGCCCCGACGCCCCAGCCCCTGATGCGGCCATGACCAAGAGAGCCTCGCACAACTCGCTGATCACCACCCCGAGCCGACCGTTGCCCGAGAGCGTCGCTATCGTCGGTGCCGGCACGATTGGTCCGGACATCGGCTATTACCTGAAGAGCGCGCTCCCGGGGCTCGAGCTCGTGCTGGTCGACGTGGACCAGGCGCCCCTCGACCGCGCGCTGGAGCGCATCGAGGCCTACGTCGAGAAGGGGCTCGCCCGCCGCAAGCTGACCGCCGACCAGGCAGCGGCCGTCCGCCAGAGGCTCGTACCCACGCTCGACTACGGGCGCATGGCGGACTGCGACTGGGTGATCGAGGCGGCCACCGAGAACCTCGACCTCAAGCGCAGGATCTTCAGCCAGGTCGAGTCCGTCGTGCGCCCCGATGCGCTGATCACCTCCAACACGAGCTCACTGCCGGCGTCGCGCATCTTCGCCGATCTCGAGCACAAGGGGCGCGCCACGGTCACGCACTTCTTCGCCCCGGCCTTCCGGAACCCGGCGGTCGAGGTGATTCGCTGGGACGCGGGCGACCCCGAGGTGCTCGACTACCTGCGCTGGCTGTTCTGCTTCACGGGCAAGGTGCCCTTTGTCACCACGGACGCGCTCTGCTTCATGCTCGACCGTGTGTTCGACAACTGGTGCAACGACGCAGCGCTCCTGCTCGAGCATGCCACGGCGATGGAGGTGGACAGCGCCGTGGGTGAGCTCGTGCACGCGGGGCCGTTTTTTGTGCTCAACCTCGCGCATGGCAATCCGATCATCACCGAGACGAACACGCTGCAGAGCTCCGAGGAGGGTGAGCACTACCGGCCCGCGCCGATCTTCCGCTCGGTGGACCGCTGGCTCACGCTCGGCCCGGGCAAGACGGTCGACGTGGACGCGGAGACCGGCGCGCTCGTGCGCGACCGCATGCTGGGCGTGCTCTTCTCGCAGTCCGTCGACATCCTCGATCAGGGCATCGGCACGCCGGCGGACCTGGATCTTGGCTGCAAGCTCGCGCTGGGATTCAAGAAGGGCCCGCTCGAGCTCATGGGTGAGCTGGGCGACGACGAGGTGGGCCGCATCCTCTCGCGCTTCGCGGAGGAACGCCCGGGCATGCCGCTGCCGCGGCGCGAGATCTCGCACTACCAGGGCTACCTGCGGCACTTGCTCGTCGACGACGTGGACGGCGTCAAGGTGCTCACGATGCGTCGCCCACAGGCGATGAATGCACTCGACGACGGGGTGACCGACGAGCTCCTGTCCGTCATACGCGAGTTCGAAGGCAACAACGATGTCGCGGGGTTCGTGATCACGGGCTACGGGCCGCGTGCGTTCTGCGCCGGCGCCGACATCAGCCGCTTCCCGAGCCTCTTGGGCGACGCCGACGCCTCGGCGAGCTTCGCGCGCGACTGCTCGCGGCTGCTCGTGCACCTCGACGCGATCCAGAAGCCGGTCGTCGCCGCGATCAACGGCATGGCGCTCGGTGGGGGGCTCGAGCTCGCGCTGCGCTGCCACGGCATCGTGGCCGTGCGCGACGCCTGGTTCCAGCTCCCCGAGGTGACGCTGGGGATCGCGCCCGGAATCGGAGCCATGTCGGTTCCCTACCGCCGCTGGCCCGCCGCGGCTCCGGTCTTCCATGACATGCTGCGGCTGGCGCGCAAGCTGAAGGCCGCCGAGGCCTCCGAGCTCGGCATCGTGGATGGCTTGGCCGAGGATCACGAGGCCTTGTTCGCTCTCGCCGTCGCCCGCGTGCGCGAGCTGACGGGTGCCGTCCCCACGATCCCCGATGCGCCGGTCGAGCTCGGCGAGCTGCCGCCCGTCGAGCCACGCAACGACTTCGAACGCTCGCTCGACCCGCAGGTGATTGCGATCATCGAGCAGGCCATCGGCGCCTGCGCCGCCGCGCCCACGCTGGCTGCCGCGCTCGAGGTCGGCTACTCGGCCTTCGGCGTGAGCGCCTGCACCGAGGCAGCCCGGGAGAGGATCACCGCGGTCGTCTCCGGCAGCCGCTGACCCACCGACGACCGATGCAACTTCAAGACGTTTTCATTCCCTACGGCGCGTACTGGACCACTCCCTTCTGTCGCTGGCAGGGCAGCCTCAGCGGCTACCACGCGATCGAGCTCGCGGGGCGCGTGGGCAAGAGCTTCCTCGCGCGCGCGGAGATCCCTCCCGACTCCTTCGACGCGCTCACTTTCGGCATCACGGTCACGCAGCGGAGCTCCTTCTACGGGGCGCCGTGGCTGGCCGGCCTGATCGGCGCGCCGGAGATCACCGGGCCCACGATCTCTCAGGCCTGCGCGACGTCTGTACGAATGCTGCAGAGCGCGGCGCTCGAGGTAAGGGCCTCGCAGCGCGAGTGCATCCTCGCCGTCGCGTGCGATCGCACGAGCAACGGGCCTCACATCTTCTATCCCAATTCGGGCGGCCCCGGCGGTACAGGCCGGGCCGAGGACCCGGTCCTCGACAACATGAACCGCGACCCCTACGCCGGGGTCGCGATGATCGCGACGGCCGAGAACCTGGCCGCCGAGTTCGAGATCGGGCGCGAGGAGCAGGAGACGCTCACGCTCTTGCGCCACGATCAGTACGGCCGCTCGCTGGCCGATGACCGCAGCTTCCAGAAGCGCTACATGCAACCCGTCGAGCTCCTGCGTGGCAGACGAGTGATCGGCACCCTCGAAGCCGACGAGGGCGTTCATCCCACCACGGCCGAAGGGCTGGCCGGCCTGCGCCCAGCGATCGAGGGCGGCACCGTGACTTTCGGCACGTCGACGCACCCCGCCGACGCCAACGCCGGGATCGTGGTCTGTGGTCGCGAACGCGCCCGTAGCATGTCGCGTGACGCAAACGTGACGGTCCGTGTGCTCGCGTTCGGAGATGCCCGCGTCGAGAAGGGCATGATGCCCAAGGCCACCGTGCCCGCCGCCCGCGAGGCGCTCGAACGCGCCGAGACCTCGGTGGGGGATTGTGCTGCCGTGCAGACCCATAACCCGTTTGCCGTGGCCGACGTCTACTTCTGCCGCGAGATGGGCTTCGACCCCGAGCACGTGAACCGCTTCGGCTCCCCGCTCGTCTACGGGCATCCGCAGGCCCCGATGGGGCTGCGCGGCCTCATCGAGCTGATCGAGACGCTGGCCTCGCTCGGCGGAGGCCGCGGGCTCTTCTCCGGGTGTGCGGGTGGCGACACGGCGATGGCCGTGGTCCTGGAGGTCAGCTAGCCCATGCCGAAGATCAAGCGAATCGACCATATCTGCATCGCCGTCAAGGATCTGGAGCAGGCCAAGAAGACGTGGGCCCCGCTGCTCGGCAAGGCCGAGCCGGACGATGCCTACGTCGACGAGCCTGAGAAGATCAAGGTCGCCCGGTACTACCTGGGCGAGGTCGGCTTCGAGCTGATGGAGTCCACTTCCCCCGACGGCGACGTGGCCCGCTTCATCGAACGCCACGGCGAGGGGGTGATGCTGCTGTCCTTCAACGTGGACAGCACGCGCGAGACGATTGCCGAACTCGAATCCGAGGGGTATCCGTTCATCGGCGGCGCCCGCCAGTTTCGTGACTGCGAGTTCGCCTTCGTGCACCCGCGTGCGACGAACGGCGTCCTGCTCGAGTACATCGACGACAAGCACGGCTCCGGCGAAGACTCGTGAGCGAGAACGCCGTCATCGGTGTCGCCGCAAGTCGGTGCTGCTCGCGGGAGAAGGACCAGGGCGAGCGCGACCGGCCGCAGCGCGCGCGGGATTCGCCACGGGACACGCATGGCGCAAGTGTAGGAGCGGCGTGCCGAACGGTGGCTTAGCACTACGGCGTAGGGCGACACCGGAATCCGCCCCTACGATCGTCCGATGCGATGATCCTCCACGCCCTGCCGCTACTCGCCCTCGTGGTCGCGTCACCGACGCGGCCTGCCTCCGACACGCTCTTCTGCATCGGTCACCCCGACGGACACGCGCGGGAGTTCGCGCTGACGCGCGCGGGCTACGCCGCCTTCCTGGAGCGCTACCCCGACGGGGTGGCGTTCGACGTGGACGCGGATCCCGCCAAGGGCTGGCCCTTCGTCCATCCCGCAGACCGCGACACGTGGGCCGGCGGCCGGGCGCACACCTTCGACATCCGCTTCCGGGCTGAGGCGCGCGAGGAGGAGCCGCTCTACCTCTTGCTCGGGATCGCGGGCGCGCACGCCACCGAGCGCTCGAAGATCACGGTCGCCGTGAACGGACGGGACCTGCCGGTGCAGGTCGCGCCCGGGGGCGAGATGGGGATCGTCTTTCGGCCTGACTTGCGTGGCCGGCCCGACACGATCATCCTCCCCATCCCGGCCGGCGCCGTCGGCGCGGGCGAGAACACGATCTCGATCCGCCTCGACGGAGAGAGCTGGATCATCTACGACTACGTCGCACTCAGCCGGGAGAACGCGCCGCTCCAGCTCGAAGATCCGCCCGAGCCCGACCTGGTCCAGGCCGCGGAGGCCGTGTCGCCTTCGATCGTCTTCGCCGTGCGCAAACCGGGACGCGACGAGCACTGGTACGCGAACTTCAGCTATTACGCGGCGGACGCCGCGCAGGTCACCTACGGGGACGGCGCGCGCCTGTGCCGCCTCGACCTCTCCACGCGGGACTTGAAGGTCCTGCTCGACGATCCGGGCGGGGGCATTCGCGACCCGAAAGTGCACTACGACGGCGAGAGGATTCTCTTCTCCTACCGGCCCGGCGGGACGACCCACTACCACCTGTGGGAGATCGGCACCGACGGCCAGGATCTGACGCAACTGACGCGCGGCGACTACGACGACATCGAGCCGACCTACCTGCCCGACGGCGGCATCGCCTTCGTCTCCAGCCGCTGCAAGCGCTGGGTCAACTGCTGGCTGACGCAGGTGGCCACCCTGCACCGCTGCGACGCCGAGGGCGGCCAGATCCGAGCGCTCTCGGCCAACATCGAGCACGACAACACACCCTGGGTGCTGCCCGACGGGCGGCTGCTCTATCAGCGCTGGGAGTACGTCGACCGCAGCCAGGTGCACTACCACCACCTGTGGACCTGCAACCCGGACGGCACGGGCCAGATGGTCTTCTACGGCAATCAGGCGCCCGGCATCGTGATGATCGACGCGAAGCCGGTCCCCGGCACGGGCCAGGTGCTCGCCACTTTCTCGCCCGGGCACGGCCGTAACGAGCACGACGGTTCGCTGGTGCTCTTGGACCCCGAAGCCGGCCCGGACGACCCGCGCGCCGTACGCCCGTTGCACGCCGGCCAGAGCTTCCGCGACCCGTTCGCCCTGTCGCCCGAGCTGTTCTTGGCGGCGCGGCGCACCGAGCTGGTGCTCCTGGACGCGGGTGGCGAGACGCAGGTGCTCTACAGTCTGCCCGACGAGGACGTCCAGGCCGGCCTGCAGGTGCACGAGCCGCGCGCTTTGCGCGTCAGCGCGCGCGAGTTCGAGGTCTCGACCAGGTCCGACCCCGCCCGAGCGACCGGGCGGCTGGTGCTGGCCGACGTCAACGAGGGCCGCAACATGCAGGGAGTCGCGCCCGGCGACATCAAAAAGCTCTTGGTGCTCGAGAGCCTCCCCAAGCCGATCAACTACACCGGCGGCATGGAGCCCCTCAGCTACGGCGGCACCTTCACCTTGGAGCGCGTGGTCGGCACGGTGCCGGTCGAGGCGGACGGCTCGGCCTACATGGAGCTACCCGCCCTACGCAGCTTCTTCTTCGTAGCGCTCGACGAGAACGACCTGTCCGTCAAGCGCATGCAGAGCTTCCTCACGCTGCAGCCCGGTGAGACAGCGAGCTGCGTGGGCTGTCACGAGCAGCGCACCCACACGCCACGCGTCGACTACGACCTCTTGGCTCTACGCCGTCCCCCTAGCTCGGTCGAGCCCGTCGCCGGCGTGCCGGACGTGTTCGACTTCCCGCGCGACGTGCAGCCCATCCTCGACCGCCACTGCGTCGCCTGCCACGGCAGCGAGGCCACGCCCCAGGGCGGGCCACTGGCGGGCGCGGTCGACCTGACCGGTGACCGCGGTCCGATGTACTCCCACAGCTACTACGCGCTGACCGTGAGCGGGCAGTTCTCGGACGGCCGCAACCGGCCCGAGAGCAACTACGCCCCGCGCACCCTGGGCAGCTCCGCCAGTCCACTGATGGACAAGCTCGGACCGCAGCACTACGGGGTCGAGGTCAGCGATCTCGAGCGCGCCACGGTGCGCCTTTGGATCGAGGTCGGTGCACCCTACCCCGGCACCTACGCCGCGCTCGGAACTGGCATGATCGGCGGCTACGAGCGCAATCAGATCCAGCGCCCCGACCTCGACTGGCCCGAGACGCGCGCCGGTCAGGAGGTCGTCGCCCGCCGCTGCAGCGGCTGCCACTCGGGCCACCATGTACTGCCCCAGTCGCCCTCGGACAATCGCAGCATGCCGCCCTGGGACATCCGCCACGACGATATCCGGCTACGCCTCTCGCGGCACATCCTCTACGACCTCACGCGGCCGGAGCGTTCGATGCTGGTGCGCGCACCCTTGGCCCCGGAGGCGGGCGGATACGGCCGCTGCCGGGAGGACTTCGAGGACCCGAGCTCCGCGCCCGCGACCGTCTTTGCCAGCAAGGGCGATGAGGACTACCGCACGCTGCTCGCTGCGGTCGAGGCCGCCGCGCGTTACCTGGACGAGGTCAAGCGCTTCGACATGCCCGGCTTCCAGCCGCGCGACGCCTACGTGCGCGAGATGAAGCGCTACGGCGTCCTGCCTTCCGACCTGGACCCGCGCGCGCCGGTGGACCCGTACGTCGCCGACCGCGCGTACTGGCGTTCGCTGTGGTACCGGCCGCAGAAGCGCTGAGCCGAGACCCCGCACCCACTACCCAAGGAAGCCGATTCATGAGTTCCAACCTGTCCCGCCGAGACTTCCTTCGATCCACCGGTGCCGGCGTGGGTCTGGCGACCATTGGATCTCCCCGCAGCAGTTTCGCGCAGGAGCCGGAGCCGGAGCCGGCGCCGGTGCGCGTGCTCTCGATCGGCGTCGTCGGCACGATCGGCGGGCACGACCGCAAGCAGGTCGCCGCCCATCCGGCGGCCGAGATCGTCGGCCTGTGCGATGTCGACGCCGGGGCGCTGGCCAGCGCCAAGGAGGACCACCCGGACGCGTTCACATGCACCGACTATCGCGAGGCCTTCCGCGTCCACGCGGACGAGTTCGACGCCGTGATCGTCGCGACCCCGGACCACAGCCACGCGCCGATCGCGCTGACTGCCCTGGCCCACGACAAGCACGTCTACGGCCAGAAGCCCCTCGTCCACCAGCTCGAGGAGATCGCGCTGATCGAGAAGGCGATTCGCGCCAAGCCGCAACTCGTGACGCAGGTCGGCAACCAGCGGATGGTCTTCCCCGGTCGCCGAGCGGCGGTGGAGATCCTGCGCGCGGGTACCCTCGGCGAGGCCATCGAGGCCTACGCCTGGACCGGCGCGCCAGGCCGCAACGACTACTTCAACTTCGACGGGGTCCTGAGCGCGCCCCAGCACCCGCCGGAGCACCTCGACTGGGAGCTCTGGCTCGGTCCCTGCGAGATCCGGCCCTACCGCGAGCACCTCGCGCCGGTGAAGTGGCGCTCCTGGTGGGACTTCGGCACGGGCGGACTGGGGGACTGGGGCGTGCACGTCCTGGACGTCTTCTTCTTCGGCTACGACGAGCTGACCTCTCCCATCGCCGTGACGACCCACGCGCCGCGGGCGGCCGACACCTTCCACGCTTATCCGTGTCGCTCGACGATCACGTACGCCGTCGACTCCGCCGCGTTCGCCCGCCGCTTCTTCCCGATCCATTACAGCGACCGCAATCAGGCGCCGTCGCGGGCGGCGCTGGGCTTGCCCGCAGGCGAATGGCCCGAGTCCAACATGACCGTCGTCGTCTGCGAAGGCGGCGTGCTCGTCCTCGCGGCGGGCGGCAAGCTCGAGATCTGGCGGGACGGCGAGAGCACGGACGGCCTGGACATGCCGGGTCTGCCCGAGTTCCCCGAGCTCAACCACTGGCACGCCTGGATCGATAACATCACCGGGAAGCAGACCGAGCTGCGGACGCCTTTCGCAGACGGCGCGCGAATCACCGAGGCGGCGCTGCTCGCCGTCAAGGCGACCCGTTTCCCCGGCCAGGAGCTGCGTTGGGACAAGGCCGCGCTCGCCTTCACAGGCCACGCAGAGGCGACGGACACGGTCGTGCGGCGCGAGTACCGCGCGGGGTTCGCGCCGCCCGAGGTGGTCTGATCGTCGGCATCAGGGCTACACGCCCCACGAGTCTGTGGGGATGCGAATCATGAGAGAGGCTCCCTTGGTGTAGGAGCGGGTCCTGGAACGTCCCCACATCACACGCGGAGCGTGAACACCTCCTCGACCGGCCGTTCGAACACGCTCGCGATCAAGAGCGCCAGTGAGAGTGATGGCATGTAGCGTCCCTGCCACCGCTACCACTCATGCATGCTCACCGAGATCGAGCTGATGACGCTGAACGAAGCCGTGACGATTCGCCCTCGGTGGGGTCGTAACGGATGAGCAGTACCCATCAAAGGAACGGCCATGAACAAGCATCAGTCGCTACGGCTCGCGTTCGTGATCGGCGTGCTCTGCACGCCGATCGGTGCGCAGGTCCCCGTCTACGATGCCGGCGTCGCCGGCGACCCCGCGGTGGCCCCCGACCCCCAGACTCAAGGCTGGCAACTCTGGACCGACGGCTCCGGCATCAACTTGACCCCGGTTTCCCCGGACCCCGGCACCGGTCTCAACGTCTGGGAGATCGCGGACAACGGACCGGCCCAGGACTCGTACGCGAAGTACAACCTCGACACGCTCAGCTTCGACGCCATCGCGAACGGGACCTGGGAGTACGTCGCGACCATGCGCGTGACGGCGGGCTCGAGCCCCGTGTTGTTCATCGAGATCAACACAGGGTTCACCTTCGGGGACACGGGCTATCGGGTGCGCTTCCAGATCGTCGGAAACACGCTGCGGGTCTTGGGGCTCCACGCGGGCGAGGTGTACGACTGCCCGGGAGCGCTGGACGGTCAGCACCACACGTTCGCGATTCGCAAGACCAATCCGGCGCCGTACTCGGACGCCGAGTTCTTCTACGACGGAGTCTCGCTAGGCCCCCTGGGAGAGTTCGCTGCCATCGGCACGTGGACGTACGGGTTGGTGTGGGGGACCCTCGAGTGGGCGGGAACGGCGCGCGCGCGTTTTCACAAGGTGGAGTTCCGGGGCCTCGATCCCATCGGGACGGCCCACTGCCTGCCCGCCGTTCCGAACTCGACGGGATCGGGCGCGACGATCTCGGCCTACGGCCACACCAATGTGTCCCACAACGCGGTTCGACTGGAGGCGGACTCCCTGCCCCCCAACCAGTTCGGCTACTTCCTCGCCTCGTCCACCTCGGGCTTCATTCCGAACCCGGGCGGAAGTCAGGGCAACCTCTGCCTCACGGGTCAGGTCGCGAGGTTCAACCGGGACGTCCAGTCGTCGGGCCCAGCCGGACGGTTCACGCTCCCAGTGGATCTGAGCGCCATTCCGCTCACCCCACCCGTCGCCGTTCAGCCCGGCGAGACGTGGAACTTCCAGGGCTGGTACCGCGACCAGAACCCGACCTCGACGTCGAACTTCACTGAGGCCTTGAGGATCGCTTTTCAGTAAGGCGTGAATACCGCGCCGGTCACCGAGCCGCCGGGGCCGACAACGTGGGCTTGGCGGCGCAGGAGCGCCTCGCCCTTGCGCTCGCCCACGGTCAGGGTGAGCTCCAGTCCGCGACGCTTGCAAGAGACCTCGCTACCGTCCCCGAGACGAGCCCCCTCCAGAACGCCGAGGTAGGCGTCCACGTAGTTGACGCCCAGCTTCGATCCGTCGCGCGCCGTGGGGGGGCAATAGCCCCTCGACCGCCAGGTTTTCCTCCGCGAGCCGGATCTTCATGCGCGCTCCCCCGCCAGCGCATCCCGGTCGATGGCGGCGCGGAAGCTCTCGATGTGGCGCGGCGTGCTGCCGCAGCAGCCACCGATCAGCCGCGCGCCGGCGTCGATCAGCCCGGGGACTCCCGCGGCCATCGCCTCGGGCTCCAGGCGGTAGACGATCTGCCGGCCCTCGAGCTCGGGCTGGCCCGCGTTGGGCTGGGCCAGGGTGGGAAGGTCGCAAGCGGTGCGGTAGCGCTCGAGGATCGCGCGCGCGTGCCGCATGTCGATCTTCGTCCCGCAGTTGAGTCCGACCACGTCGGCCCCGGCGGATTGCATGAGCTCGGCCGCTTGTTCGGGAGAGACGCCCATCATGGTGTGGTAGTCGCTTCCGCCGTGGGTCAGGTCGAAGGCCACCGAGCCGATCACGCACGGGGCGCCGGCCTCCTGGGCGGCCGCGATTCCCAGCCCCAGCTCCTCGAGGGAGGTCTGGGTCTCGACCAGGATCGCGTCGACGCCGCCCTCGACCAGGGCCCGGGCCTGCTCGCCGAAGGCTCGCCGGACCTCTTTGCCCGGCACCTCGCCGAGGGGCTCGAGCAGGCCGCCGAAGGGGCCGACGTCGCCCAGCACGAAGCCCGTTCGCTCGCCGAAGGCCTCGCGCGCGAGCTCCGCGCCGGCGCGGTTGATCGCGCTCGCCTCGGCGCCCCGCCCGTGGCGCTCGAGCACGAGGCGCGAAGCGCCGAAGGTGTTCGTGAGCAGACAGTCCGAGCCGGCCGCCACGTAGGTGCGCTGGATCTCGAGCACCCGCTCGGGTCGCTCCAGGTTCCACGCCTCGCCGCACTCACCCGGCTCCAGGCCCGCCAGCTGCAGCTGCGTCCCCATCGCGCCGTCGATGAGGAGGACGCGTTCTGCCAGTGCATCGAGCAGGGAGGTCGTCATGGGCCGGGTGTGCAGAGCAGGGCGCAGGTCGCGCAAGATCGGGCGGCTCCAGGGCGTAGTCGATCATGTGGGCGGGGGGTGTGCCTGACACCGTACCCCCTGGAGTGCGGTGCCGCAGCTCGGAAACCGACGTCCGGACGCAACCATCCGGGGGCATCAACCGCTCGAAGGGTGGCAGCGGCCTACTCGGGCCGAGGAGCCAAGGGGCGTTCTCGTAAGGGTCAGGCTTCCCAGGTGGCACCTTGTGGAGGATGCGGCGAAGGGGGATGGCGCTCGGGTGCGATCGAACGTGCTGCGCGGACGAGATTCCTACTTGACTGATCCAAATGTAAGTGCACACTTACTATTGACGCGAGACGGGCCACGCCTGCACGCGGCTCGCCGCGGCGGCGCCGGCCCGCGATCGAGGAGGTCGCCCGGCGACGGGCCATCTCAGACCCTCTCAAAAACGGAGAACGAACATGAAGAAGCTGAATGCAAGCATCGGAACGCTCCTTGGAGGATTCCTCGTGCTGACGCTGAGCGCCCAGAACACGACCACGACGCGCGAGAACCCGACGGTCGTCGTGGGGACGTTCGATTCGCGAGCGATCGCCGTGGCACATGTCCAGTCGCCTGGATTCAGGGACTACCTGATCGCGCAGAAGGCGGATGTCGAGCGGATCCTCGAGCGGGCCAAGGCGGCCGGAGACGAGGAGCTCGTCGCGCAACTCGAAGCCCTGGGGCCGGCCATGCAAAAGCGGCTCCACGAGCAGGGGTTCGGAACGGCTCCGGTGGCCGACATCCTCGCACGGATCGAGGACGAGCTTCCGGGCATCGCCGCGAAGGCGGGAGTGGACGTGATCGTCTCGAAGTGGACCTTGACCTACCGCAGCCCCGGGGCAAAGTTCGTCGACGTCACGGGCCTGATCGCGGCCGAGTTCGACCCGGACGAGCGCACGCTGAAGATGATCCAGTCGACCATGGAGACCGATCCGGTCCCCCTCGACGAGATCGAGCACGACCACTAGAGCGTACGTGTCGCGACCCAACCAGAGCCCCGAGCGCCGTCTCGAGCTCGTCCCCGTCCTCGCTCACACGTTCGCCGAATTCGGCTATCGTCGGACGACCACGGCCGAGCTCGGCGAGCGCTGCGGCGTGCGTGAGAACATCCTGTACCGGCTGTGGCCCGACAAACGGGCGATGTTCGTCGCCGCCCTGGACTACGTCTATCAGCTCTCCGAGAAGACCTGGAACGAGCTCCTGGCGCGAGCCGACGACCGGGTCAGCCCGGCCGAGCTCATCCTGGACTACGAGTCGACTCACCAGGGGGAATTCGGCCTCTACCGGATCGTCTTCGCCGGTCTGTCCGAGACCGACGACCCCGAGATCGCGGAGGCCATGAGGCGCCTCTACGGTCGATTCCAGCACTTTGTCCGCAAGCAGGTGAAGGCCCACCACGATGGCGTCGCCGTGCCCGCGGTCACCGACCCCGGGCTGGTCGCCTGGGCCATCGTAGGGCTGGGAACCGTGGCGAACATCGGCCGGGAGCTCGGCCTCCTCTCCGTCCGCGCCCGCAAGCGACTCGTCGGGGAGGTCGGCCGCGCGCTCCTGAGGGACTGGGCGGATGAGGGGTGAGCACTTGAAGCCGGAGCCGCGCCGACCTGAGGCCGAGGAGCACCCGGGCGGGGCTCCCATCTTTCCAGGCCTGAGCGACGTCACGCGCCTGGAGAGTGGTGGGATGGGCACCGTCTTCCGGGCATGGCAGGACGATCTCGAGCGTCCCGTAGCGGTGAAGACCTTGCGCGTGGGCCTCCCGGAGACGACGGCGCTGCGCGCACAGTTCGCCCGGGAGGCACACATCCTGGCGCAGTTCGACCACCCCTGTATCGTCCCCGTGCACTACACGGGCGAGACGGAGGCCGGGCCCTACTACGTGATGCGTCTCGTGGAGGGGGAGACCGTCGAACGGCATCTCGCCGAGGCCTCTGCGACCGAGGTCGCGTCGGTGTTCCGGAGCGTCGCCGACGCCCTCGACGCCGCTCACCGGGGAGGCGTCCTGCACCGCGATGTGAAGCCGGCGAACATCCTGGTGGACCGCTCTGGCCGGCCCGTCCTGGTGGACTTCGGGCTGTCTGCACGGACGCTGTCCGGCGCGCAGGAGGGCGCCGAGGAGGGCATCGTCGGAACGCCGGACTACCTCGCGCCGGAGCTCCTCGAGGGCGTCAGACACTCACCGACCTCGGATGTCTACGCCCTGGGCGTGACGCTCTACCGTACGCTGACGGGCCGCCTCCCCTTCCCCGCCGAGGAGCTTGGCGAGAAGCTGCGGGCCATCCGCGAAGACGATCCGCCTCCGCTCCGCGCGCTCCGCCCCGAGGTCCCCCGGCCGTTGCAGGCAGTCTGCCTCAAGGCCATGGAGAGAGCTCCAGCCGACCGCTTTCAGTCCGCCGCGGAGATGCGGCGCGATCTCGATCGATTCCTCGCGGGCGATCTCGTGCAGGCCTTGCCCGAGCGCTCGCGCAGCCTCCTGCGTCACAAGATCGGACGGCACCTCGCGGAGCACTCCGAGTGGGAGCAGCAGGGCCTGCTCGACGAGAGGCAACGTGCCTCCCTCCAGCATGCCTACGAGCACCTCGACGAGGAGGAGCGGGGATTCCTGCGTGGTGTGCTCACGTCGGTGCCCAACCTCCTGCTCCTGGCCGGAATCGTGGTCATCGTCTTCGGCCCCGTGCTGCTCCAGGCATTGGCCTGGGTCGAGTTGGGATGGGGCGGCCGGCTCGCACTGCCCGCGATTCCCCTGCTCCTGCTGACGACCATCGGTCTAAAGCGCTGGCGCGTCTTGGACCGCAGGCGCGGCGCGGCCTGTCTCACCGGCGCCGTGCTGCTGGCGACCCCTTTGGCATTCGCCTGCGCCGACCTCGTGCCCGCCCTCCGTACCGTGATCGATGATCAGGGAGTGCTCCACCCCGTGGTCCCCGGCCGCATGTGGCTCCCCGTGGAGGATGAACCGGCCTGGGTGCACGAGGGGGCGCACCTGCTCGACTGGAAGCTGCTCCTCACGACCGCGGTGAGCTTCGCCTGCGCTGTCCTGGCCTACCGGCGGACGCGCTCCGCGGTCTTCGTCTGGATCTTCTGTTTCGCCGCCTGCGGGGGCCTGCTGCCCATGGCCCAGCTCGCGGGCTGGCGCGAGCTCCCTCTCGCCGTGCGCTGGTTGGTCGCGGGTCTGGGCTCGCTGGCGATGATCGCTGCAGGCATTCCTTTCGATCGCAGATGGAAACGTGATCGGGCTCGGCCGTTCTACAGTCTGGGATTCTTGGGACTCGTCATCACCGCGATCGTGTACGCCAGTGAAGGCTTGCCGCTGTCCCTCGCTGGCGGTGACGTGGGGCTCAACGAGAAGGCGTGGGCCCATCTGCTCCACGGCTTGGGCTTCGTCGTCGCCGGTCTTGTCGCCAACCGTCGCGGCGCTTTCCTCCCTGGAGGAGCTGCGGGCACCGCCTTCTTCGTGGGGTTCATCCTCACCACCGGCGGGCTGTCCGCCTTGGCCGCGGAGGAAGCTGGGATCTACGAAGTGCTGCTGGTCTCGGTCTGCGTGGGCTTCCTCCTGATGGGGCTCGCCCTGCACAGCAACTCGCTCGTGCTCCCGTCCGCGATCGTGCTTCCCCTCTCGATCGGTGGCGTGTCGCAGAGGCACCTCGACGGTCTCTGGGCCTGGTCGGGTGCGGTCGTCATCGGCGGAGCCACGCTGGTCCTTCTGAGCTTCCGCCTCGGTGCGCGTCGAGCGCGGACTGCGCAAGGGCACGGGCGCTCCCCTTCACGGTCGTAGCTACCTGCCGCTGTACGGCTCACCAATCGGACAAGGGCACGGGCTCGATTCCAACGCGTGGGCGCGACTCCACGGGCAGGGGATGGAACAGGATCCGGATGCGGCCCGGCCCCGGCCCCATCTCGCCGCGGACCACGAGCCTGCGGACGCCGCGGTTGCGTTTCTCCGGTGCCGCTCGCTCGGCGCTCTCCACCTCGAAGACCGCGCCCGTGGGCGACTGGATCTCCGCCATCAGACTTTCGCCGTCCTGCCGCAGGACCGCACGGGAGCCGGTGACGTCGATCGTCGCGTCGGTCGTCATGCCCCAGAGGACCTGCGCCCTCTTCCTTAGCTCGAACTCGTCCTGGACCACCAGCGCAGAGCGGCCGTCGACGAGCGACACGCCGCGCTGCAGGCTCTCCACGAGCCCGGGCCAGGCGCCGTCGATCTCGAGGATCGCGTGCGCGGCGTCGGCTTCCGACTCGAAGGCCGTGAACTCGGCCCGACCGGCCACGGCCTGATCACCATCGTCGAACAACAGCACGTTGTGGCTGTGCGAGTTCAGCCGGTAGTAGCTCCAGCGCCGACCTCCCTGCCCGCTTTTCCAGTAGCCCGGGAGGTTGTAGTCGTCCGAGCCCAGGTCGCGCGCCCAGCGCACGCCAAGGGCCTCGAGCTCGAAGGAAGGCGCACACCGTCAGGAGCAGCTTCTCCACGGCCTCCGCGTGCTTGCGCTCCCCGGTCAGGCGCCACGCCAGCCCCAGCGCGTAGACGCGGTCGAGACAGGCGCGGCTGACGTGCAGGAGCCTCGGCCCGCGCTTCTGGTAGACGAGGGGCTCGGCCACGGCCAGCCGCTCGGCTCTCTCGAGCACCTTTTGGATCGACGTTCGCAGCAGCTCGTCGGACTCGCTCAGGGCACCGATCTCACGGACGCGTTCGTCGCTCAGGACCAGGCGCGGGTGATCGGGGCGCAGCCCCTCCAGGACGTCCGCCGCCGCGCGCGAATCCTGCGCGAGGAGCGGCAGACCCGCGGCGAGAACGGTGGTGACGGTCGCGATGCACATCGGGGCATGGTAGCCCCGCCGCCACGATTCGTGCGCCGCCTACTCATCGAGCAAGGTGATCAGCTCGCGCGCCGGGTCGCGCACGTTGAAGAGGATGCTGTCCTCCGCGATCGCCCGCAGCGTGTCGCCCGCCGCTTCATCGATGGCCGGCGCGTCCCCCGGCCAGGCTTCCACGGTGTGCAGCAGGCCTTAGACGGCCTTGTTGCGATCGGCATGAGGTTCATCAGAGCCACGCGCGCGCGTCGGCACGAGTGGCCACGAGCGCTGCGCGTCGAGCGGCACAGCCCGAGCTCACTCTGGCCGAGCCGCTCCCCACCCGGGTACGCTAGTGGTGTGAGTCACTCTTGTGCGGCATTTTGGTCGGCCCGTACCCGCCCGCTGCTGCGTTGCGCCTCCTCCGAGACTTGCAGCGAAGTCGCGTCGTCGCTGTGCCTTGCAGCGAACGCGTACGCACCGACCAAAAT
>JAAELL010000437.1 GCA_024226735.1 bacterium | reverse complement strand
GCGCCGAGCTTGAGATCGCGGAGCTGCTGGAGGCCGGTGGCGACCAGCACCGCGTCGTGCGTGCGGGCAAGCTCGAGCAGCTCCTTCTTGTCGACGCGGTGGTTGGTGACCACGGTCACGCCGAGCTCGAGGATGCGGTCGATCTCGCGGTCGAGCGCCTCCCGCGGCAGCCGGTACGCGGGGATGCCCGTGCGGAGGAGGCCGCCGATCTCGGGGCCGCCCTCGTGGAGCGTCACCTGGTACCCGAGCAGCTTGAGGTGGTAGATCGCGGCGAGGCCCGCCGGACCCGAACCGATCACCGCGATGTGCTCGCTGCGCGGTGGACGGGTCTCGGCCTCGGCCGTGCCGTGGTCGCCCGCCCAGCGCTCGAGATCGCGCACGTTCACCGCGCCGTCGAGCTGGATCCGGTTGCACGCGTCCATGCACGGCGCGGGGCAGACCCGGCCGCACACGGAGGGGAACGGCGACGTGCGAAGGAGGATCTTCAGCGCCTCGTCGGCGTCGTCCTTGGCGAGGGCGGCGAGGAAGCCCTGCACGTCGTTGCCGGCGGGGCAGATGTGGTTGCACGGCGGCACGAGGCGTCGCGGCTGGTACTCCGGCTCCTGCGTCGCCCAGTCGCCGGTCTTGATGCGCGGTTTCTCGCCAGTGTTGCCCTCGATGAGGCCGGGGACGTAGCCGTGCGGGATCGTCGGGTGCTCGACCGTGGCGGTCCCGACGGTGACGGCCATCTGCACTTCCTCGAACGCCTCGTGGGCGGCGGTGATGTTCGCGCCGACGAAGCCGATGTGCTCCAGCGCCTCGTCGACGTGCTCGAGG
>JAAELL010000436.1 GCA_024226735.1 bacterium | reverse complement strand
TTTTGGTCGGCCCGTACCCGCCCGCTGCTGCGTTGCGCCTCCTCCGAGACTTGCAGCGAAGTCGCGTCGTCGCTGCGCCTTGCAGCGAACGCGTACGCACCGACCAAAATGCCGCACAAGAGTGAATCACACCACTAGCGTACCTCCGGTCAGCGAAACGTGACGCTGAGCGCGTCGCTGAAATTGCTCGTGCCCCCCACGTCGCGGTACCAGCACTGGAAGTTCCAGGTGTCCCCCACCTGCGCCGCCGCCGGCGGATTGACGGGAATCCCCGCAAGATCGACGTCCAAGTCGCCACCAGGCCCCTGCACGATCTGCTGCGGCTCGTCGAAGCGACCGGTGTTGCCGGACAAGCACAGGAGGCCCTGGCTACCAGGCGGAACGACCATTCCCTGCGTCTGACTCGCAAGGAAGTATCCGAACTGGCCGGGCGGAAGCTGCGACGCCGACAGTGTCAGGAAGTTCTGGTTTACGTACGGGCTGCCCGTCGCGGTGAGCACGGCCGGGAACCCGGTCGAGTTCGCAACCGCTGGAGAACAGTACGTCGCACCGAGATCGTCGAGCGAACGCATCTCGACGCGATGGAAGCGTGCGCGCCCGATCGCGCCACCGTAGGACAGCGTCCCGAAGAAGACGTTCGTGTCGAGGTCGGCGATGTGCTCGCCCACCGGACCGATCAGAACGCCGTCGTACAGGAACTCGGCCGGCACGTAGAGCCCCGGCGTCGTCTTGCGGATCGTGAAGGTGTGATAGCCCTCCGCGCCACCGGCGCAGAAGAGCGGCCCGCCGCCGCCGAGGTCATCGGTCGCAACGACGTCCGTGTTCACGATCTCGAGCCGGATCGTGTAGTGCGAGTCCGGGATCGTGCAGCCCGAGCCGATCCCGAACGCGATCGCGGGATCCGGTCCCGCCGTCATGCGCAGGGTCGCCGTGAGCTCCCACGTCGTGCCCATGAGGGCGAGCGTCACGTCGTGCTGACTCGCATAGTGCGCGTAGGCGTTCGGCGCCGCATCCGAGTCGGCGACCTCCCAGGCGTTGCGACCGTTGTCGTCGTTCACCGGGTGGAGCCCCACGGTTCCGGTGCCCTGCTGGAGGGAGAAGCCTTGCGTCAGGGGGCTGGGTGCGACGGGCGGATTGCCGGCGGTACCGGCGTCGTAGACGACGTGCTGGGCGAACGCGCCGCACGCGGCGCAGGTCCCGGCGACGGACGACAGAATCCAACGGCGAAGGTGCTCTCGCATGACAGTCCTCGGATCGGGGCGCATGATCGAATGGACCCCGGCGTGGGCCGATCGGCTACGGCGAAAATGTCTGTACGCACGTGTGGGTATGGAGCTCTACGCCTGCCCCCCGGACAGTGGTGGCATGATCAACGGAACCCCTACGACGCTGGCCGCCTGCGTGCTCTTGTCGCTGTCCGCGTGTGGCACGCCAGACAGCGTGGAGGCGCCCTCCCGGACGGAGCCCAAAACGGAGGCTCAAACGGAGCCCCAGCCGCAGCCCGAACCCACGGCGGCCGCGCCGACCGAAGCTCCTCCCGACACCGCCGTCGATCCCGCTGAAGCCGGAAGAGCCTTCTACGAGGCGAATGCCTGCGCCGCGTGCCACCTCGAGGGTTCGGACGGTCCGAGCCTCGTCGGTCTCGATGCCGCTCTGCTCCTGGCCTCGATGGACGGCACCACGCCCCACACCGGTGGCGAAGTCGACGGCGTCACGCTCGACGACGCCGCTGCTCTCGCGGCATTCTTGGCGGACCAGTGAGACCGAGGTTCGATACCGCGACCGGGTTCGTATGAGCGAGCAAGCACAAGAACCGATTCTCGTCGCGGTCGACTTCTCGCCCGACTCCGAAGCCGCGTTCATCTGGGCGACACGGGCCGCGAAGCGCTTCGACACCTCACTGGCGGTCGTTCACGTCGTGCACGATCCCGAGTCGGCTCCTGGCTACTACGCGATGAAGGACGCTTCGGGTCGGCTCGTCACCATGGAGGAAGCCGCGCGCGTCCTGCTCGACAAGTTCCTCGCGCGGATGACCGCCCATCCGCAGGCCGCGCAGGGCGTCGAGATGACCCCCCACATGACCACTGGCCTGCCGGCGAACCGCATCCTGGAGATCGCCAAGGCGACAGGCGCCCAGCAGATCGTCGTCGGCAGCAAGGGACGCACGGGGCTCGAACACCTGCTGCTGGGCTCGAAGGCCGAGCGCGTCGCACAGCTGTCGCCAATCCCCGTGACGATCGTCAAGCGCGACTTCATGGAGCAGTAGAGGAAGCCCCAGGACGTGCCGACTCCGCTCCCCCAGACCCTGGCGAACGAGCTGGATGTCGCGCCGCTCGTGATGGGTCTCTTCGGCGGTCTCGCGCTCTTCCTGTTCGGGATGGAGCAGATGGCCGCGGCCCTCAAGTCCGTCGCCGGGGAGCGGATGAAGACGATTCTCGCGACCCTCACGAAGAATCGCTTCATGGGCGTCCTGACCGGCGCGTTCGTGACGGCGGTCATCCAATCGTCCTCGGTGACGACCGTCCTCGTGGTCGGCTTCATCACCGCGGGCCTGATGTCGATGGCGCAGTCGATCGGAGTGATCATGGGCGCCAACATCGGCACCACGATCACCGCCCAGATCATCGCCTTCAAGGTGACCCAGTTCTCGCTGGCGATGGTGGCCGTGGGTTACGCCATGGTCTTCTGCGCCAAGAGCCGTCGCATCAAGGACCACGGTCACGGCATCCTCGGGCTCGGACTCGTGTTCCTCGGCATGTCGATCATGGGCGAGGCGATGCAGCCGCTTCGCAGCTACGAGCCGTTCCTGAGCTGGATGACGCAGATGGAGGACCCCGCCCTGGGCATCCTCGCGGGCGCTCTGTTCACCGCGCTTGTCCAGTCCTCGTCCGCCACGACGGGCGTCGTCATCGTCATGGCCGGGCAGGGTCTGATCTCGCTCCCGGCTGGGATCGCGCTCGCGTTCGGCGCGAACATCGGCACGTGCGTGACCGCTCTCTTGGCCTCGATCGGTAAGCCGCGCGAGGCCCTGCGTTCGTCCGTCGTCCACGTGTTGTTCAACACGGCCGGAGTGCTGATCTGGCTCCCGTTCATCGACGAGCTCGCTGGCAGCGTGCGCACGATCTCGCCGGTCGCCGACACCCTCGCCCCGGCCGAGCGCGTCGCGGCGGAGACGCCGCGCCAGATCGCCAACGCGCACACGATCTTCAACATCGCGAACACGCTGATCTTCATCTGGTTCGTGCCAGTGTTCGCCCGCGTCGTCCAATGGCTCGTGCCCGATCGCCCGCTGGCCGAAGAGCGCAAGGGCAAGGCGAAGTACCTCGACACGGAGCTGCTCGCGACTCCTTCGCTCGCGCTGGATCGCTCACGACTCGAGCTCCTGCACATGGGCGACCTCGTCCAGGAGATGCTCAAGGCGATCCTCTCCCCGGTCCTGCACGGAGGCCGCGAGCCGCTCGAAGAGATCCGGCGCAAGGACGACGTCGTCGACGTCCTGCACGGACACATCGTCACGTACTTGGGAAAGATCAGTCAAACGGTGTTGTCCGAAGCACAGACCGAGGAGCTGATCAAGCTCCTCGCGGCCGCCAACAACCTGGAGAACGTCGGCGACATCATCGAGACCAACCTCGTCGCGCTCGGGCTGAACCGAATCGAAGCGGGCGTCACGATCAGCCCGGCGACGCAGACCGTGCTCGCCGATTTCCACGCGGCCGTCGTGCGCTCCCTCGACAATGCGATCCTCGCCATCACGCAGAAGAACGAGGAGGCCGCGGGGCTGGTCGTCGGGATGAAGGAGGAGATCGACCGCTTGGCCGACTCGGCCGCGGTGCACGAGGCGCGGCGGCTCGTCGCGGAAGAGCCCCAGCGCCTCGAAGCCTATACGCTGGAGACGGACCTCCTCGCCAACCTCAAGCGCGTCTACGACTTCAGCCGGCGCATGGCGCGCGTCGCCCTACCGCGCTGATCGGCTCAGCGAATGTTGCGGCGGTTGAAGCCCTGTGGTTTGCGCCGCTTGAGCTTGTGACTCCGCTTGCGGCGCTTGGCGTACAGGTCGATCAACTGCTCTTGGCTGCCCTTGACCACCTCGTCACCCTCTGCCGGAGTGCGCTGGACGTAGCTGCCGTCGGACTGCATCTCCCACGCGCAGCGCGTGTCCTCGAGCTGGATGTCGAGCAGCGTCCGCAGCTCCTCGCGCAAGTCGGGAGACTCCACGGGTGCTAGCACTTCGACGCGGCTGTTGAGGTTGCGGCGCATCAAGTCCGCGGAGCCGATGAAGTACTCTTCGTCGCCATCGTTGCGGAAGTAGGCGATGCGCGCGTGCTCGAGGAACCGCCCCACGACGCTGATCACGCGGGCGTTCTCCGACAGGCCCGGAATCCCGGGCCTCAGACGGCAGGTGTCGCGGATGATCAAGTCGACCTGAACGCCGGCCTGTGACGCGCGGTAGAGAGCGCGCGTGATGCGCGCATCCTCGAGTGCGTTCATCTTCATCTGGATCAAGCCGGGCGAGCCTTCCGCGTGCTGCTGGATCTCGCGCTCGATCCGCATCAGCAGACCATGACGACAAGTCTTGGGCGCCGGCAGGATGCGCTTGTAGCGGCGCTTGGGCTTGTAGCCGGTCGAGAGGTAGTTGAAGAGCTCGGTCAGGTCCTGGCCGATGTGCTTGCCACAAGTGAGCAGCCCCAGGTCCGAGTAGAGCCGCGCCGTGCCCGCGTGGTAGTTGCCCGTGCCGACGTGCGCGTAGCGGCGCAGGCCATCGTGATCCTGGCGCACGACGAGAACCACCTTGCAGTGCGTCTTGAGCCCGACGACGCCGTACGTGACGTGGATGCCGGCCTCCTCCAGTCGTGCCGCCCAGCGGATGTTGGCCTGTTCGTCGAAGCGCGCCTTCAGCTCCACGACGACCGCCACCTGCTTGTCGTTCCGAGCTGCATCGATCAGGTAGTTCAGAACCTGCGTGTCGGCGGAGGTGCGGTACAGGCACATCTTGATCGCGCGCACCTTGGGGTCGCTGCTCGCCTCGCTCAGGAAGCGCTCCACGGAGGTCGCGAAGGAGATGTAGGGATGGTGCAGGAGGACCGATCCAGCCTCCCGTATGACGTGGAAGATGTTCCGCTCGGAGACCAGGTCGAGATGATCGACCGGGTGGAACGGGGCATCGTGCAGCGCCGGATCGGGAATGGAGGTCAGCTGCATGAGGTCCCGCATTCCCTGCATGCCCTCGACCTCGAAGACGTCCGCGGCCTCGTCGAGCCCCAGCTCCGCCGCCAGCATTCCGCGGTGAGAAAGGCTCAGGTTGTCGGAAACCTCGAGGCGCACGATCGGCGCGAACTTGCGGTCGCGCAGCTCGCTCTCGATCAGAGCCAGGAGGTCCTCGGCCTTCTCCTCCTCGCGCTCGGTGTTGGCGTTGCGCGTCACGCGGAACATGGCGACCTCGTCGATCACCATCCCGGGGAACAGGAGGTCGAGGTTGTTGGCCATGACGTCCTCGAACCGCACGAACGTCTTCGAGTCGCGAAGCTCGAGCAGGCGCGGAATCGCCCCCTCGGGGACCTTCACGCGCGCCAGGCGTGGATCCGACTCGTCGCTGTGGCGCAGGGTGACGAGCAGGTTGAGCGACAGGTTCGAGATGAACGGGAAGGGATGCGCGGGGTCGGTCGCTTGGGGCGTGACCAGCGGGTAGTAGTTCTCGAAGTAGAGCTCGCGCAGATACGCCTTGTCTTCGGCGGCAAGGTCGTTGTAGGACACGATGCGGATGCCGTGTTCTTCCAGCCGGGGCAGCAGAGCGAGCAGCGCGCGCCGCTTGCGCTTCTCGAGCTTGCGCACGAGCTTGTTGCACTCGTCGAGCTGCTCCTGCGGCGTCCGTCCGTCCGCGCTCGGCTCGTGGATCCCGGCCCCCACGAGCTGCTTCAGCCCGCCGATGCGCTTCATCACGAACTCGTCGACGTTCGAGCTCACGATGGCGATGAACTTGAGCCGCTCCAACAGAGGAGTCCGCTCGTCCTCCGCCTCGTGCAGGACGCGAAAGTTGAAGTTCAACCAGGTCAGCTCGCGGTTCAGCAGGTACTCGGGCCGCGAGAGGTCGTGGAAACCGTCCTCGTCGGGCTCGGGCACGGGCACCGAATCGGCGGGAGTCCGAGTCAGCGCGCGAGCCGGCGCCACTGGAGGGAGGCTCGGGCGCTGCGGCACGATCTCGCGCACGGTCAGCGCGCGCTTCGTCTCTTCCGGCTTCTCTTCGACACCGGGCACGACCTCGATCTCGTGAAAGATTTGGGCCGCTGATTCTTCGCCGTCTTTCCCCTTGAGCGTCATCGTACTACCGCCTCCATCAGTCGGCTCGACGGCGTACACGGTGCAGTCGCTCGACCCACCCAAGCCTCGTCGCGTCGCGCCAATTCGGCAATACGTCCAAGGACGCACCTGGCTCGGCAATCGAGCGCTTGCGACCCGATTCAGGTCGGCAACTTCAGCTCACGCGGCTGCAGCGCGCCCTCGAGCGCCGCGCACAGAATGCGCAGAACCTCGACGCGCGCATAGCGCTTGTCGTTGCCCTCGATCAGGTGCCAAGGACTCCGGCTCACGCTCGTGCGCTGCACCATCTCGTCGACGGCCTCCTCGTAGCGCTCCCAACGGCTGCGATTGCGCCAGTCCTCTTCGGTGAGCTTCCAACGCTTGTGCGGCGTCGCCTGCCGCGCGAGGAACCGACTCCGTTGCTCGTCGGGCGTGATGTGCATCCAGAACTTTACGACGATGGCGCCGTGATCGATGAGCTGGCCCTCGAAGTCGTTGATCTCGTCGTACGCGCGCCGCCACTCGCCCTCGGAAGCAAAGCCCTCGACGCGCTCCACGAGCACGCGGCCGTACCAGCTACGGTCGAAGAACGTCGTGCGTCCGGCCCGCGGAAGGGCGCGCCAGAAGCGCCACAGGTAGTGAAATGCCTGCTCCTCGGGAGTGGGCGCGGCGACCGAGACGATGCGGTAGTCGCGCGCGTCCAAGGCCGCCGTCACTCGCCGAATCGCGCCGCCCTTGCCGCCGGCGTCCCACCCTTCGAAGACGGGAATGATGGACCGCTCGCTGTCGCGCGCGAGCCGATACAAGAGGTTCAGCCGCGCCTGGTACCGCGCCAGCTCGACTCGGTAGGCATCCTTGGTCAAGCTCGCGCTCATATCGAGGCTCGCGAGCACTCCCTTGCGCGGCGCGGCTTCGCCCCTCATTGCCCGTCCTCGCTGCCGCTCTGCATCGCGCGCTGCCCGGCGGACGGACGCGGCGGCGAAGACAGGCGCCCCGTCAGAGCGTTCAAGGTGTGCTCGCCGACCGTCAGCTCGCGGTAGTTTGCATCCTTGCCGTCGATGATCGTCCACGGCGCCGTATCGGTGCTCGTCCTCTCGATCAGACGCGCGGCCGCGGGAACGAACCGGTCGTACATCCGCCAGTGTTTCCAGTCGACTGGCGTGACGCGCCAGCTCTGGAGCGGGTCGCTCTCCAGAGCGCGAAAGCGCTCCTCCTGAGCGTCCTTTCCGAGGTGCATCCAGAACTTCAGGATCAGCGCACCATCGGCCGCGAGCGCACTCTCGAAGGAGCAAACGCGTTCGGCGCTGTCATCGAGCTGCGCGTCGTCGGACTCCTCGTAGACGCGATCGAGCAGTGGCTTGTGGTACCAAGCACTCAGGAAGATCCCCGTCGATCCCCGCGGCGGTAGATCGCGCCAGAAGCGCCAGTACTCCGGTCGGGCGCGCTCCTCCGCGGTGGGCTCGCCGTAGGCGTGCATGACGATCGAGCGCGGGTCCATCCATTCGGTCAGCCGGTTGGCCACCTCGCCCTTGCCCGCGCCGTCGACACCGCCGAACAGGATGATCAGAGGAAACTCGCCCGACTCCGCCAGTCGCGACTGCGCGTCGAGCAAGCCGCTGCGCAGCTCGGGCTCACGCTCTTTCCGCTCGGCCTTGCCGATCACTTGACCCCGCTCGGCGGCCACGAAGATCGATTCCATCTCCTTCATCGTCGACGAGATCAGGGGGACGTCAAGGAACGATCAGAATCGGACGCATCGACACACGGCGGCGGTCGATCCGCGAGCGCCTCGCGGTCGAGGACTTCGACGGTTTGCTGGTACAAGTCGCGGGCCTCCTGTTCGCTCTCCCCCACGCAGACGAGACCCAGCTTCCCATATCCTGACAGCGCGCCGATGAGGTGGAAGAAGACCCCCTTCTGCGTCGACCCGTGGAAGTGCAGGCCGTTCTCGACGACGACATCCATCAGATCGTCGGGCGTCAGTCGCTTGTAGTGAGCGTTCTTGAGGTTGTCGGAAGCGTAGTAGAAGCGGGACTCTCCGGCGGGCGTGAAGAAGAGCCCGGTCGCCGGATCGAAGTGACCGTCGGTCAAGAACTGCAGCATGCGGAACGTGTGCGTCGTCCCGCCCTTGCGCAGGTTGATCTCGATTGCGTGGTGCTCCCAGCGCCCCTGCGTACGGATCGACACGAAGTCGACTCCGAAGCGCCCGAGGACGCCCTTTTCGCGCAGCACCTCGCTGACGCGTACGCCGACGTCCTGGATCTCCAGGCGGTACTCCTCGGCGGCCGGAAAGCTGCACCCAAGGAACTGTTGGTTCGTCGAACCGCCGAGCACCTGGTCGTGGGTCGAAATGACCTCGATCTCGCCCAGCGGCGTGATGCGACACTGGACGGAAGGCGAGCGCAGGTCGTCTCCTTCGGCCCAACACTCCACGATCCCCTGCATCTCCTCGAACTTGGCGATGTAGCTCTCCCAGTCCTGCCCCGGATCGTCGAAGCGCAGGCGCGCCGCGAGCTCGCCGCGGATCCAGCGCTCGAGCCCCGCGGGGTCGCGCGGACACTCGTCGAACGAGAACACGGCGTTGCCCTCGCCCGAGGTGCCTTCGTTCAGCTTGACGGCGGCGCGTTTCAGCTCGGGGTGCCGGCGCTTCAGCTCGATGAGGGCGTCAGCGATGTCCGTCTCGCCGCGCAGATCCTCGAACCCGTCCGGATGCGGAACTCCGGCCTCGCCGAAGATGCGCCGGCTCCCGCTCTTGTTGCCCAGGTCGGCCAGCGCCGGGTCGCAGCCGAACAGCGGGATCCCCAGACGCACGGCCAGCGTGCGCTCCTCCGCCGTCGCGTTGAAGCACGTCATGTGCGCCGTGCTGGGATCGCCGATCGCGTCACGAATCCGCTCGAGCAGCCGCGGGCGGGCCAGGATCTTCTCGGTCACGCCCGTGCGCGGGCTCGCGTCGTGGCAGCTCAGCATCGTGAGGCGCTTGCGCGCGTGCGAACCCGGTATGCCCGGCAGCATGTGCAGGTAGTAGCTCACGATCGCCGGATCGATCGGCGTGCCCGTCACGTAGATCACGCGCGTGCGCGGCAGACGGAGCAGCATGAGCATGCACAGGAGTCGCTCTTCGTAGTGCTCGACCGCGACGATGTGCGCCAGCACGTCCGGGTCCAAGCCGAGGCTCGGGATGACGACGACGGTGCGCGGCTCGCGCGGGTCGGGGAAGACGCGCTCGAACAGGGGCACCAGGCGCCCCTGCAGCTCCTGGAAGCGCGCGAGCTCGTGCGCGCTCCCCGGCTCGAGGCGCGAGGCCTCCTCAGCGGGACCGTGCATCTCGCTTGCGCATGATCAGGCTGTGCTCCGTCCTCTGGATCCGCTTGTAGCCCAAGAGGTGAAAGACCTGCAGCGCCAGCACGCGGGCGCGGCGCAGGTCGACGACGAACGTGTCCGAACGATCGGGCGAGCGTTGGACCCCCGGCAGCCAGCTGAGCAGCGGATCGACGCGCAGGCGCCGGAGCGCGGCCGAGAGCTTGAGCCACGCGCCGCGCACCCGGCGCACGATGAAGTACCCGTCCGAGCCCTGCCCCTGGTACAGCGGCATCAGGATGAGGCCGTCGATCGGTGAAGTGACGAGTCCGGTCCGGTCGCGCGCGAGGAGCTGACTCAGCTCGACGGGCTGGAAGTTGCGAAAGCCGGGCGACATGGTGAACTCGTCCCCCGCACGGATCGCGTGCCGGTGGCGCACCTCGACGACGTCGGGGAAGCCCGCGTGCTCGTGCGTGAGGAACTCGCGCGCCCGTGCGACCTCCGCGCGCTTGCCGCGCGCGAGCACGCCCGTCGCCTCCATCGCGATCCAGACGGCCGCCTCGGCGCGACGCTCGGTCTGTGGATCGAGGTGCTGTCCGGCCTCGAACCCGATCCCGGCCACGCCCAGCTCGTTCACGTAGCTCAGCAACGTCCCGGCGAGCTCCTCCTCGAGACCGAGCACGTGCGGAACGGGGATCGCGAATGCGAGCGAGCGGTTGGCCAGCGTGTCGTCCAGGGTGGTGAAGCACGAGCCTCCCCCCGACGTCGAGTGCAGGTCCAGCACGAAGCCGCGCGAATGCTCGGGCCGGCTGAACACCTCGAGCTCGCGCGCGAGCTCACGCACCTCCTCCATCTCCCGCGGCTGAGTTCGCGACGAGCCGTCGAGCACTCCGTCGCGCCAGATCCGATTCAGGTCCGCGTCGAGAAAGCGCTCTCCGGCGGCGAGGGCCAAACGGTTGCCCACGAGTCCGATCAAGCGACCGCGCAGCCCACTGGCATCGCGCTCGAGGTGCTCGAAGACGCACTGAAGAGCCAAGACGCCCGAGGGCTCGTTCCCGTGCAGAGCGCCGACGCAGACCAGGACCGGTCCCCCGTCGCGCTTCCCGATGTCTCCGAGTACGCGCGAAATGCCCGGCAAGGCGCCGCGAACGGCTTCGTCACGACCGAACGTCACCGACTCGATCATTCCTGTTCCTTCCGTCGGCGACCCCGCGCCCAGCGGTGTACCCAGCCGTGTACCCAGCGGTGTACCCAGCGGCGCACGCAGCGGTACACCCGTTGCTACACCCAGTGCGGCCGGCTCGGTGCATGCAGAAAACCTAGTCGGTTATCGGATGGGAGAACAGCTTCGCAGGAGCTGATCCGGACGCGCTACGGACACATTCGCGCGGCGAACCGCCCCAATGCGTAGGCCTTTCAGCCGCAGGTGTCGAGATCGAGACTGGCCTTGGCGCGCTGGGCATTGCCGCCTCGCCCACTCGCGCCCTTCTTGACCGCCGGGTGATTGCGGTAGCGCCGCGCCAAGTCCTGGCGCCCCGCCTGGAGCAACGCCTCGAGCACGAGCTCGCGGCTCTCCGGCGCCTTCCAACGCACGAGTGCCTTCTGCATGCGCCGCTCACGCGCCCCGCGCGGCACGTGCAGCTCCTCCCCCGTCAACGGATCCGAGCCGGTGATGTACTGCACGTTGGCGCGCGTCATCGGCAACGGGATGAACTCCTGCACCTGCTCGGGCGAGTAGTTGCGCTCGAACACCTTCTCGAACAGCTCGATCGCCTCGGCGAGCCCCGTGCCCGGGTGCCCGACGATGAAGTAGTTGACGAGGTGCTGGTCGCGGCCGAGCTCGGAGCACTCGTTCTTGTAGTCGGCCTCGTACTCCTCGTAGACGTCGAAGTCCGGCTTGTTCATCGCCTTGAGCACCGACGCCGAGGCGTGCTCGGGCGCGAGCTTCATGCGGCCCGGCACGTGGTTGCGCACGAGGTCGTGGTGCAGCGGCAGGAGCTCGCCGCGCTTGTCGCGCAATATGTCGTAGCGGATGCCGGAGCTGACGAACGCGTGCTTGACGCCGGAGGTCTGGCGCACGAGCGCGAGCAGGCGCCGGTAGCCCTCGCTCGTCTTGTCGAGCCGCAGCGCCGGGCACGGGTCGGGCGTGAGGCAGTTGCGGCCGAGGCAGCCCTCCCCCTTCTCGAGCAGCTTGCAGCCGAGCCCGTACATGTTCGCGGTCGGTCCGCCGACGTCGGTGATCGTGCCACGGAAGTCGTGGTGCGCGCCGAGCGCCGCCGCCTCGCGCAGGATCGAAGCTTCCGAACGCGACTGGATGCTGCGTCCCTGGTGGAACGTGATCGAGCAGAAGGAGCAATCGGCCATGCAGCCGCGGTGCGTGTTGACGCTCCAACGCACGGACTCGAGCGCCGCGACGCCGCCGGCGGCGACGTGATCGGGGTGCACCTCGCGGCGGTACGGCAGGTCAAACCAGGCGTCGACCTCCTCCTGGTTCGCCGGCACGTCGGGCGGGTGCTGCAGGACGAAGCGGCCGCCGTGTTCCTGCGCGAGCACGCGCGAGGTCGGGCTGTTCTCCTCGCGCACCGCGTGGAACAGATCGGTCGCGAGCTGGAAGTCGGCGGCGAGCTTCTCGTACGCCGGCACGACGCGCGCGCCTTCCGGCACGCCGCCGGCACGCACGATCTCGCACGTGCCGCGGATGCCCTGGAGGTCCTCGCCGGCCTCGAGCCGGCGCGCGATCTCGAGCGACTGCCGCTCGCCCATCCCCCACACGAGCAGGTCCGCCTTCGAGTCGACCAGGATCGAGCGGCGCATCTTCTCGTCCCAGTAGTCCCAGTACGCCAGCCGCCGCGGCCCGGCCTCGAGCCCGCCGATGATGACGGGCACGCCGGGGAACGCGTGGCGCGCCTTGGCGGTGTACGCGATCGTCGCGCGGTTCGGCCGCCCGGGGACGCCGCCGGGGCGGTAGACGTCGACGCGCCGCTTGCGCTTGGCGGCGGTGTAGTTGGTCACCATCGAATCGATGGTGCCCGCGCTGGCGCCGACGAACAGCCGCGGCGCGGGGAGGCGCGACCAGCCGGCGCCATCGGGCTCGAGCTCGGGGACGTCGAGGATGCCGACCTTGTAGCCGGCTGCCTCGAGGACGCGGCCGATCACGGCGACGCCGAAGCTCGGATGGTCGACGTACGCGTCCCCCGTGACGAGGACGATGTCGAGCTCGGCCCAACCACGCGCCTCCATCTCGGAGCGCGTACGGGGCAGAAACGGGGCGAGGTCGGACTCAGGGGGCATGGTGGTCCGACGCGCTGCGAGCCGCTAGTGGGGTGTACCCGAAGCTCGGCCCATTGGTCCGAGCTTCGGAGACACACCACTAGAAGCTGCCGTGGCGCGCGCGCTGGCGCTTGTTGACCTTGCGGCCACCGGCCGTCTTTTGACGGGTGCGGTAGCCGGTCTTCTTGGCCTTCTTCGCCTTGCTGTTGCGGATCTTGACTTTCATGGGGCTCGACTCCGACCGGGGGCCGGCCAAATCGTCAGTAGCTTCTGGGTCCCCCCGGGGGGCGGACAGCGGATTGGGCGCAAGAGTGTAGGAGGCCGCCCGGGGGGTGGCAAGGCCCATGGACAGCCGGATCCGTGCAGGCGCTCAGGAGTACAGCGCGAAGACCCCCTCGCGGCCGTCCGCCAGGGTGCCCGTGAAGAGGAGCCGCCGAAGGTCGTGTCGTAGGCCAGCGCCCCCGCCCGACCCTCCAGGCCGACGAGGAGCGAGCCCTCGACCGTCGTGACCCCCTCCTGCACGACCAGCTCATCGCCGATGAAGATCCCTTCGTCGCGCGACGGATCGGGATCGCTCCAGTGCCCGTACCAGACGACTTCGGTGCCGTGAAACACGGGCGGGAGCAGCGCGAGGAGGAGCGTTCGGAGCATGGCTGGCAGATCCGAGGCCTGTGGATCGAGCAGCCAGGTTCCGCCTCCGATTTACCAAGTATCCCCGCCACGGGGAGGCGGCCAGGCCCCCAGGACCTGCCGGAGCATGACGATCTGCCCCAGGTGGTAGCTGTTGTGCCCCTGCACCATCAAGATCTCGTCGCGCAGGGTCGTGCCGCGCACCGGATCGACCGTACGGTCGAGATCGACGTCGTCCGCCGCGAGCAGGCCCTCGAAGCTGCGCAGTCCCTCGGCCAGACAGGCGATCGCGGCCTCCCAGTCGCTCGCGTCCTCGGGCGCGGGCGGAGTCATCCACCCGAGGCTCGCCGTTGCCGGAGATTCCACGTGCTCGCCGGTCGCGCGCGCGAGCGCGATGTCCTGCCAGTACACCATGTGGTGCAGGACCTGGAAGATCGTGTGCGGCGCGGACGCGACGCGCTCGCCGGCTGCGCTCGGCGCGAGTCCCTCGAGGGCGTGGACGGTGTGCAGGTGGGCGTTCACGCCGTACATCTGCTCGCGCAGACATTTGGCTTCATTCATGTTCGGGGCATCATTCATGACGGCTCCGCAGGGTGGATGGACACAGCTTCTGGGCTGGGGCGCGAGAACAATGCGCCGGCTCGCGCCCACAAGCCGCGACGTGTCGCGCGATCGAGCGCCGAGCCGAGCGCGTGCATCGACTCGAAGCGCTGCTCGGGCTCCTTCGCGAGGCACTGGAGGACGACGGCGTCCAGCGCGCGCGAGACGTCGGCATTGCAAGCACGCGGCGCCCGCGGCTCGCTGTTTCGGATCGACTCGAAGACGTCGACGACGGTGCGTCCGCGGAACGGCCACTCGCCCGTCAGCCCGCGGTAGAGCGTCGCCCCGAGCGAGAACTGATCACTCATGGGCGTCCCGCTCTCCCCGCGCGTCTGCTCGGGGGACATCGTCAGCGGCGTGCCGACGAGCGGCCGCGCGTGCTCGCGCGCCATGCCCTCGTCCCGGTCGTAGGCGATGCCGAAGTCGGTCAGGAACGCGCGGCCGCGCCGGTCGAGCAACACGTTCTGCGGCTTGACGTCGCGGTGCACGATACCGGCCGCGTGCGCGAACCCGAGCGCGTCGACGACCGGCAAGAGCGTCCGCGCGAGCTCGTTCGGCGCCAGCTGTGCGAGTTCGAGGCTCCCCCCATCGACGTACTCCATCGCGAGGTAGGTGCGGTCCTCGAACACCTCGAGCTCGTGGATCTTGACGATCGCCGGATGCACGAGGCGCGCCATCATCCGCGCCTCGCGCCGGAAGCGCGCGAGGAACGTCGAGCACGACTCGCGCAGGGACTTGAGCGCGACGAGCCGCCCGAGGTGCCGATCGCGCGCGAGCAGCACGGTCCCCATGCCGCCCGAGCCGAGCACCCGCATGACCTGGTACTTCGCGGGCACGCGGAACGGCCAGGAGCGGGCGGGCTGTGGCTCTCGGGATTCGGTCGGGACGGTCTGGGTGTTCATGCGGCGCCTCGTGAATACCGGCTAAAATCACGTTGACTGGTTACAGTTCAACCCGGACCGGGTAACCTGTCAAGTGGATTTTCGATGGTTACAAGCAAGCCCCACTACGACGCCTGCGGCGGCATCCTGTGCCTCGACTTCGTCAACTCGGTCGGCCGTCCGGCGCACGAGCCGTTCCGGGAGACGCTCGCGGCGTACGACGACCTCGTGCTGTGGAGCGAACAGGCGCGGAGCCTCGCCCCTGCGGCGGCGGGCCGCCTACGCCGGGCAGCGCGCGAGGACCCTGGCGGCGCTGCCCGCGTCCTCGAGCGCGCGCGGGCGCTGCGCGAAGCGAGCTTCCGGGCCTTCTACGCGGTCGTGCAGGGCAAGAGGGCGAAGCCGGTGGACCTAAGGGCGATCAACGCGGAAGTCGCGGGGGCACTGGGGCACGCGCGCGTCGAAGCGGGGAAAGGCGGCTACGCCTGGGCGTTCGAGCCCTCGTCCGCGCTCGACGCGCCCCTGTGGCCGATCGCACGCTCGGCGGCGGAGTTGCTCGTGTCCGATGATCTCGAACGCGTCAAAGAGTGCGCGAACGAGCATTGCCTTTGGATCTTCCTCGACAAGACGAAGAACCACGCGCGCAGGTGGTGCGAGATGAAGAGTTGTGGGAATCGGGCAAAGGTGCGCGAGCACCGGAGGCGGAAGCGGGCGGAGGAAGACCTCGAGTAGTGGAGCTGGATGGAAAGATCCGGTAGCTGGCGGCACGAACGCCAGAGCCTGGCTACCCTCCCCCCATGAAGTTCTCCCTCCTCTCCGACTCCTAGTGGTGTGAGTCACTCTTGTGCGGCATTTTGGTCGGCCCGTACCCGCCCGCTGCTGCGTTGTGCCTCCTCCGAGACTTGCAGCGAAGTCGCGTCGTCGCTGCGCCTTGCAGCGAACGCGTACGCACCGACCAAAAT
>JAAELL010000435.1 GCA_024226735.1 bacterium | reverse complement strand
CTAGTGGTGTGATGCAGACATTCGCAGTCGTATCCGGGCCCGCATGCACGCGCCACGGCGTTGCGGCTCCTCCGAAACTCCACGAAGTTGCGGCGTACGCACTCTGGAGGCGCGGTCGTACCATGATCGGCGTGCTGTCATGCAGCGGCCGCGGGTCGACGATCCAGGTATGCACGGATACCGCAAGCACCGTCCGGAACCGACCGACCGCGACGTCTACCGCTCCGACCACACGCCGTGTGGCGGAACTCACTGCCCCGAGTGTGAGCTCGTCGTTCGCAAGGGGCGCTGGGTTCGGGCCGACGACGGCGCCCAACCCAGCGGTCCGCCCCAACTGTGCCCCGCCTGCCAGCGCGTGCGCGACCGCTATCCCGCCGGCAGGATCCGCCTGGTGGGCGATCCCGGCGAGCTGGCGGACGAGCTCCGACGACTCGCGCGGAAGACCGAGGCGAGCGAGCGCGAGGAGCACCCGCTCGAGCGCCTGATGGAACTCGAGGTGAACGAGTCCGGCCTCACCGCTAGCACGACCGGCGTCCACCTGGCGCGCCGCTTGGGGAGCGTGTTCGAGCGTCGGCTGCGGGGCCGGATCGAGATCCGCTACGGCGAGGAGGAAGGACAGGTGCGGATCGAGGGCTCGATCTAGTGGTGTGACACCACGAGGAGGCTTGGCTCAGTCCTGCTCCTGGTCCCACAGTCGATAGACGTCGTCGAGTCGCTGCATCTCCGATAGGAGCAGCGCCTCCATGTCCGCCAGCGGCTCCGCGTACCGCGCGTTGCCCGCGAGGTTCACCTGGTGCCCGGCGGGCTGGTTGCCGGTCAGCGCGACGACAGCGGGGTCGTGGTGCTCGATCAAGAACTCCTCGGGGTTGCGCTCGAGGTCGAAGAGCTGCGTCTCGCGCACGTCGCCGTCCAGCACGTCGTACTTGATCAGCTTCCACTTCCCCTTACGCACGCAACGCATGCCGGGCTTGGTACCGCCGCAGTAGACGCCGTAGAGGACGTCGCGCACGGTGCTCTGCTTGCCCTCGAGTACGGGGCGGAAGCTGGTCCCCTCCGACGTCGCGGGAGCTTCGACGCCCCCGAGATCGCAGAGCGTGGCGAGGACGTCCATCAGGTAGACGTTGCCCTGCGCGCGCGAACCGGGCGCGATGCCGGGGCCCTTGACGATGAGCGGCACGCGCCAGGTGTGCTCGTAGAGATTCTGCTTGCCCTGCAGGCCGTGGCGGCCGATCGCCATGCCGTGATCGGACGTGTAGACGACGTAGGTGTTGTCGAGCTCGCCCATCGCCTCCAGCTTGTCGAGCACGCGACCGATCTGGACGTCGATGTTCTCGCCGCACGCGAACTGGCGGCCGATCTCGTTGCGGATCGTCGGCTCGTCGCGGCGCTTCTTGACGCCCTGCACCTTGACCTCGTCGCGCAGGCCGGGATGTCCGTGGTGGAAGGGGTGCGCCGGGAGGTAGTTGACCGGCAGTGCGGGAGACTTGGGGTGAGCCTTCTCGGGGACCGTGTCGTTGTTCGCGCCGTACTTGGCGAGGAGCTCGTCCTTCGCCCAGCGCGGGTCGTGCGGGTGCGAGAACCCGAAGTAGATGAGGAAGGGCTGCTTGTCGCTCGCGCTCTCGCGCTCGCTCAAGTACGCGAGCACCTGCTCGGCGTGCCACGCGCTGCCCTCCGCATCGGACGCCTTGCGCTTGGTCGCGTCGCGCACGACCGTGAACTGCGCGTTCGCGGCCTTGTAGCTGTTGCCGCGCTTGCACGTGCGCATCGTCGCGCGTCCCGCGCGGTTGAAGACGGCCCCCAGCGTGTTCTGCGCCAGGTCGGCGGGGCACAGAGGATTCGGCCCCGCGCCGCGAACGCCAGTCTTCGGCAGATGCCAGACCGACCTCCCGCTCATCACCATGTGCCGCGAAGGCGTGCACACCGCACCCGACCAGGAGCCCATGTGGTAGGCGCCGTCGATCGTTATCCCCTCGGCCGCCAACCGGTCGAGCACCGGCGTCTCGAGCGGAGAGTCGGGCGCGTATGCCTTCAGGTCGAACGGCGACTGATCGTCGGCGATGATGAACAGGATGTTCGCGGGGGCGTCCGCGGTCGCGTCTTGCACCGCGTGCACGCGCAAGAGGGCGAAGCACGTGAGTGCTGCCGCGAGCGTGTGGATCGTCATGCCCCGAGCTTAGCAGCCCGTGGCGGGCGTGCCGCGGGACCAGCGGGCTCAGAGAGCCAGCTCGAGCCGCGCGAATGCTTCGTGGTCGAGGGTCAGGCGCGTGCCCTCGGCGCTCTCTTCGACGCGCAACAACGCGCGTAGCCACGGGTCGCGCGGCTCCTCGTCGGCGGACACTGCATGGGTGAGGAGCCGGAAGCGGCCGAGCGAGTAGAGGCGCGCGTAGACGCTCGACCGAAAGCTCGGGAAGACGAGGGAGGTGATCGAGCCCTCCTCGAAGCGCTCGGTCTCCAGCAGCTGACTGAGGCGCGCGAGTGCCTCGCCCGGCTCGGAAGCGAAGGCCGCTTCGATCTCCTCGTTCAGAAGGAGCAGGGCCTGCACGTGCTCGATGACCTGCACTTGCATCGACTCGCGCTGGCCGGCCTGCAGGCCCACCACCTCGGGCGTAGGCTCCGCCCCGTTCGCGAACGCCGCCTCCAAGCCGCGCATCGTCGCGACGAGCTCCGGCTCGATGGCGTCGGGGCACCACTCGAGGCGTGCGTCGAGCTGGCGCAGACCGTCGCGCAGTCGCTCTCGGGCCTCGTCCGGCAGGGCGGCGAGGGAGTCGTCGGCGAGACCCTCGACGAGCACGTCGGGGGTGAGCAGCGCGAGCCCGATCATCGAGTCGATCAGTAGCGGGCTCTCGGCCAGGTCGCCCGCGAACTGCAGCGCGTCGAGCAGCATGTTGACGCCCTCGAGCGGGCGTCCCGCGTCGAATGCATGGGCCGCGCTCGCTTGCGCGAGGTGGATCAGCGTGCGGCTCGTCATGAGTCGCCGCCGTGGCGCCTCGAAACCGAGCGCCCACTCGACCGCAAGGGAGGCGTCGCGCGCGTGCGCGCCCCGGTGCAACGCGTCCAACACGGGGGCAGCCTCCTCGAGGAGGGCGGCGCGCTCTTGGCGTTCTTCGGGCGTTGTGGCGTGCCACAGCTCGCGGACGCGGTCCGCATCGAGCTCCTCCGCGAGCGCACACGCGCGGTCGTAGTGCGACTCGGCCCGCTCGTCGGTCGTCTCGCCCCACAGCGCCGGGCGCGTCACGTGCCGCTCGTCGAACGCGCGTTCGAGCTCGCGCATGTGCTCGACCGTTGCCCGCCACCTCTCTTCGACGTTGGTGCTGTGCGCCCTGCTCCGAACGAGCAGGCTGATTCCCGGGAGGACAGCGACGGCGACGACGAGCAGAACGGAGCGATTGAGCATGACAGGGCTCTATCGGCTACCGGCCGGCGCCGATGCGCGGACACTGCCCCGTTTCTTGCCCTCCCCTCAGCCTCCCAGGCCGGGCAGCCAGCGCAGGGTCATCTGGTCCTCCATTTCGCGCACCCCGAGCCGCAGGGCGCGCATCGTCTCGCCGTCCGCGCAGAACGTGGCGGGCACGATCAGCACGTTCTTGCGGCCCTTCTCGGCGAGCGCGGCGAGGACGTCGGCGAGCTCGCGCTCGCCGTCCGTCGTCGCGATGCGCACGCGGTGGAACCGGCTCATCTTGTTCAAGGGGTCGTCGCGCTCGATCGCCAGCCACGCCTCGACCGTTTCCGCGGGCGTCGACTTCGGCATCACGACGACCGTGCTTCCGCCGAACGGGCCCGGGCAGCGCGGGATGCGGAAGCCGCTGGCGTAGTCCCGAGGATGCACGTTCACTTCGATCGGCGTGGACGCTCCGGCTGCCGGTGGCTCCCCGAGGATCGCGACGAGCGCGCCGTCCCTGCCCGCCTCCCGCGCGCCGCGCAGGCGAGCCCACAGGCGGGCGCGCTGACTTGTCGCCACGACGTGACGCCTGGGCGCGTCGTCCGCGGGGGCCGTGACCGGTAGTCCGAGCGCCGTGCGGACGGTGGCCTCGAGCTCGCTCTCCACGAGCCACGGGTCGCTCGGCAGCGCGGTGGCGCTCGCAGCGAAACCGATCGTCTCGTACTCGGCGAGCTCGCCGCTCCACCAGGCTTCGTCCGCGGGCGTCAGATGCAGACGCAACGACTTCTCCGGGGGCGCGGCGTCACCGCGGAGCTCCGGCAGGGGCAGCGGGATGTCCTTCAGCTTCGCGTAGCGCCGCGGTGCGAACCCGACGGCGCGGGCGCTGATCCGTTCGCTTCTGAGCGACACCGCCGAGACGATCGTCGCACCCGTACCCTCGCCCGCGATGCAGACTCGGTTCGGATCGAGCGCGTAGTGGCGCAACAGGAAGGCCCAGATCTTCTCGAGCGCCGCGCCCATCGACTCGACGTCCTCGGTGAACGTGTCGGGCCAGAACCAGCGCCCGCCCTCGACGAGGTCGTCCTGGGTCTCGCGGTACGGAGCCTCGACGACCGCGATCGCGCACTCCGCGCCGAGCCGCTGCTGCCAGAGCGCCATCCCGTCCTTCGCCGTCAACCCGTCGTCGGCGAGCCAGATCAGCAGCGGCACGGACTCGCCCCGTTGGGCTGCCCGCGGCAGGTGCAACCGATACTCGATCTCGTCCTGGACGTAGACCGAGAACTTGTCGTCGTTGCGATCGGTGGCGCGCTTCTCGGCATACACGACGTAATCGGCGACCGGGGCTCCTCTCGGGTCGGCCACGGCAGGGTTGCTGGAGGGCATCACGGCGACGGTGACGATCTTCGCGTCCGGCTTGCGCAGGCGCAGCTGCCGCACGGTGCCGTCCCAATAGGCGCTGTGGAAGCCACCGTTGACGTGCACGACCGAGCTGCCTGGGTGCTCATCGAGCGCGATGGCGCAGGCTTCTCCCATCGAGTTGTCCCACAGCGACTGCGTCGAGTAGAGCCGCTCGTCATCGTCGGGTGTAGCGAAGAAGGCGCCGTGTCCGCGGGTCGCGTTGTCGACGCGACGCCAGTAGTCGGGCCCGTTGGGGAACAGCTCCTTCGGAGCGAGGGCGCGCTCGTTCTCTCCGAGCGCATCGAGCGTCGCGCCGTCGCCCATCATGGCGAGGCGCATCCTGAGGGGTTTGGGGAAGTTGGAGGCGACGACCGGCAGCTTGCGCGACTTGGCGAACTCGATGAGCGGCCGGTAGCCGCTGTCGTAGTTGCTCCACGGCCGCGACGCGGCCAGGAACTGCTCTTCGGTCGTCTCGCCCGCGAGGTAGGCCTCGAGCGCGCCCTGCACGTCGCGCTCGAACATCTCCATCGCGAGAACGACCTTGCCGGAGCGGTGCGCGACGAGCCCGGCGTAGACGCCGAGCTCGACGCGGTGGGTCGTTTCGTCGGTGTGGATCTCACCGAGGAACACGGCGTCGGCCTCGGCCAAGGCGTCGAGGAGCGCGGGGAACGTGAGCGCCTCGCCGCTGCGCCCGTCGCGAACCGCGATCGCGCGGTCTAGCTCCGGGGCGGACCAGCGCTGTCGCTCCTGGGCTCCGAGTGCGGGCGAAACCGCCGCGAGGACTACGACTGCAAGGAGCGTGCGGGGGGGGAGCAGGTGCAAGGCGAGTCTCTTTCTTGGCGCATCACAGAAACAGGATGCTCACGGCATCGGTGAAGTTGTTCGAGCCCAGGTCGCGAAACCAGCACTGGAAGTTCCAGGTCTCACCGGGCTGGACGGCCGCCATGGGTGACAGGGGCAGTGCCGCCAGGTCGATCGCGAGCGAGCCGGTCGGTCCCTGGATGATCTCGTTCGCGCGGTTGAACCTGCCGATCCCGGCGCATCCCTGGAACCCGCAGGCGAGGCAGAGCACGCCCTGGCTGCCCGGCGGTATGACTTGCCCCTGATTCGAACCGACGAGGAAGTAGCCGAACTCACTGACGGGAAGCCCGGTCGCGGTCAGCGTCAGGTCGTTGTGCGCGACGACCGGGCTGCCGATGGCCATGATCTGCGCTGGGCTTCCGCTGGAGTTGGGGAGCGCGGGCGAGCAGTACGACGTCTCGAGCCTGCCGCTCAGGACGCCCATGCCGAGGACGTCCACCGAGTGCGAGAGTGCGCGCCAGCGGACGCGCTGCACGGCGACGCCCGGCGGAACGCCGAGATCGGACAGGTCGATCGCGACCGCCCTGACGTTCATCATGAACGTCTGCCCGCCGCCGTGGCCGTAGAACATCGCCCGGGTCTCCCCCGTTTTCTCGAACTCCCCCGAGTTGAGCGTCAGCGTCGCCACGAACCCGTCGTGATCGGTCATGAGCTCGTAGCTGCTCGTGCTGAACCCGTCGAAGAACACGAGGTCGTCCCCCGTGCCGTTGCGCGCGGCACCATCGGAGAACGTCATCTCGACGGTCGTTCCGACGCCTCCGTTCGCGTAGCCGTCGTCCGCGATCCCGGGCCCCGTGAACGCCGTCGTGATGTCGATCGACGTGTTGACGACGTTTATCCAGCTCCAGGCCAATCCGCCCGGGGCGATCTCGGTCGCGGCGATCGGCACCGCCTCGATGCTCCATGGGCCGATCGTCTCCTGTGCATGCACCGTGCTGGCGCCCAGTGCCAGAACCGACCAAGCGCCGCATGTCGTGCGCAATCTCACCTTCATCTTCCTTGTCCTTCTCTAAGCTTACGGCCGCCTGCTCCGGGCCAGATTGTAGCACGCCAGAGGGCGCTTCTTCCGCCGTGGATCGGGCGCGTAGAATCCGTTCGTGTCCGAGCTCCTCTTGCGCGACTACGGCGAAGGTGACCGCGCCGCGATCGAGCGCGTCGTCGCCGAAGACGACGCCGAGGTCGTCGGCTCGTACACGATCAAGCCCAATCATCCCGGCCGCGGAGCGCACGTCGCCAATGCGGGGTACATGGTCGCCGAGAGCCGTCGCGGGCGCGGCATCGGCTACACGCTCGGCGAACACTCGATCGAGACGGCCCGCGCCCTGGGCTACCGGGCGCTGCAGTTCAATCAGGTCGTCGCGACCAACGAGACGGCCGTGCGGCTGTGGGAGCGGCCCGGGTTCGTGGTCATCGGTCGCGCTCCGCAGGCATTTCGTCATCCGCGCGCGGGCCTCGTGGACACGCTGATGATGTTCCGCGCGCTGTGAGGCGTGGGCTCGCGGCGGAACGCCCGATCCCGCGCCGAAGCGCTACGATGCAGCGTCGCGTCCGCGATGGTGCCGAGCCCGAGGAGATGGACATGAAGACGAAGCAGCTGATTATCGGTATGGCCGCCCTGGGCGGCTTTCTTTTTCCGCTGGGCCTGGCCGCGGGCCAGGAAGCGCAAGTCGAACGACAGCAGCTCGAGGACAAGCGCCTGGAGAGTCTCTTGGAGCGCCTCGAGGTCGGCTTGTCGGCGCTCGAGGAGCTCGAGCGCGACTTCGCGCTCGAGGCCGTGCGGCGAGTGGCGAACGAGCTGCGCGAGCGGCGCTCGCGCGCGCGCCGCGAGGGCTCGCGCGAGGAGAGCGACGAAGTGAGGACCGTTCGCCGCCGCCTCGAGGTGATGCGCTCGGCGGTCGAGGCTCTGGTCGCGGCGGATCGCCACGACCTCGCGGAGCTCGTCGAGCTCGCGATGCACGCGCGCGAGCTGAACATCGAGCGCCGCCGCGATCCGGAGGCCAATCGGGTGCGCGAGCGCGCGCCCGACCGCGCGCAGTTGGCCGAGGCGCTACGCGTCGCTGCCGAGCTGTGCGCCGAGCGGGGCAAGTCCGATCGCGCTGAGGCCTTGGTGGCCCTGGCCGATACCTACGCGCAGCAGCGGGAGCGCAGGCAGCAGGCGGAGCGCGAGGGCATCGTGTCGGAGCGCGAACCGGATGCTGAGCTCGACTCGCTGGCGCGGCGCGTCGAGATCATTCGCTTCGCGCGTAACGCGTTCGCGGAGGCGGGCGACGAGAAGAACACCAAGGTCCTGAACGGCGTGATCCACTACGGCGAGCTCGCGCTCGAGGGCGTTACGGGCGAGCGGATCCAGGAGGCGGCCGCGGCGGTGCCGACCAAGCCCAACCTCGTCGAGTATCTCGGTTGGGCCGCCCAGAAGTACAGGGAGTGGGGGAACGTGGACCGGGCACAGGCATGCCACGCGCTCGCGAACTACTACCGGCGCCAGATCCCGGGCGACGAGACCGCGCAGGAGCGCGAGCGTGAGCACGAGGCCGAGCACGAGGCCGAGCACGAGGCCGACGCCGGCGGCGACATCGCGGACCTGAACCGCCGCATCGAGATCCTCGACTTCGCGCAGGAGGCGCTGGTTCGCGCCGGCCACGAAGAGTGGGCGCACACCATGCAGCGCTTCCTGAGGGTGGCCCAGATGCAGCGTGGCGGGGCGACGGACACGGATCTCGCCCAAGCCTTCGAGGGACTGTCGATGGGCATGACGATCGAGCTTCTGCAAAAGGCCTCGGGCACCTACGCGGAGTGGGGGGCCGAGAGCCGCGCGGCGGCCTGCAACGAGCTCGCGGAGTTCTACGCTGCCCGCGAGCGCGGCCGTGGAGCGGAGCGGCGCGAGGAACCCGCGCCCCAAGAGCGCGAAGAACAGCGCGAAGAAGAGCGCCGGCGCGCGGACGAGCGCAATGCCAGGTTGCGCCGCGTCTTGCGTCGCACCGAGGAGCTCGAGAAGGAGTTGCAGGAGATCCGCGCCCTGATCGAGGAGTGGATCGAGCGCTGAGCCAGCGGGCTCGACTGCAACTGCGACTGCAACCGGCGGGGGGATGCGAGCAACTTCACGAACGCGGTGAGCTTGACCTACCTGTGACCGGGTGGGCGGAAGGCCCTCAGCGAGAACCAGGATCCGGCTGCGGAGGCGACGTGTCAGCGATCGCCTCTCGCAGCTTCACGACTGCGGAGAGCTGAAGCCCAGGAGCGTTCCGGCCCGGAAGACCAGAAGCGCCACGCAGAGCAGCGCACCGGCGACGGGGATCCACAACGGGTAGGTTCGCACCCCCGCCGGCGGAGCCGCTTCTCTCAATCGGATCCGGATCAAGGCCAGGTTCACGAGCGTGAACACCGTGAGGATGATCGTGCTCGCCGCTCGCGCCAGAGTCTCGAGCGGGAGGCGCAAGGCGAGCACGAGAACCAGCGTGGCGATCAGCACGGTCGCGCGAATCGGCGTCTGTGTGCGCACGTTCACGACCGCGAGCCATTGCAGCGCGGGTGCGTGTCGACGCAAGCCGTAGACGATGCGCGAGGCCATCACGATCTGGATCAGGGCCCCATTGACTCCGGCGAGGACGCTGATCGCGCTCATGGCGCCGCGCGCGCCCACCGCCTCGGTGCCAAGGATGTCGGCCAACGGGATGCGGCTGCGCGCCAGCTCCTCCGGTGGTAGCGCCAGCACGGCGACCAGACAGATGAGCACGTAGAGCAGCGAGGTCAAACCGAGCGCCGCGAGGATCGCGATCGGCAGGTTGCGCTGCGGTTCGCGGACCTCCTCGGCGACGTTGACCATGTCCTCGAAGCCGATGTAGGCATAGAAGGCGAGGAAGGCGCCGAGCGCGAGCCCGCTCCAGCCGTGCGCCGCATCGGGCAGTACGACTTCGCTCCAGCGCACCGAGAGCTGGCCCAACTCACCGCCGCGCAAGACGAGGACGGCGACCAGTCCGCCGACCTCGATCAACGTGATGATGGCCGCGGCCGTGACGGACTCGGCAATACCCCACGCGGCGACCAGCGTCAGGCAAGAGACGACGATGCAGACGTTCAGAGCGTGCGGCCAGTCCGTGAGCTCGACCAGGAACTGACCCACTGCGTTGGCCAACGTCGCGGCCGAGACGGTGCCGGTCGAGATCACCAGCAGACCGACGAGCGGGCCGAGCCAACGCGTACCGAAGGCGGCCTTGACGTACTGCGCTTCGCCAGCGCTCACGGGGTAGCGCGCACTGAGCTCGGCGAACGAGATCGCGCAGGCGGCGGCGACGGCGGTCGCCATCAGAAACGAGGCCGGAGCCGCCATTCCAGCCACGCCGGCGACCTTGCCGAGGAGCGCATAGATGCCGCCGCCGACGATCGTGCCGATGCCGTAGAGGGTGATGAGAGGCAGCGACAGGGTGCGGCGCAGCTCGGCCGCGGGTGGCGGGTCACCGGCTTCCATGGTGCCCATGATGCCTGAGCGCGGAGCGGCACGAGGTACGCCCACGTGCGCAGCGCGCCCGCATGTGGGGCGCAGTCGGCGGTGACCGCCTGGAGTAGAATCGGTGGTCACGACGCGCTCCGCGGATCCGTAGTGTGCGTGTCCGAGGACCCACACCGACCAACGTGAGACACATCGAACTCCTTGCCATCGCCTTCGCCCTCGCGGGCTGCTCCACGGACTCGACGCCGCGCCTCTCCGGGATGCGGTCGATCGAGCCGCCCACCGTATCCGTCCCCGCCGTGCTGAACCCGAAGGGCACGCCCATGCCGACCGAGCAGGCCGCAGCCAACGATGCTGCTCCGACCACCCACGACCCGCGGCCGCCGATCGACCGCGTCGTCCCGACCTCGCTGCGGACGGCGACGTTCGCTCTCGGCTGATTCTGGGGTCCCGACTCCCGGTTCGGGAGTCTCACGGGCGTCGTACGCACGCGCGTTGGCTACACCGGCGGCACGAAGGTGTCGCCGACGTACCGCGACCTCGGCGATCACACCGAGGCGATTCAGATCGACTTCGACCCGAGCGTCCTCCGCTACGAGGACCTGCTCGCGATCTTCCTCGAAGGCCACGACCCGTGCGGTTCGGCCTGGAGCCGCCAGTACCGCTCGGCGGTCTTCTACCAAGACGACGAGCAGCGCGCCGCGGCGCGGACCGCGATCGACGAGGCGACGCGCGGCAGCGTGAAGCCGGCGACGACGGCGGTCGAACCGGCAGGCGTCTTCACACGCGCCGAGGACTATCACCAGAAGTACTACCTGCGCCGCGCCAAGAAGGCGGCGGGGGAGCTCGAGGCGATCTACCCCGAGACCCGGGACTTCGTCGACTCGACCGCGGTCGCGCGTGCGAACGGGTTCCTCGGCGGGCACGGCGAGGCCCGTGACCTGGAGTGCCTGGGGCTCTCGCAGGAGGCTGCGGACGAGCTCGCCCGGCGGCTACGGCGCTGAGACGACGTACTCGACCGCGTGTGCCTCGCACGCGTCGGGGACTTCCCAGCGCGTGAGCATCTTCTCGAGGGCCCGGCCCGGGATCGGCTCGGCGCGCGCGCGGTTGCGCGCTGCCCACGACTCCGGGTCGGTCTCGACGTACACGATGCGGATCCGCGCGCCGTACTGGCGGAACAGCTCGAGCACCTGGGCGCGCATTGCCGCGCTCAGGTTGGTCGCGTTCCAGACGAAGTCCTCGCTCGCACGCAGGTGCTCGCGTGCGCGCTCGCGGCAGGTCTGGACGACGGTTCCCTGATTGCCTGTTGGTGACACGCCGAGCTCGGCGCGCACGCCGTCGGGCGAGACGACCGGCCTTCCGCCCGAGTTGCGCTCGATCCAGTGGTCCTTGCCGGAGCCGGGAAGGCCCGACATCACGGTCACCTCGCAGCGGTGCGCCGGCGGGACCGGAGCCTCCGCGTGACGGTCGGAGCTCTGGAAGTACTCCACGCGGTGCGTGTCGGACGCGAACGGACGCGGACCCCCGAGACAGCCCTGCTCCGAGCACAAGAGCCGGAAGAGCTCGACGTTCTCGAGGATGTCCGGCTGGTCGGCACAGATGCGGCCGCGCCCGTCGGCTTCGGCGATGATCGACAACCGGTCGCAGCGGCACGTCCAGCTGATGCGTGCCGCGAGCCGCTCGGCGCCGGCCTTGCCGGCGAGGAAGAACGGGACCTGGTGATGCACGATCATGTTGCAGATCTCCTCGCGCCACGCGAACGGAGCGCCGAGCCGCCACAGGATCGCGCGCGCCAGGATCGCACCTCGTTCGGAGTGGCGGCGCGCCGTGATCCGCCCGTCGCTCTCGGTACGCGTCGTTGACGGCTTCGCGACGTCGTGGAGCAGGCACGCGGTGAAGACCGTGAAGCGCGCTTCTTCGTCCAGCGCACGCCAGCTGTTCAGGCGCGTCAGCTCCTCGAGCACCATGCGCGTGTGGATCCAGACGTTGCCTTCGGTGTGCCACTCGGGCGACTGCGGGCAGTCGCGCAGGGCTCGCACCCAGTCGTACTCCGCATCGATCGCGGACCAATCGACGCCCCACGCCGGAGGGCGCGGACAGAGGGCGCGCAGAGTCTTCATGCTGGATCGAACAGGTCGACGCCCGGAGCCAGGAGGTTGGGGAGGATCGGACGTGCGAGCCAATGGCTCTCCGCATCGGTCACGGCGGTAAGGAAGGACTTGCGGATGAACTTGTAGCGGCCGATCACGCGGCCATTGCCTTCGACCTTCAAGTACAGCCCTTCCGCCAGGGGCGACGGATCGGTTTCCTCGAGCGTGCGCTCGACGGGACGACCTTCACGGAGCGCATGCTCGCTCAGGCGCTCCCCCCAGGTCGACGTCTTGTACAGCGAATGTCGCACGAGTGCACGCAGTGCATCGACGTCGCGCACGGCTCCTTCGCTCAGAACGGGCACGGACCGAACGGGGGCGTCGCCCAGCAGCTCGCGGCGCTCGGGAGTCGCGAGGAACGCGCCTGACTCGGTGTCGAGGACGTCGAACTCCATGAAGTAGTGGGGGAGCGCGTCGTAGAAGATCGTGTGCTTTGCGAACAGCCACTCGCCGTACATCACGTAGCGCTCGCCAAGGGCCTCGTGCAGCGCGGTCCGATGGGCGCTCGCCCACGTCTTGAAGAGATCGAAGTGCCTCTCGCGCGCCCCACCGGTCAGGTAGTGACCGCGGCTCTGCAGGAGCAGGTTGCCCTCGGTGTCGAACGAGACCCCGGCGTTCGCGCCGTCGAGCTTCTCCTCGACGACGACGTGCCCCTGCGCGATCGAGGCGAGCGGGACGCTCTGCAGGTCTTCGTCTCCCGGCTGTGAGCGCGAGCCTTCGATGTGCAGCGTACGCGGATATTTGCGGAGCTCCCTCATGACACGCGGGCGATGGCGATGAGGTGTCCGCGGACCGACTCGACGTTGACGCGGGCGGCTCCTGCGTCCGTCAGGAGCCGCGTCAGTCTCTCCGTCGTGAACAGCTGGATGTGTTCGGGATTGTCGTCGGGGCGCGAGGGCACGGAGGCGACGACGAAGGAGCGCGCGACCCGGACCGCTTCGCGCGCTGCACGGGCTGGGTGCTCGAGATGCTCGAGCACCTCGAGGGCCGTGACGACGTCGAAGCTCGCGTCGGCGAGGGCGAGGCGCGTGGCGTCCATGCGCGCCGCGTGCAAGTTGCCGATTCCGCCGCGCTGCACGGCACCGAGGTCCCGGGCGCGCACGTGGTCGCGATCGATCGCCATGACGTGCGACTCGCGCAAGGTGTCGAGCAGTGGCCACAGAAAGGTCCCGCGGCCGCTCCCGACGTCCAACAGCGAGCCGGGCGCGAGGCCGCTGAGGATTCCGAGCACGCGCCGTACTCGCGGAAGCTCGGCGTTGCGCTTGAAGCGATGCACGCGCAGCCCCGCGGCGCGGCCAGCCGCGACGACGTCGCCGTCGGATCCGGTTGGACGAGGCTCCAGCCGTCCGCGCACGAAGGCTGCCGCCAACGACACGTAGTAATGGGTGTTCGGGTCAGGGTCGCTCATCGATCAAGCGCCGCACTTTACCGTCATGCGCGCCGAACCACAGCGAGCTTCCGACGGCCGTCGGTGAGCTCCACACCGTTGCGCCGACTCCGAAGCGCCACACGATCGAGCCGTCTTCCCGGTCGACCGCGAACAGCGCACCGGGCTCGGATCCGCCCGCGCCCTCTCCGCCGGCGTAGAGGTGATGGCCGGCGACGGCGGGGCTGCCGAGCACGCGTCCCTTCAGGTCGCACCGCCAGACCTCCGTTCCGGAACGCAGGTCGAGGGCGTAGAGATGGTGGCCACCCGAGCCGACGTACACCACGTCGTCCGCGATCGCCGGCGACGAGAATACGGGGCCGCCCGTGCGGAATCGCCAGCGCTCGCGTCCGCTCACGGCGTCGAGCGCGAAGAGGTGGTCGGCGAACGCACCACAGTAGAGCCAGCCGTCCACGACGGTCGGCGAGGACTCGACGGTTCCGCGGGTGTCGAACTCCCAGGCGAGTGCGGGGTGTTCGAGTGGTTGCGCATCGGTCGCGCCGGTGTGCGCGGGGCTGCCGCGGAACGCGGGCCAAGGTGTGGCGACGCACGGGGAAGGTGTTCGCGGATCGCTACTTCGATCGCATCCTGCGCACGCCGAAGGAGGTCCGCGACGCGTTGCAGTACGTGCTCGAGAACGCCGATCACCACAAGACGCACGCAAAGACACATCGTCCACTTGAGGCGGACCCGATCGACATCTTCTGCTCGGGGATGTTCTTCGATGGATGGCGTGAGTTCCGCTTGGAGGAGCTGGGGGCGAGCGAGCCGCCTCCACTGGCGCCTGCGCGGACATGGCTGCAGCGCGTGGGGTGGCGCAGGCACGGCCTGCTCTCGGTGCACGGCTAGACGTTCGGCCTCGGATCGCGCGTGCGGCTCACGGGCAGAAGACTACGGCGACCCCATCGCTGAGGTTCCCCCGCACCCCGACCGAGTCCCGATAGACCAGCTGGAAGTAGCCCGTCCCTCCTGCCGCGACCTGCAATCCGCCCAGGTCCACCGCAAAGTCCAACACGCCGGCACCCGTCGTCACGAGCGGCAAGCGGACGAGCGGCAGCTCGACGCAGAGGAATCCATCGAACAGGGGCCTTTGGGTCGCGGCCGGCCCGAACAGGAACCGACACGGTTCGCCGGTGGGTAGACCCGACGCGTGCAGGACGAGGTCGTTGCTGGCGATGCTCGATGAACCCGATGTCGAGAGCACGGCGCCGGGACCGGCGGAGTTGGGTGAGGTGACGCAGTAGTTGCCGGGCGGCGGACACTGGCACTCGTCCGGGATGCCGTCGCCGTCGGCATCCTGCGACGTTCCCGCCTCGATGTCGTCGAAGTCGTACGTTCCGTTGTCGTTGCAGTCGCCCGCGAGGAGCTCTTCGAGCGTCCGGCGTGCGTCGATGCGGCCCCAGCCCGTGTCCGGATCGAACCCGGCTGGACCGATGTCCTCGGCGGCGACCTTCAGGACGTTCTCGAGGCCGGCGACGCTGATCGTGATTCCCGCGGCGTCGGCGGCGGAGAGTGTCAGGGCGATCGTGCCGGCGACGTGTGGCGCTGCGAACGAGGTGCCGCTGGAGAAGCGGTAGCCGGGAATGTCCGTGGAGCGGATGTCCTCGCCGGGTGCGGCGACCCAAATCTGTGAGCCGGAGTTGGAGAAGCTCGAGACTTCGTCGTGGCGGTCGGAGGAAGCGACCGCGACGACACGCGGGTCGCGGGCGGGGTACGAGACGTTCGCTCCGTGGTTGCCCGACGCGCAGTCGATGAACACGCCCTTGACGTCGCGGGCGTAGTCGAGCGCGGCGTCGAGCGCGCTCGAGGACCCGATCGTCAGCGCAAGCGTCACGACGCGCGCGCCGTTGTCGGCGGCGTACACGATCGCGTCGTCGACGACGGTCGAGTTGGGGGCGAAGTCGCCGACGACGCACGCCATCGATCGGGCACCATCGCCGCCGAGCCAGCCGCCTGCGACGCCGGCGATGCCCTCGGCGTTGTTGGTCTGCGCGCTCACGATGCCCGTCACGAACGAGCCGTGGTAGTGGAAGCCCGAGACGTCGGCGCGGTTCATCGAGAAGTTCCATCCGTGCACGTCATCGACGAAACCGTTCGAGTCGTCGTCGATGCCGTTGCCGGGAATCTCGCCCGGGTGGACGAACATGTTGGGAGCGAGGTCGGGATGGAAGACGTTGACCGACGCGTCGACGACCGCGACGACGACCGATGGCGCGCCCGTCGTCAGGTCCCACGCGCCCCTCGCGTCGATGTCCGCGCCCGGCACGCCGCCGGATTGGCCGGTGTTCTCCAGGGCCCACTGCAGTCCGAACTCGGTGTCGTCGGGGTCGAGGGTGAAGACGCCGATCGTGTTCTCTTCGGCGAACTCGACCCAGCCGCTCGCTCGCAGCGCGTCGCGCACCGCCAGGACGTCCGAGCCCTCGGCCAGCTCGAGATCGTGCACGCCCAGCCGATTCGCGCGCACGGTGCTCGCCGCTGCCAGAAGGCCCGTCGGATCACCCGCGACGGCGATCAGCTCGGCCAGATCCGTCACTGGAGAGCGGAAGCGGACCGAGACCGAACGCGGATCGATCGCGAACCGTCCGGTCTCCTCGACGCGGAACCAGCTCTCGTCGACCCGTTCGTAGCGAACGGGCTCCTGCGGAACGAACAGGGTGACGCCCAAGAGGGCGAAGGCGGGGATGGGCATGGCGGGCTTTCGGAGTGAGCTCGCTCCCATCCTAGTGGTGTGAGTCACTCTTGTGCGGCATTTTGGTCGGCCCGTACCCGCCCGCTGCTGCGTTGTGCCTCCTCCGAGACTTGCAGCGAAGTCGCGTCGTCGCTGCGCCTTGCAGCGAACGCGTACGCACCGACCAAAAT
>JAAELL010000434.1 GCA_024226735.1 bacterium | reverse complement strand
TTTTGGTCGGTGCGTACGCGTTCGCTGCAAGGCGCAGCGACGACGCGACTTCGCTGCAAGTCTCGGAGGAGGCGCAACGCAGCAGCGGGCGGGTACGGGCCGACCAAAATGCCGCACAAGAGTGAATCACACCACTAGAGATCGATGACGTGGCCATCGCGATACGTGCGTCGCAGGAGCGGTTCCGCCGCGGGGCACTCCTCGGCCGTCATCGTCTCCGCGTCCCATTCGATCTTCTGCCCGAGTCGCATTGCGAGATTGCCGAGCAGGATCGCCTCGCTGAACGGGCCAGCGGTCGCGAATGCGGACATCGGCGCGGGGCCGTCGCCGCGGCAGGCGCGCACCCACTCGGCGTGGTGTCCGGGCGAGCGCTCCAGGAACGGTTCGGGGACCGCGATCGTCGCGTCCGGTTTCGCGAGCACTTCGTGCTGCGTCCCCGAGCCACCGCGCGAGTAGAGCGCTCCGGCTTCGCCGAGCACCAGGCAGCCCGAGCCCGACAGCTCTCGCTCGCCCAGGTGCTCCCCCAACTCCCGCGGCGGACTCGACGTGCCCTCGTACCAAACGACGCGCACCCCCTCGAACCGCCACGTCACTCGCGCGCCCGCGGGGTAGCTGTCGTCGAAGAGTTCGGACGTCTCGGCCTCGATCGTGCGCGGGGCGCCGAGCTCGAGCCCCTGGAACGGCAGGTTCATCGTGTGGCAAGCCATGTCGCCGAGCGCGCCCGTGCCGAAGTCGTACCAGCCGCGCCAGCGGAACGGGTGGTAGGCGGTGTGGAACGGACGCTCGGGCGCGCAACCCAGCCACAGGTCCCAATCGAAGGTATCCGGCACGTTCTCGGCTTCCTTCGGCGTGGGCACCGCCTGCGGCCAGATCGGTCGGTTCGTCCACACGTGGACCTCGCTGATCTTGCCCAGTGCGCCGGAGCGCAGGAGCTCGACGCCCGCACGGAACCCGTCGTTCGCGCTCGCGCCGTTGCCCATCTGGGTCACGAGCCCTTTCTCCCTGGCGATGCGCGCCATCAGCCGCGCCTCGGGCGCGGCCCAGGCGAGTGGCTTTTCACAGTAGCAGTGCAGCCCCAGCTCCATTGCCCGCACTGCCACTGGTGCGTGCATGTGGTCCGGCGTGCTGATGCAGACGGCGTCGAGCTCCTCGCCCATCTCCACCAGCATCGCGCGGTAGTCGCGGAACTGGCGCGCCTGGGGAAAGCGCGAGCGGGCGATGCGCGAGTACCAGGTATCGACGTCGCACAGGGCAGCGACGCGTACACCGTCGATCTTCGCGAGCGTGCGCAGGTTTGACCAGCCCTGGCCGCCCGCGCCCACGAACGCGATGGCGAGCTCGTCGCGCAGGGGGCCCGTGCGGACGCTCGCGGCCGCGAGGGCGAGGCCTGTGCGGCCGAGGAAGGTGCGGCGGTCGAACGCTCGGGTCACGGTGCCCTCCTTTGGGACACGGCTCGGGGAGGAAACGAAGCGCGCCGGGCGGCGGCGCGCGCTCGTATAGAATCGCGGGGACGACACGACCTACAACCTCGGATGGACCCATGCCCCGCGATCGCGCCGCCTGCCACGCGCTCTCTCTTCTGACGATCACCCTACTCGCTGGGCGCGTCACCGCCCAGGAGGTCTCGACCGACGAGCTCCTCGAGGAGGTCCTCGCGCGCGTCGCGGAGCTCACCGCCGAGATCGAAACGCTGCGCACGTCCCTGGGCGACCCGCGTCTGCCGGGCATGGACCCGGCGGTGCGCCTCGGCTGGTACGAGGCTCACGCGGCGCTGCGCGAGAGCTCGCCGTTCAAGGACTTCGACTGGCAGTTCCTCGGCCCAACGAACGTGAGCGGACGCGTCACGGACGTCGCCCTCGTCGCCCCGCGCGGCGAGAGCTACGCGGCCTACGTCGCCACCGCGTCCGGCGGCGTGTGGAGATCGGTCAACGAGGGCACGAGCTGGGAGCCGATCTTCGAGCAGGCGCCGTCGACGTCGATCGGCGACGTGACGCTCGCGCCCTCCGACCAGGACGTCGTCTGGGTCGGCACGGGCGAGGCGAACATCTTCCGCAGCTCGATGGCGGGCACCGGCGTCTACCGCTCCGACAACGGGGGCGAGAGCTGGGAGCACCGGGGGCTAGCGGGCACGCACACGATCGCGCGCATCGTCGTTCACCCGGACGACCCCGACCTCGTCTACGTCGCCGCCTCGGGGCACGAGTGGACCGACAATCCCGAGCGCGGCGTCTACCGCTCGCGCGACGGCGGCGAGACGTGGGAGAAGGTCTTGTTCGTCGATGAGCGAACGGGGGCGATCGATCTCGTGATGGACCCGACCAAGCCCGAGATCCTGTATGCCGCGACGTGGCAGAGGCGGCGTGAGCTCTGGAACGATCCGCGCGCGCATGAAGGCCACGAGGGCAGCGGCATCTGGCGCTCCCTCGACGGCGGCGACACCTGGGAGCCCGTGAACGAGGGGCTGCCGGCCCCCCACCACCGCGGGCGCATCGGCATCGATCTCGCGGCCTCGAACCCCAGCGTCGTCTATGCGTTCGTCGACAACTACGAGCAGGCCGAGGTTCCGGAGGACTCCGACTCCTACGGCCGCGAGCAGGAGGACGCCATCCTCGGCGCGACGGTGTACCGCTCCGACGACCGCGGAGCGTCGTGGCGTCAGGTCAGCGAGACGAGCGAATCCATGCAGCGCCTGTCCTCGACGTACGGCTGGGTCTTCGGTCAAATCCGCGTCGATCCGACCGACGAGGACACCGTGTACGTCATGGGCCTCGCCCTGAACGTGTCCAACGACGGCGGCAAGACGTTCCGGCGCCTGCGCGGGATGCACGGCGACCACCACGCGCTCTGGATCGATCCTTCCAACCCGCGCTACCTCGTCAACGGCAACGACGGCGGGGTGGCGATCTCGTACGACGGCGGCGAGAACTGGCGCACGTTCTACGACAACCTGCCCGTCGTGCAGTTCTACAACGTCGGCTACGACATGGCGGACCCGTTCCACGTGTACGGCTCGATCCAAGACCACGGCAGCCGCCGCGCCGCTGTCGATCTGTCGCGCGGTCGCGACCGCATCCGTGCGGTCGAGTGGGAGCGTGCCCCCGGCGGCGAGGCGAGCAGCCACGCGGTCGATCCGACGGATGCGGACACGGTGTACGCGGAGGGCTTCTACGGGCGCATCTTCCGCCAGGACCTCGCCAGCGGCGACCGCGTGCGCCTGTACCCCGAGGCGGCCGAGGGCGAGGACGAGCTGCGCGGGCAGTGGCTCGCGCCGTTCGTCATCTCGCCCCACAACCCGCGCATCGTGTACCACGGGATGAACCGGCTCTACCGCTCGCTCGACCGCGGGGAGAACTTCGCTCCGATCAGTCCCGATCTCAGCCACGCCGACCCGAACAAGATCGGCGACATCCCCCACCAGACGATATTCTCGATCTCCGAGTCGCCGCTCGAGTTCGGCCGCATCTACGCGGGCACCGACGACGGGCGCCTGCACGTGACGCTCGACAGCGGACAGGCGTGGACGGAGATCACAGGCGGCCTCGCCCCGCGGCGCTGGATCTCGCGCGTCGAGGCCTCGCGCTACGACCTCGAGACCGTCTACGTCGCCCAGAACGGCAAACGGAACGACGACTTCACGCCGTACCTGTGGCGCTCACGCGATGGTGGAGCCCACTGGGAGAACATCGCCGGAGGGATTCCGAGCGGGCCGATCAACGTCGTGCGCGAGGACCCGCTCGACCCCGCGATCCTCTACGTCGGGACCGACCTCGGCGTCTACGTGACCACCGACGGCGCGGAGACCTGGCACGTGCTCGGCAGCGAGCTGCCGTCGACGTTCGTCCACGACCTGATCGTGCACCCGCGCGACGACGTGATCGTGATCGCGACGCACGGGCGCGGCATGTACGCGATGGACGGGCGGCTGCTGCGCGAGGAACCCGAGTCGGAGCCGGAGGAGGGCGCGCCGGATGACGACGAGGGCGCGGACGAAGGCGACGGCGAGGGGGAAGAGGAAGAGGCAGAACAGGAGGAGGAAGAGGACGGCGGCAAGTGAGAGCGGCCCCGCACCTCGGAGAGGTACGGGCCGCATGGCAGGTGCGCTGGGTCGATCGCCTACTGGAAGAGGATCGAGATGGCGTCGGTGAAGTTGTTGCGCGGAACGCCGCCGGGGGGCAAGTCGTCGCGGTACCAGCACTGGAAGTTCCAGGTCTCGCCCGAGAGGAGCGCGCGCGTGAACGGACCGGCCGGATCCGGACCACCCGCGACCGGGATGCTGTTCACGTCGATCGCCAGCGAGCCCGTGCCCGTCGCGCCACTGTTGAAAACATCGCCCTCGTAGCGCCCGAGATCGTCGGGGTGGCCGCCGACGAGGCAGAAGACGCCGTCGCTCGAGGCCGGCATCGCGATGCCTTGGCCCGGGCCGGCGATCTGGGACGCTCCCGCCTCTTATCGAAACAGGATCGAGACCGCGTCCGTGAAGTTGTTGAGCTGCCCCCCCGCCGGCGCGTCACGGAACCAGCACTGGAAGTTCCACGTCTCCCCCGGAAGCAGCGCTCGTTCGGTCGGCCCCCCCATGCCGCCCCCGGCGATCGGCACGGCAGTGACGTCGATCGATAGCGAGCCCTGCCCGGTGGTACCGCTGTTGAACACGCGCTCCTCGTAGCGCCCGAGGAAGTCCGAGTTGCCCCCGACGAGACAGAAGCGGCCGTTGCTCTGACCCGGCAGCACCGACTGGTTGCCGGGGCCCGAGAGGAAGTATCCGAACACGCCGTTCGGCAGATCGCTGGCGGTCAAGGTCACGACGTTGTCGGAGAGCTGCTCACTGCCGCGCGCGGTGATCACCGCGCCCACGCCCGACGAGTTCGGGATCGAGGGGCCACAGTAGTTGCACCCGATCGTCTCGCTCGGGGCCGGCGCGCTGCGCGTGACGAGGTCCTGGATGATCATGACGTCCGGGAAGCCCACGGCCGAGAACGGCACGGGATCGAACAGGACGCAGTCGTCCGCCGACAGATAGCTGTCCTCGGTCTGTCCCGTCACGTTCGAGCCCGGGAAGTACATCGCCATCTGTCCCGGATCCTGGCCGTTGGGCACGTGAATCTCGACGGCGATCGAGCGTGTCGCGGCAGGCACGAAGACGGGCGGATTGAACGTCGCGGTGACGAACGTCTGTTGGGTCTGATCGGTGTCGAAAACCGGCACCACCACTTCTCCGAGAATGGGCGCGGACGTCGCGCCGGCGGGGAAGCCGGCGCCGTCGCGAATGCGCACGTCGATCATCTGCACGCCCCCCAGCGAGCTCGCGACCTCGACGCCGAAGCGCACCTCGGTCACCTCGAAGTCCCCCACGACTGGCGGGGCGGAGAGCCCCTCGTTCGGAAACGCGCGCTCGTAGAGGCGCCAGAAGCTGTTGTCGGCGACCCCCAGGACCTGGTTGATGCACGCGACGCCGCCGGGCGCGATCGAGCTGTTGTCGACCGATTGGGACCAGTCGGTGTCGATCTCGGTCGGGCACGCGGGACCGCTCTGCTGCGCGGTGACGAATGCCGTGCCGTCCGCACTCCCCGGAAACGACCCGAGCTGGATCAGGTAGGACTCGCCGCAATCGGTTGCAAAGGCCAGGGTCGACCGCGCGCCACAGCTGTCGTCGTTGCAGTCGACCGCCGTGCCCGTTTCGGGACAGCACCCCGCGGGGTACGCGGCGATCTTCGTATCGAGGTTCGTGCCGCCCGTGGAGCACGTGTCCATGATCACGAAGCCGTTGAACGCCGAGCGCCACACGAACCACACGTCGCTCTGGACCCCGGTCAGCCCGAACGTGTAGCAGCTCGCCTCGTCCTGGCCCTCGACGCCGGTCGTCGCGCCGGAGTTGTCCCACATCCAGGTCCCGTTCCCGACGCGCACGTCGAGGCCCGCCTGGCTGCATTCGTCCTGGTTCGTGAGGTCCTGTCCGGTGGCGTGCGAGGCTCCGAGCACGAGAGCGACGCAAGCCCCTAGAGCCCCTAGCGCTCGAGTCATGGCTGATGATCCTTGGAGAGAAGCGGAGCCGGCCGGGTAGCGAGATGAGCTGGCCGGAACTGCCCCCTTACTCTACGCCACTGAAGCCGCACGAGGGACGGAGCAAGCCGTCTCAATCAGAGCGGCCCCGCGCCTCGGAGAGGTGCGGGGCCGCGTGTCAGTCTACCGAGGCGCTTGCTCGAACAGGATCGAGACCGCGTCGGTGAAGTTGTTGGTCGCGCTGTCGCGGAACCAGCACTGGAAGTTCCAGGTCTCGCCCGGCAGGAGCGCACGCGTGAACGGCCCGTTCGGGTCGACGCCGCCAGCGATCGGAACGTTGTTGAGATCGATCGCGAGCGACCCGGTACCCGAGACGCCGCTGTCGAACAGCTCGCACAGGCCGTCGTAGCGGCCGAGGTGGTTCGGGTCCCCGCCAGCGAGGCAGAAGATGCCGGAGCTGTTGGCCGGAGCCACCGTGCCGTTGCCCGGGCCGGCGATGAAGTAGCCGAACTCGTTCGGGGGCAGGTCGCTCGCCGTCAGCGTCAGACGGTTGTCCGCGACGATGGCGCTACCGTTGGCCGACATCACGCCGGGGATGCCGCCCGAGTGCGTATTGGCGGTACAGTAGTTGGTGCCGAGCGTGTCGTCGATCGGTCCGCCTTCGCGCGCGGTCAGGTCGAGGACGAGGTGCACGTCCGGGAAACCGATCGCTCCCATCGGCAGCGGATCCGGAATCCCGCAATCAGCGGCCGCGATATAACTGTCGGCGGTCTCGCCGAGGGCGTTCGCGCCGGGGAACAGGAAGTCGCCCGGGGCGCTTTGGCCGTTCAGCGACATCAGCTCGAGCGCGATCGGCGTCCCCGCGGGGATAATTCCGGTCGTGATCGGGATGGTGCGGATGTACTGGTCCGTGATGTCGATGCCGGTCGGAACCTGGAACGACGTCGAGCCGAGGATCGGCATGTTGGCGACGACGGGGAAGCCGGTGCCATCACGGACGTTGAGGAAGACCGTCTGGCAATCGCTCGGGCCCGAGGTGGACTCGATGCCGAACGTCACGTCGACGACCTCGAAGTCGCCCACGACGCCACAGGAGGCCGGATCGTACAAGCGGTAGTAGCTGTTGTCGGTGATGCCTGCCGGGCTGCTCAGGCACGCGACGGAGCCCGCCTGCAGGGTCGTGTTGTCGACCGACTGCGTCCATTCGGTCTCGGTGATCGGCGGCGAGCAGGCGGTGCCGGCCTGGATGGCCGTCACGGTCGCGGTGCCGTCCGTGCTGCCGGGGAAGCTGCCGAGCTGGATCACGTACGACTCACCGCACGCGACCGCGAAGCTGATTTCCGAGAGCAGGCCGCACGTGTCGTCGTTGCAGGCGACCGAGCTGCCGTCGGCGGGGCAGGACGTGCCGGGGTAAGCTGCGATCTTGGTGTCGGTGTTGGTGCCGATCGAGGCGCAGGTGTCGATGACGACCGAGCCGTCGACGGAGGCTTCCCAGACGAACCAGATGTCACTCTGGATGTCGTCGGTGCCGAAGGAGTAGCAGGCGCCTTCTGCCTGGCCGTCGGGGCCAGTGGTCGCACCGGAATTGTCAAAGTCCCACGCGCCGTCGCCCGTACGGGTGTCGACGGAGGCGTTGGCGCAGTCATCTTGGTTGGAGAGAGCTTGTCCGAAGGCAGGCGTGCCCACGAACAACAGCGCAGCGGTTGCGCCGAGAGTCTTCGAGACTCGAGTCATGGTTGAGATCCTCAAAAGTGAAATCGATCGATTCGGGACGCCGCGCCGGTCGAACTCGAGCACGAGCGGCGGCGCCCCGCACTGCATCGAATGTACGCGGTTTTGGGCCGTTGCGATGCTCCCGGATGTGGACTTCGCCCAGGATCTCGCCCTGAGCCCAGAATGCAACGCGCCAGGAGCAGCAAACGCACGCCGAGTCACGGGGACTTCCCCTCATGCCGCGCCCGGCGACCCCCAGAGTGGTCTAATGGACGTACGCACACTGGCCCACGGACCCGTAGCGAAGTTGCATGCTTCTACCTGCCCTACTGTCGTTCGCCCCGCTCGCCACGCCACAGTCCCCCGCGCCGTTCACCCAGGAGGCGGGGCCGCGGGGAATCGACTACTTCACGTTCGGAAGCGGAGGCGCCGGACGCGGCGTCGGCCTGGTCGACCTTGACGGCGACGGCGATCCCGACCTCGTCGCTCTGGGCCGCGTCGACGAGATCGTCGGCGTCTGGGAGAACGACGGCAACGGGGTCTTCATCGAGCGCACCCAAACGACCGGCATCGGACCGATCCCAGGTGTCGTCGGGCTGGCAGCGGCCGATGTCGACGGAGACGGCGACGCCGATCTGTACCTGAGCGGGTGGAACCTGCCCAACGCCCTCTTGCGCAACGACGGCAACTTCCAGTTCACGAACGTCGCGCCTGCGGTCGGGGTCGACGACGACGGGCGGGGAAGCGGGTCCGCGATGGCCGACTTCGATCTCGACGGCGACATCGACATCTACGCCTCGAACAACACGCAGTACTCGCCGCCGGAGCCGCTGAACTTGCTCTACCAGAACCTGGGCGGAATGAGCTTCAACGACGTCGCCCCCGCGCAGGGCGTCGCCTCGGACGACTTCACCTGGCAGAGCGTGTTCTTCGATAGCGACCGTGACGGCGATGCGGACCTGTACGTGTCGAACGACAAGGGCTGGAGCTCGTGCAACGAGCACAACTTCCTCTTCGTCAACCAGGGCGGGCAGTACGTCGACGTGTCCGCCGGGTCGGGCGCTGACATCTGCATCGACTCGATGGGCGTCGCCGTCGGAGACTTCGACGGCAATCGCTACCAGGATCTGTACTGCACGAACACGCCCGGCGGCAACGTGCTGCTCCTGAACCAGGGGGGCAACACGTTCCTCGATGCGAGCGCCACCGCCGGCGTCGAGTCGTTCCGAACGGGCTGGGGTGCGATCTTCTTCGATTGGGACAACGACGGCGTCCAGGACCTGTACGTCTGCAACCAAGACGGTCCGAGCCGGCTCTACGCGAACAAGGGGATCGACGCGTGGCCGTGCGCAGAGATCGCGGCGACCGTCGGGGTCGCGGTCCCCCACGGCGCCTACTGCGCCGCCGTTGGAGACATCGACGCCGACGGCGACCTCGACCTGATCCTCCAGGCGTCGAACACTCCGTTGCGACTGTTCGTCAACCACGAGGGCGAGCGTCGCGCGTGGGCGCGGTTCGACGTCGTGGGCATCGGCTCCAACACCTCGGCGATCGGCGCCCGCGTCGACCTCCGCACGGCCGGCACCTGGCAGACGCGCGAAGTGCTATCGGGCACCGGGTTCAAGTCGCAGGACGACTTCGCGCTGCACTTCGGCCTCGATGCGGCGACGGTGATCGACGAGTTGATCGTCACGTGGCCGAGCGGTGCCCGTCGCCGCGTCGTGGGCTACCCGGCAGGTGCCACGTGGCAACTGCTGCCCCCGTCCGCGCTCGGCGACGCCGACGACGACGGGACCATCGACGTCGGCGACTTCTACGACTTCATCGCCTGCGTCGGCCTCACCTTCGGCCCCGGATGCGAACGGATGGACTTCGACGGCGACGCCGACGTGGACCGGGACGACTTCGCGGCCTTCCTGCGGGAGTACGACGGTCCGCGCGAGGACTGCAACGGCAACGGCATCCTGGACCTCAAGGACATCTTCGTCGGTGCCTCGAGCGACCAGAACCAGGACGGTGTCCCGGACGAATGCCGGCGCTGACCCGCTCCGCCGACGTTCTGCACGCCGCCCGTTCCTAGCGGCACGTCGACGTCGCAGAACAGCGTCGCGCTGTCGGGCGCCATCGCGTACGTGTAGACGTCGTACACGCCCGGCGCGAGCCCGTTGAACGTCACCGTGAACGGCGAGCCGACGCAGTACATGATGTCGTCCATCAACAGCGCGTCGTCGCCCATCGTGTTGGGCTCGTCCGCGTCCAAAGTCGTGAACGTGTCGCCTGCGTTGACGACGTCGAAGTCGACGGTGACCCCGGTCGCGCCGCCGCTCGTGTCGGTGAGCGGCGGCGACGTGTAGTTGCCGAGCCCGGCGAGCGGGCCCACGTCGATGTGGTGCCACGTGCCCGGAGAGCCGGCGGCGGCGCCGTACGACGCCGAAGGCGATCCAGCGCCGTTGGCTGCGCCCAGGTCGCCGATGTCGATGTTGAAGTTTTGCGCCGATGCGGGGATGCAGAGCAGCAGCCCGCCAGAGAGCGGAAGGGCAAGGTGATGCATGGGAGGAGGTTGTGGGAGGAAAGAGGGGGGAACTCGGGAGACTCCAGCTTCCCCCAAGAACCCGTTTCGGTCCATGGATTCGCATCGGCGGCCCGAACTGAGAGGACGTCGGGACCGCAAAAAGATCGCGCATCCCTGCACCCACGGCGCGCCGCCGATGCACCTAGTGGTGTGATGCAGACATTCGCAGTCGTATCCCGGCCCGCATGCACGCGCCACGGCGTTGCGGCTCCTGCGACCAATCCCAGTATCACCGTATTGGCAGCGAAGTTGCGTCGTCGCCGCGCCTTGTGGCACGCACAC
>JAAELL010000433.1 GCA_024226735.1 bacterium | reverse complement strand
CAGCGACGACGCGACTTCGCTGCAAGTCTCGGAGGAGGCGCAACGCAGCAGCGGGCGGGTACGGGCCGACCAAAATGCCGCACAAGAGTGAATCACACCTCTAGGCTCTTTCAGGAGTCGCGCGAGGCGGAGCACTCCTGCGTGCTCCGCCTCGCGCATGGCGGACGGTCACACGAGAAGATTGAGCGGCGTGTGGGTGTAGCCGCTGCCCGCGACCCCACTGTGCAGGATCGCGCCGGGATTGGGGTTGCAGAGCACCTTGTCGAGGATGTCGTACTGGATGTCGCGGAACTCGGTCGCGACGTCCAGGTCCAGGCCCTGGTTCGGCAGGCCGCTCCAGTTGGGGGCGAGCACCTTCTGATGGTGTTGGCTCTGGATCTTGCCGGCGCTGCCGAGAAGGATCGCGAGGCCACCGCGCCCGTGGTCGGTGCCCAGGTTGGTGTTCTCGTCCGTCGTGCGTCCGAACTCGGTCAGGACGAAGATCACGACTTCGCGCACGATCGACTGGGACTCCATGTCGCGCACGAACGCGAACAGGCCGTCGTTCAGGTCCTTCATCAGGCCATACATGCGATTGTCGTTCGGCACGTTGAACACCCCTTGACTGTCGTGGGTGTCCCAGCCGCCGTAGTCGATCGTGGCGATCTCCAGAGGATTGGGCACCGAAGCGCCCGACTGGTAGTCGACGATGTCGGCCACCTGCTTGAGCGCTGCTCCGAACGGCCCCGCTGGGTAGGTGGGTGTTCCGGCTGCCGGCGTGCGTTGGAAGTTCACGTTCGCGAGCTCGCCGATCGACGTCTCGTCATTCGCGAAGGCATCGATGATCTGCTGCGAGGCGCCGGCCACCGGTATGAGGCCGTAGAGCGTCTGGAGCGTTGCCCCGCGCGTACTCCCCAGGGATGCCGGTGGGGACGGGAACGCGAGGCCGTCGGGGTCGGTCGTCGTCGTCGACGGCGCGCCGCGTAGGCTCAGGATCGGATTGGTCGTCAGGCTCAGCGCGCGCATGGGCGTCCCCGTCACCGGGGTCGAGGCCAGATGCCGCCCGAGCCAGCCGTTCCCCGTCGCCGTCGTGGACTGGTTGGCAGAGGTCTCGCCGCGCTCGACGAAGTCCTGCTGCATGAAGTGCGAGCGGCCGTCGTCGTCGCCGCCGCAGGCTTGAACGAAGATCGCCTTGTTCTCGAGGAAGAGCGTCTTCACGTCACCGAGGGCCGGTGAGAGCCCGAAGTCGGGATTCGTCACCAGTGGGAGCGCATCCGTCGACACGGGCGGGCCGACCGGAGGCTGGTACGTCCCGCCGGAACCGGGTGGCGTCAAGACGGTCCGGTTGCGTCGCCCCGTGTACTCGGTGTCCATCGTGGGCGGGACGAAGGTCAGCCCGTCCGCGCCGCCGCGCAGGAAGACCTGGAGGAAGAGCGGGTTCGAATTGTTCGCCATGATCGGTCTCCTGCTAGTAGAGGAACTGGTAGCTGGGGGCGGAGAACGTCATGACGATCGCTTCGCGCCTGACGTCGTCGAGGGGCGCCCCCGCGGGGAGGCCGAGCAGGTAGCTGTCGATCGCCATGACCTCGGGGCCCGGGAGACCGCCGCCGAACAGGATGTCGTTCGCGCGCTGGGCCATGCCGGTGCGGGTCGGCATCGGGAAGAGCGCGGCCAAACGCGCTGGCGTGAAGTTGAACCCCAGCGTCGGATCGAACACGAGGCGATGCACGAACTCGAAGCGCGCGACGACCGAGTTCGTCCAGGCCTCGTTGTCGGGCGGGAAGCCGTTCGGGGCGGGCCAGTACCCAGGCACCTGTTGCATCTTCAAGAACGGTTGACTCATCCACTCGATGCCCGACGCCGGCGTGTGCTCGGGACCCGTGGCACGCAGGAGCGCGATCGCGTAGTTCAGGGGCTTGCGGACTTTGCGGTACGGTCCGGGTCGACTTTCCGCGAGGTGGACCTCGTCGAACAGCGTGCGGATCGTCGCGTTCAAGTCGCCCTGCGTGAGCCAGAGGGTGACCGCGACGCGGAGCCAGTGGTCGTAGAACTCGGTGCCCGGACCGCTGGTCGGGTCGAAGTCGCCCAGGAACCAGTTGATCAACCGCTGGGACATGTGCAGCGCGGTCAGCGGGTGGCGCACCAGGTCCGTGATGAGGTTCAGCCCTTCGGTGGGGTTGACGTTGTCGTACGGGTACGTCCCCGCACCCGGCCAGCTGGACATCGAGAGGGTCTTGCTGCCCAGGGCGTGCTTCTGCACCGAGCCGTCGAACGTGAAGCCGTAGACGCCCGGGGTGAAGTCGATGGTCCAGCCCGAGAAGATCTTGGCGGCTTCCACAACGTCGTTCTCGACGTACGTCGGGATGCCGGAGTATTCGTTCACCCCGGCCGTGTGGAGCTCGAGAAGCTCACGCGCGTAGTTCTCGACCGGGTTGGCAGCCTCGCTACGCCATTGGTCCAGGTAGAACAGCATCGCGGGGTGCCGGGCGCTGTGGTGCACCATGCCGTCGCCCTGGCCGCCGTAGTCGCCGATCGCGAACTGCGTCAAGACGTCGCGGTAGAACGGGTACCAGTAGAAGAAGATCGGGACTTGGCGGATGCTCGTGCTGTGGACGGAGCTCCAGAAGTCCGCCATGGTGAGGCGCAGCTGGCGTGGGTTGTGGTAGCCGTTGAACACCACCGAGCGCACCGACTCGATGACGGCCGGCGCGCCGGAGATGGCGCCGTAGACGGGGTCTGCGACCATCCCAAGCATCGACAGACCCATGAAGTGTGCAGACCCCGGGCTCTGAGCCTGGATCACGCTCATGGTGAGCGAGTCGTCGATCGGGTCCAAGCGCTCGAGCTGCCAGTCGAGAAACTTCATGTACGTGCGATTCGCGCTCTGCGCGGCCATGCTCGTCTGCACGCTGGTCGCGTTCCGCGTCGGAGCGATCTCGTCCCACCCGAACGTCGTCCGGTCGAGCAAGAACAGCTTGGGATCGAACGACGACCCCTGCGCCGCGGCGTAGGGCATGGTCTTCGCGAATGCCGCCACGGCTGCGCTCGCCGCGCTGCCCTGAAGCATCGAGCGGCGGTTGAAACCCTTGCGCGGGGAGCGGCGCTCGGGCTTGGGCGGGGTGTCGCTCGACACGCTCTCCGTCGCTCGCGACGAGGTCGTGCCCGCGGCTTCTTGGCTCATCGCGTCGCCGCGAGGTCCATCGGTCTTGGCTTCACGCATGTGATTCCTTGGTTTGTGCCGCGCGCGAAGAGCACACGGACTGAGCGCCCGCGCGCCGCGGCACCCGTGCCGCCGTGCGAAGAGACCGCCCTCCAAGGTGTAAGGCGTGAGCTCGGGCGCCGCGGTCCGCGCCGATTCGTCGAAATGTTGCGCGAAGCGCTGCGTCGCGACGGTCGCCTTCCGCTACGTGGGCAACCGTCTCCCGAACGTCGGATGCTCGCGCGTCAGGAGAGTGCGCGCAGTCCGCCGAGCAGCACCGCGGCGATCAGGATCATCCAGAGCGGACTGCTCACGAAGTACGGATAGCCCATCATCGCCAGACCGACGACGATCTGGGGATGCATGGCCTCGCGCTTCCCGTAGAGGAAGACCCCGAAGCCGATGCTGCTGACGAGAAGCGAGGCCATGAGCGAACCTGTCGAGAAGTCCATGGTCGTCTATCGGGTCGTGCGACCGCGCGTGTGGCGTGAAACCCGCGGTCTTCCTGACGACCTGGGAAGTGGCCACTTGGGCCGCTACGTACCAACGCTCCGCGAGCCGGCGGCAAAGCTCCTCGGTATCCCAGAGCATCCGATTCCCCCTACGAGGCAGTCCGATGAGAGCTACGCTCCTGTTCACGTCAGGTCTACTCCTGACCTCCTCAGCGCTCGGCCAGTAGACGACCGACATTTTGTCGGTCGCGCGCAGCAACCTCGCGGCGACGAGCCTTGGGAACCGCGCGTACTTCGGGGGTGGGGTCTTCAGCGGGACGAATCACGACGTCGTCGACATCTACGATGGGGCGACGCGCACCTGGTCGACCGCTTCTCTGTCGGGCCGGCGCCACGACCTCGCGGCGGCGAGCGCCGGGGGCAAGGTGCTCTTCGGGGGCGGCATGACCGGAACCAGCGTCTACTCGAATCGGGTGGACATCTACGACACCCAAACAGGGGTCTGGTCGATGAACGAGCTCAGCCTCGCGCGCGCGCGCTCGGTTGGCGGCGACGGCTGTCGGTGACGTGGTCTCGTTCGGTGGCGGGGTCGGTCCGACGGGGTCCACGGAGGTCGTCGATGTCTACGACACCGGGACGGGCACGTGGTCGACGCTCTCCCTGCAGCTGGGGCGCTCTCCTACTCCGACATCCAGGGCGGGCAGGGGGCCGTGCTTGCCAACACGACGTTGAACTGGGGCCCGGGAAACATCGACGCGGAGCCACTCTTCAACGGTCCGCACCGGTTCCTCCTCCCGGGCTCCCCGTGCATCGATGCCGGCGACAACGCCGCGATCCTCGCCGACCTCGGCGACATCGACGGTGACGGCGACACGCGTGAGCCCGTGCCGCTCGACGTCGCACTCGACGCGCGCCGGACGGACGACCCTGGCGCGCCGGACACTGGCAACGGGTCGACGCCGATCGTCGACATGGGGGCGAAGGAGTCGCAGTAGCGCAGCTGTTGTTCCAGCCGAGGTCCTGGCCGCATCACGCAGGTGACCGCGACCTCCGTCGCTCATCGGCCGCCCGCTTCGGCTAGCTTCCCGATGTGCGCGAGCACGCGTTCGTGGATGCGGTGCAGGATCGCGTCACCCCATCCACAGGAAGGGCAGCGTCCACAGCACCGCGAATACGAGGGACCCGACTGGCAGCGTGCCGACGGCGCCGCCCAGCCGCTGCGAAAAGGTCGCGTCGAGGTAGTCGAATGGGTGCCAGAAGCGAACCGAGCCAGAGCCAGCACACGATCGCATCGACGCCGTACTTGAGACTGGCGAGGCCCAGTCCGGCCGTGAAGTCGTCGTGTCGGGAGACGGGCCCTTGGGTCGCGAGGAAGGACTTGGTGAACGGGTGCTGCATCGGTGCGAAGGCACGGGTGGGGTGGGGTGGGGTGGGGTGGAGCGGAGGCCCTGCGGACGGGGGGCTCTCGCTCCGGGTACAGCGGCCTGCCGTGGAGGTGTCACCTGGCTCGGGTTCTCTTCGGGCCTTCTGCGAAGCCAGGGGCCCACCGGCCTACCCGGCAACGCCGGTGGGTACAATCAGCCCCGCGCATCATCCAAGAAACCGACGGGCTCCAGTCCTCAAGGTCATTCCATGAACATCAGCTGCATCGCGCTGCTCACGGCCTCGATCGGAGGCACGGACGTACGGACGGCCGACGAACCCGCCCTCGACAGCTCGACGCTCGCGCCTCCGGTGCGGCTCGAGGCGGGCGGCGTTCCGATCGACGTCTCGATCGGACACGCGGCCCCGCACGTGATGGACTTCGACGGAGATGGCGTGCGCGACCTGCTCGTCGGGGAATTCGGTGAAGGAGCGTTCGCGGAGGAGCGCTTGCCCGAAGAGCATCGAGGACGCAAGAGCCCCTTCGCGGAGGGCAAGCTGCGCGTCTACCGCAACGTCGGCACGAACGAGGCGCCGGCCTTCGAGGACTTCGTCTACCTGCGCGCGGGCAAGGAGTACGCCTCCATTCCCACCACGTGATGCATCTCCTTCTGTCCACAGTTCGTGGACTACGACGCGGACGGCGACCTCGACATCCTCTCGGGTTCCTACACCGGTGAGGTCTATCTCTTCGAGCGCGGGGCGGCGGGTGAGCTCGCGCAGGGCCGCTACCTGCTGAACGCGGAGGGCGATGCGCTGAAGACTGGCACGTCGGTGACGCCCGAGGCGATCGACATGGACGCCGACGGCGATCTCGACCTGGTCATCGGTACGCGGACCGACGGCGTCTACGTGTTCGAGAACGTCGGCACGCGTGCCGAGCCGAGCTGGTCGGCGGAGTCACGCACACTGAAGACGGTCGACGGCAAGAAGATCGAAGGCTCGAACGCCCACCACGCGGACTGGGACGGGGACGGCGTGCGCGACCTGGTCGTCGGCAGTGAGTGGGGCGGGGCCGACTGGCACCGCAACGTAGGGACGAACGACGTGCCGAGCTACGCGGCCGCGGTCACACTGGTGGGTCGCCACGAGTACGAGGAACGTTCTGAGGCCGAGGGCCCTGCGAGCCCGGGCTCGCGCACCAAGGTCTTCGTCACGGACTGGAACGGCGACGGCGAGGCCGACTTGCTCCTCGGGGACGTGCAATGGCTGTACAAGACGTTGCCACCCTTGACGGCGGAGCAGGAGGCCGAGAAGGTCGCGCTGGAACCGATCCTCGAGGAGGCCAACGCCGTGCTGAGCGAGGCCGTGAAGGAGCGTTTCGCGTACGCCAAGGAGCCGACCGGAGTCCCGGAGGACGTCGAGGCCGCCTACCAAGCTGCCCTCGACGCCTACACGCCGCACGCGAGGAAGATGGCATCGTTCGACCGTCGCAAGTCCAGCGCACATGGTTGGGTGTGGCTCTACCTGCGCGAAGCGGACGTCGACGACGAGCCCACCGCGCCATGCGCGACGAGCGTGCCGCGCGAATTCGGCCCGACGCGCCTGCGGGCTGCCGCCTTTCGGGTGGAAGGCGCACCCACGCGGCGGCGGGTGGAGGCGACGCTGAAGCTCAGGGATGGCTGGCATGTCTACGCCGATACGCCCGATGGTGCGCCCTACCCCGCGACCGAGCCTGCCCTGTCCCTGCCCGAGGGCGGCCGCGTCGTTACCGGTTGGAGCACGCGGACCGCCGCCCATCCGGCGACCGATGACAGCGGGGCGAATTGGTTCGTGGGCGAGGTGACCTTCACCTGCGAAGTCGAGGTCGCCGAGCCGACGGACCCGCTCGAGGTGTCCATGGAGTTCCAGGTCTGCGACGACCAGGTCTGCCTACCACCGAAGACGCTGACGGTCGAGCTGGCTCTCGCGGCTCCGGCCGAGGACACCGAGGTCCGGTTCGCCGCGCCCACGCGGATCATGGCGGGTGAGGAGTACCTGGGTGAGGGGCGGCTCTATCCCTCGCCCGCGCTGCACGACGTCAACGGCGACGAGCACCTCGACATGGTCGTCGGTGACCTCATGGGGCGCGTGACGGTGGCGCTCGGCGACGCGCGGCCGATGCGCTTCGCGCAAGAGAAGCCGCTATTGGACCGGGACGAGACGCGGCTCAAGTTCAACAACTGGTGATGCATCGGCATGGGTTCACAGTTCGTGGACATCAATGGCGACGGACACCTCGACTACCTGACCGCGACCTTCGACGGTTCCCCGCACATCAGCTACGGCAGCGCGACGGGCTTCTCGAAACCCGAGCGGGTCATGGATGCCCAGGGGCAGCGCATCGTGATCTCGAGCTTCTGGAACTACGACGCCGAAGAGCACCAACAGACCGGGCGCTCGATGCCGGATGGCAGGTCCGTGCGCGAGCGCTGCATCTCCGCCCTCGCCTTCGACTGGGACGCCGACGGCGACTACGATCTACTGCTCGGCAGCTACGAGAACGGGAGCCTCTATCGACAGATGAACGAGGGCACGAAGACGGAGCCCAAGTTCAGCGGCGTCAACATCCCGGTCCTGGCGGGCGGTGAGCCCTTCGCTCTGCCCGCCAAGATGACCGCGCCGAGGCTCGTGGATTGGGACGCCGACGGGGATATCGACCTCGTCGCCGGTAGCTTCTCGGATACGTTCAAGCAGAAGGGCATCGGCGGCGGGGTGTACCTGTCGCGCAACGCAGGCGAGGCGGGGCGCCCCGCGTTCGGTCCCCTCGAGCCGCTGATCGCGCCCGCGCCGAAGGGGGCGAGTGAGCTCCGCGGACCCGACGCCGGACTCTACGCCGACGTGATGGACTACGACCGCGATGGGGACCTGGACCTCATCGTCGGTGGGTACTCGCTGTGGACGCCTGCACCGCGCGAGCTCAGCTCCGAGGAGCAGGCACGCGCGGCGGAGCTCGGAGAGCTCATCGACGGCCTCGTTCAAGACGAGAAACAGGCACGGCAAGAGCTGAAGGCGGACGGGTTCACCGACGAGGAGCGCGATCAGCTGGGCGCCATCCGCAAGAAGAAGAAGGCCGCCGAGAAGCAGCTGCGTGAGCTCGTGCCGAGCCCCGCGCGCGAGACGTACGTCTGGTTCTACGAGCGGCTCTAGTGGTGTGATGCAGACATTCGCAGTCGTATCCCGGCCCGCATGCACGCGCCAAGGCGTTGCGGCTCCTGCGACCAATCCCAGTATCACCGTATTGGCAGCGAAGTTGCGTCGTCGCCGCGCCTTGTGGCACGCACACGCAAACTCGGGATAAGACCGCGAATGTCTGCATCACACCACTAGATTCTCGTGCAGACCATGCAGAGAACACTCGTCATCGGAGACATTCACGGCTGCCTCGCCCCACTCCAACACCTCTGGAGCGCGGTCGATCCTCGCCCCCAAGACCGCGTCGTCTTCATCGGCGACTACGTCGACCGTGGGCCGGACTCGAAGGGCGTCATCGATTTTCTCATCGGCCTTCCCCCGGAGCTCGACATCACGTTCCTCTCGGGCAACCACGAAGAGAAGTTCTTCCTCTCGCGCATCGACAAGACCGAGCTCGCTCATTGGCTCGAGGCCTGGGGGGGCGGTGCGACCCTGGAGTCGTACGGTCCGGGTGGGTTCGATGACGTTCCCGCCTCGCACTGGAGGTTCCTGCGCGAGGCGCGGCCCTACCTCGAGACCGACACGCACATCTTCGTCCACGCCAACCTCGAGCCCGAAGCTCCGCTCGATCAGCAGCTGCCCTTCACGCTGATCCACAAGAAGTTCGGCACTCCCGAGCCGCATCGTTCGGGCAGGACGATGATCTGTGGGCACACGGCTCAGAAGTCCCATGTCCCGCTCAACCTCGGCCATGCGGTGTGCATCGACACCGACCCCGGCCGCGGCGGCCGGCTCACGTGCCTCCACGTCGAAACGAGCGAGTACTGGCAGGCCAACTTCGACGGCGACATCCGGGAAGGGAAGCTCTAGTGGTGTGATGCAGACAGTTGCGGTTTTCAAGCGCGCCCGAACCCTCATGCGTCGCGCCCTCGAACGGGAGGGGTTGGGGGGGGAGCGTCAGTTCCGCTGGGCACTCGCGGGCCCGATCGCATGGAAGACCAGTAGCCCGATGCTGATCGGGAGCGCCCTCGTCATGAAGAAGATCGCCGCCATCGTCGCCGCCGTGCTCTTGGCCACCGTCATGCTCGTGAGGCAGATGAACGCTCCGGGTGTGGGACCGGAGGAGAATCCGCTCAGCGCCGCGGATCCGGGAGCAGTGGAGCAGGCACCGCCGCCGATCGACGGTCCGCGCGGGGCGAGCGGACGGGTGGACGCCAAGGGGCTCGACGCGAACACGCTCACGGTAGAGGGCGCAGGGGCCCCGGCTCTCGACTGGATCGTGCGCGGCGGAGTGGCGTTCTCCGACGGAGCTAACGGGGTCCTTCCCAGCGTTCGCCTGCGACTCGCAATGTACGCCGGTTATTAGATCACCGGCGAGGCCATCGAGTCGACCGTGGTCGAGTCGGGCGGCGACGGAGCGTTTGCCTGGGCGCTCGCCGATCCGGGCAGGACCGTCTCGATCTCCGCCGAGCTGTTCGACGTGCCGGGCCACAGCGCGCGTGTCGAAGAACACTAACTGGCCATCGTTGGCGAAGGTCCCGTCGAGGGGATCAGTGTCTACGTCGCGCCGCGCGACGCTTGGGTGCAAGGCACGGTGCGCGCGAGCGACAAGGCGCGCGCATCGAGATCGAGATCGAGATCGAGATCGAGTTTCAGTAAGAGGCGGCGCCAACTGGGGGGGCCGTCGAGCTTCCCGGGGTTTCTGGATCGGATCCCTTGCGGGCACCATGGCGCTGATCTAGTGTTCTAGAACATGGGATCAGCCGACGAGATCGACCCTGCGAGCCCCATACCGCTCTACCACCAGATCGCCGAGGCGATCCGCGGTCGGATTCGGTCCGGCAACCTGGGGCCGGGTGAGGCCCTGGAGCCCCTGCGTCAGGCGGCCGAGACCTGGGGGGTGAACGTCCACACGGTCCGGCACGCCTACACGGCGCTCGCGCGGGAGGGACTGGTGGAGACGCGGGCGCCGCGCGGCACGCGGGTCCGCGAGCGGGCGGTTCAGCCGGACGCGTCGAGCCGCGCCGAGTCGTTCGAGGCATTCGTCGAGCGGGTCGTGGACGAGGCGCGCGTCGTCCACGAGCGGAGTCCCGTCGAGCTCGCCGACGTGATCGCCGCGCGGTGCGGCGAGCGACCCTCGAGCCCGCCACTCGTCCACGTCGTCGAGTGCAGCGCGTGGCAGTGCGCAGCGCACGTGCGCGAGCTGAAGGCGCGCTTCGATGTCGAGGCGTGTGCTTGGCCGCTCGAGGAGGGCACGGCCCCGCCCGAGGGCGGCGTCGTGCTCTCGACCTTCTTCCACTACAACGACGTGCGCCGCGCCTGGCCGGAGCGCCTGCGCGACGTTCGGTTCCTGACGATCGTGCCCGATCCCGCGCTCGTGACCCAGCTCGATGTGATTCGGGGCGACCGTCGTCGCCTTCGCGCGTGGGTCGTGGAGCGTGATCAGGTCACTGCGGAGAACGTCGCGGCCGACGTCTCGGTCGCACTTCCAGCGGCGCGCTACGAGCTCGCGGCGAGAGCCGCCGAGGAGCCCGCGGAGGTGTTGCGAGCGATCGGCGAGGACGAGGTCGCGCTCTTCGCGCCGCGCATCTGGAGCGCGCTGAGTGAGGACCAGCGCGGCCACCCGCGGGCGCTCGAGGCCCGCTACGTCTTCGATGGCGCGGACCTGGAGAACCTGGCTGTCGACCTCGGCTGGCGACGCGCCGCGAGCCCGATCCCCGAGAAGGAAGCGAATCTTCGAGCATGAACCTGCAAAGCCTCATCCCGTCGTGCACCGTGCTACTGCTCGGCTCGAGCGCGACCGCCGCGGGCCAATCCGCGAGTGGCGCTGGCTGGATGATGACGCGCCTCGACCTCGACGTGCGTGTCCTGCCGGCCGAAGAGCGCATGGAGCTGGAAGGGACCGTGCACCTGCGCCTGGACGCGTACGAGCGCTCGTCCGGCCCGGCCCTGTACCTTGGCGTTCTGCGGACGAACGCGGGGGATCCCGTCATGCGCTTCACCGAAGTTGCGTGCGCCGGGGCGCAGGTCGACGTGAGGCCCAAGCATGTCAACGGAGCGACGCACCGGGCGGACGTCCGCTTCGAGAGCTCCAAGCGCCGCGGAGACGAAGTCACCGTGAGCTTCTCCGCGGCATCGAAGGGGTGGGCCTCGCAGCTCATCGTCCACGAAGAGATGGCCATCGCGTCGTGGACGGCCGCCTGGCTTCCCTTCACCCAGCGGGCGTCGGGCTCGGGGATCAGCTTCAACGCGGGCCTGGCGGACGTTCCCGGTCGGACCCGGCTGCACCTGCCCGCCGGTTGGATCGGCATCGTCGACGGTTCGCTCGTCGAGCGCGAACAGACCGACTCCAGGGCGGTCGAGGTCTGGGAGACGCCCGAGGGCATCGCGCGCGGGTTCGCGGCAGGACGTTACGAGGCCGTGACCGAGAACGTCGAGGGGCGCGAGGTGCACGTCTACATGTTGTCGGACGACAAGGCCATCACCCCGCAGCGTCTGGCGCGGTTGATCGCCGACAGCATGGCGGCCCAGGAAGCCCGCCTCGGGCCCTTTCCGTTCTCCTCGTACGGAGTCGTCGAGCGTCCTTCGATGCTGCCGGGCCAGAGGTGGTACGCGGCCAGCCAGCAGACCTTCATCCTCGCGGACTCGGGCGCCTTCGATCACGCGCACGGGAACCTGCCCCTGTGGGGGCACGAAATGTCCCACGGCTGGTGGGGCAACACCGTCGGACAGTCCGGGCCGGGATCCAAGTGGTGCGGCGAGTCGCTCGCGCAGCTCGGGGCACTGATCGCGATCGAGACGCTCGAAGGACCCGAGGCACTGCACGAGTTCCTCGCGTACTCGCGTAGCGGCTACAGCCGGGCTCAGTGTGCTTCGGGCTACTTCTGGCTGTTGCGCCAGGGTCAGGACCAGGCGCTCGCGCGGATGGGCCAGGGCGGCGCGACCCACGACCTGGCGGACTCGAAGGGCGTCTGGGTCTACCACATGCTGCGGCAGCTCGTCGGCGACGACGTGTTCTTCGGTGTGCTGCGGGGCGTTCTGACCGACCTGGCCCACAAGGTGGTCACGGTCGCGGAGATGCGTCGGCGCTTCATCGCGGCAGCGCCGCAGCACGACCTGCGGACGTTCTTCGCCCAGTGGCTGGACCGCACCGGCGCACCGATTCTCGAAGTCGACTGGTTCGCGAAGACCGACGGGAGCGGGCTCGTCCTCACGCTGACCCAGGTGCAGGAGGGCGCGCCCTTCGCGTTCGCCCTGGACGTCGAGGTCGAGCTCGCGGGTGAGGGGCGAATCGTCGAAACGGTGGACGTCCGCGAACGGACGCACACGCTCCTTCTGGCAACGCCGGAGCGACCGAAGGGGGTCCGGCTCGATCCCGAGTCCAAGGTGCTCCTGTGGCGTCCCGAGTACGGTCCGCGCCCTGGTGACGAGCTCCCGGACGAGCCGGTCGTGCCCGAGGGGATCCTCACCGCGGTCGTCGGAAACTACCGCGTGCGCGGGCTCGAGTCGGACGTCGTGCTCTTCGTCAGGGACGGCTCGCTCTACGGACAGATCGACGGCGAGGCCGCGGTGCGGTTCATGCACCGCGAGGGCGGGGTCTTCCAGATGGACTCGCCGGGCGAGGTGAAGATCGCTGAGTTCGACCTGAGCGCGTCGCCCGCGGCAACGTTCAAGCTCACGCACGGTACGCGGGAGTTCGTCGCCGATCGAGTGGGGGGCGAATGACCCGTCCTTGCGCGCCCCCGGAGGTAAAGCCTGCCGGCATGCAAGGAGCGCGCCGGGGTGTGCGTGGGCGGGCGCGTGCTTGTCGGCGCACCGAAGGACAGCGAGACCGCGAGCTTCGCGGGCGCGATGTTCCAGTTCGACGCCGTGACGGGGGCGCAGATCTCGAAGCATCTGACGAGCGACGGCTCGTTCCTCGACTTCTTTGGCGTGTCGATCGCGATGAGCGGCGACACGCTGGTCGGTGGAGCGCCTCGGGAGGTCGCCCACCCAGGGGCTCCTGGGGGGCTCCTGGGGGGCTCCTGGGGGCCCCCGGGCTCGCAAGGGTTGCTGTGCCTCGCGGACACGATCGGCCGCTACCGCGCGGACGTAATCGACACGGGGGCGAGCGGGGCGGCCGCGCTCGCTCTCGACTTGAACGCCACCCCGACACCGATCGGACCCGTCGCGATTCGGGTTGGCGAGACGTGGAATTCTCAGCTCTGGTTCCGGGATGCGAACCCGGAGCCGACCAGCAACTTCACGGACGGCTCGAGCGTCACGTTTCGATAGCGCCGAGGACGTGCGATCGACGCCCGGGGGCATCGATTCGACGAGGTCACTTCTTCTTCATGCGGGCGATCATCTCCACCGCGTTCGCGTTGTTCGGGTCCAGCTCCAAGGACCTCTCGTAGCTCCGGATGGCCAAGTCGTTCTCGCCCTTGCGCATGTAGGCCTCACCCAAGCTGTCCCATACGTTCGAGGACTTCGGGTGGGCGCCCGTGTTGAAGCGGAAGATCGCGATCGATGCGTCGACGCTGTCCTTCTGAAGGTACTCGTAGCCGAGCATGTTGATGTCCCACTCCTCCAGGATATCGCCGTCGCTGGCGAGCTTCAGGGCCGCGTCGACGGCGCGCGTGCCGTCCTCGGTGTTTCCCTTCTTCAGCAGCTTTGCGCCTTCGAGTAGCCCGTCCGTGACGTCGGTCCACAGCGCGGCGCGCGCGGTGGTTCGAGCGGCGCGGCGAGCCTCGGCGGCTTTGCGCGCGTCGACCAAGGCGCGGTCGAGCGCTTCACTGGCGGGGACGGTGATGTGGGGCTCGATCCCGACCCCTTCCCAGTTCGTGCCGGTGACCGGATTGATCGCTCGTCCGGTGGGAACGAAGATCTGAAAGCCGGCGTCGATCATCATGACCCCGCCTGGGTTGGCGCCGCCGCCCGTCTTCTCTCCGACGATGGTCGCGCGCTCACGCGTGAGCAGGTTGTATGTGAATTCCTCGGCACCCGAGAACGTGTAGCTGCTGGTGAGGACGAACAGCGGGACGTCCGGCAGGCGCTTGCCGGGCACTTCGTCGAGAGTCCAGAACTCCTGGGTGACGTCGCCCGCGCGCCAGTACAGGCTGTTGAGGTGCGTGCGCTGCCCGAAGAAGTAGCTGCAGACGAACTGCACCGTCTCGGGGCTGCCGCCGCCGTTCTTGCGCATGTCGAAGATGATCGCGTCCGTGTTCGCGACGAAGGCCATGGCGGCCGAGGCGGTGTCACGCGTCAGCTCCAGCGGCGAGAAGCTGCGCATGTCGATGTAGCCGACGTTGCCCTCGAGCCGCTCGACCCGCTCGAAGCCGAAGTTGGCCCGCCGCGTCCGGTCCATGCGCTGCAGGCGAGCGATCACGGGGTCCTCGCGCTCGACTCGGGCGCGCTCGGGCGGGCGCACCTGGACGCGCATGTGCTTGTCCTTGCTGATGCTCTGCAGGGCCTCGGTCAGCGCCGTCGCAAGGGCCCCGGGCTCGGTGAGCGCGTCGAACTTCCCGGCGCCGAGCTCGGCGCGCAGGTGCTCCCCACACCGCTGCGCGACGTCGGCGAAGACGTACTTGGCCTCTAACTCCTCGCTGATGCGCGCGATCACGGACTCGCGCCGGGCCGCGTCGATGTCGTCGGGGACCCCTGTCGCGGCTGGCGCGAGAGCGGCGAAGCCGGCGAGGCAGAGCAATCGGGTGCGTGAGCGGCGGGGATCGGCTTGCTTCATGGGTTTCCTTCCAGGAGCGGCTGGACGAGTGTTCGAGGCGAGGTCGTGGCCGAGGGATCGTACTGCGCATGCGCGGGAGCGGCGCGGGTCAAGGACGCGATTGCTGGCGAGGTCTTCTCGGATCACACAAAGCGCTCGACCTGTCGGTGGCACTGTGTTGCCAGTCATGCCCGAGAACCCATGGAACGGAAATGCCGAAGCCCTGTTGGCTCACGCTGGCTGGGTGCGGGAGCTGGCGCGCGGCCTCGTCCTGGATCGCTCGCGTTCGGACGACGTGGTGCAAGACGTGTGGGTGGAGGCCCTCGAGCAACCGCCCGCCCACACCGCCAACCTGCGCGCTTGGTTCGCTCGCGTGGTGCGCAATCGCGCGCGCCAACACGGCAGGCGCGAGTCGCGCGGGCGGCGCCGGGACGTCGAAGCGTCGGTCGCGGACGGGGCCTCGCCGACGGACGATCTCGTCGCGCAGGCCGAGCTGCAGCGCGCGGTCGTCGTGGAGCTCGGCGAGCCGTACCGGACCGTGATCCTGCAGCGCTACTGGAGCGGCCTCGGCTCGCCCGAGATCGCGCGCCTGCATGGTGTGGCGGAGAGTACGGTGCGGGGTCCAGTGCCGGTTCCGGTCGCCGGGTGGGTCCTGTGGCTCGGGCTCGAACCTAACGAACGCCGTCGAGGTCCGGCTCCGCCCCCAAGACCTTGGATTCCAGCTCGATTCGGGGCGCGCCCCATCCAGAGTCCGTCACCGAAGAGGGGAGGGCGAACGCCATCGCCGGCGCATCGATCTCGAGCTCGGGGATACGAACGCGCACCACGGCCTTCGTGCACGGGTTGTCGCTCCCCTTGAAGTACGCGGGAAGCGGCGCCGTGAAGCGACCCAGCCCCAAGGCCCGTGCATCCTCCTGCCGCAGGGTCAGGTCGTACTGGAACAGATTGCTGGCGACTGCCCGGGCCGTATGTTCGCGGGTCGAGCCGACACGGTCCAGCAGAACACGTGCCTCGCTGTCTCCCCAAGCGACGCGAAGTCCGTCGCGGGACCACTCGTTGTTGACGGCCGCCATCGTCAGGCCCCAGGGAACGCGGATGCGTCTGCCGAGCTGCACGAGGCGCTCGCTCTTGGTGACCGGAGAGAGCAGGAACGTCGTCTCGACATCATCGACGCCCGGACGGTACAGGTACGCGTGTCGCTCCTCGGGCTGCAGTGCGCCCGCATGGTCCCAGGCCTCGTCGAACGTCCTCCAGGGGCCGCGCACGGTTCCCGCGGCTATCAAGACCCAGGTGCCGGGGTGCTCGAGCGCCAAGCGCTGACCGTGTTGCTCCCACGCCTCATGGTTCGCTCGACGTTGCCTCTCGAGTGGGTCCTCGGCGTCGGGCTCGGGCCGGAGCGCCACGGCCGCATCGTCGGCGCCGTGCCGTGTCGCACCCTCCGAGTGGGCGATCTGTTCACCCGGGCTGGCGGTCGGTTCACTCGAGTTGGCGGTCGGTGACTTGCTCAGGCAGGCCGTGGTCGCGAGCAGGACGAGCAAGGGCGGGAGCGTGCGCATGGCGAAGAGGCTGGGGTAGGGGGCGGTGCGGTGTCAACGCCCGTGGATGTGGCCATCTTGGCGGATTCTCCCGGTTTCCGCGCCGGAACGGCTGGTAAGGTCCGACGCAGCACCGCAGCCACCCCATGCCCGATCGCAACGACGAGCTCGAGTCCGACGACCTGACCCTGATCCTGAAGGATTTGGCGAGTGGGAAGCGTGACGCGGGCGACACGGCTATGCCGATGCTCGTCGCGGAGCTGACGGCGATCGCCAGGGGCTACCTACGGCACCAGTCGCCAGGGCACAGCCTGCAGCCTTCGGCTCTGGTGAACGAGACGTACGTCAAGCTGTTCGGCAAGGACGGTCTCGAGTTCAACGACCGCATGCACTTCTTCGCCCTGGCGGCCAAGGCCATGCGCCAGATCCTCGTGAGCCACGCGCGCAAACGCAGCAGCCTCAGGGGCGGCGGGCACTGCGAACAGGTGTCTGTGTTCGAGCCGCCCTCCGACAAGGGGTCGGCCGACGTCGACGTCCTCGACCTGCACGCCGCGCTCGAGCAGCTGACGATGCTCGACGAGCGCCAGGGGACGATCGTCGAGCTGCGCTACTTCAGCGGCCTCGAAGTCGCCGAAGTCGCGGAGGTTCTCGGGATCTCCAAGAGCACGGTCGAGCGCGAGTGGCGGGTCGCGCGAGCGTGGCTCGGCCATCGCATGGGGCCGAGTCGAGAGCGATGAGCCGGGACCATCACGCGCGAGTCAAGGAGATCTTCTTGGCAGCCGTGGACTTGACGGCCGAAGAGCGCGCGACCTACCTCGACCGCGCGTGTGGTGGGGACCCCGAGCTACGCGCCGAGGTCGAAGGGATGCTCGCGTTCGACGAGGCCGATCCCGCATTCTTGGAGCAGGCGAGCGCGTCGAGCCACGGAGCTCCGGTCGATGACGACTCGAGCTCGCGGGACGTGTTGATGCGGCTCGAGGACCGCATCGGGCGCGAGTCGCGGTACGAGCTGCAGGGGGAGTTCGCGCGCGGCGGCATGGGGGCGATCCTGCGCGTGTGGGATCGGGACCTGCGGCGCTCGCTCGCGATGAAGGTGATCCTCGATCAGAGCGCGACGGTCCGGGGCGAGGCGTCCGGTGCGCTCGACCAGAGGTCGCTCGGCCGCTTCCTCGAGGAAGCGCAGGTGACCGGCCAGCTCGATCACCCCGGAGTCGTGCCCGTGCACGAGCTCGGACTCGATGCCGAGGGGCGGGTCTTCTTCACGATGAAGCTCGTCAAGGGCCGCGACCTCAAGGAGATCTTCGACCTGGTCCGGACGGGCGCGGAGGGCTGGACCGAGACGCGGGCTGTGGGGGTGATCCTCAAGGTGTGCGACGCGATGGCCTACGCGCATTCCAAGCGAGTCATCCACCGCGACCTCAAGCCGGCCAACATCATGGTCGGGCGCTTCGGCGAGGTTTACGTCCTGGACTGGGGCCTCGCCCACGTGGCGGGCCAGCGCGACAACAAGGACATCCGTCTGCGGCCCCTGGACACGGCTTCCGTGAGTCGCGTGCGCACGGATCGGCGCCGGGAGTCGGGCGCGGACTCCCCGCTCGTGACCATGGACGGCGACGTGGTCGGCACGCCCGCGTTCATGTCCCCGGAGCAGGCGCGCGGCGACATCGCGGCAATGGGGCCGGCCTCGGACGTCTATTCCCTCGGCGCGATCCTGTACGACTTGCTCGCCGGCCACATGCCCTACGTCCCGCCGGGTGCCCGCCTCAATGCCCACGCGGTCTGGGCCCTGGCCCAGCAGGGCCCGCCGGCCCCGGTCGCTGAGGCCGCTCCGAACGCACCGGAGGAGCTCGTCGCGATCTGCCAGAAGGCGATGGCAGCTGCTCCGTCCGATCGGTACTCGGACATGGGGGCAATGGCGGAAGATCTTCGTGCCTACGTCGAGGGGCGCGTCGTCAAGGCGCACCGCACCGGGGCGCTAGCGGAGCTGAGGAAGTGGATCGGTCGCAACACCGGCCTGGCCTCCGCGCTCGTCGCGGCCGCCGTCCTCCTGGTCGCCGGCACGATCACGAGCTCGCTCCTCTACATCGCGGCCAAGGCGAGCGCGGAGGACGCGCGGACCAAGGAGACGGCTGCCAGGGACGCCGAGGGGCGCGCGAGCCGCGAGGCCGTGCGAGCGAACCAGGAGACGGAACGAGCCAACAACGAGGCGAGCCGGGCGAACGCCGAGGCGGCGCGGGCGAACAGGCAAGCCGAGCGTGCCGCGCGCTCGGCGGAGGAGGCGCGCAAGCAGTCGTACGTGGCCAACTTTCGCGCTGCCACCATCAGCTTCGAGGCGGGCAACCGCGCCGCGACGCGGCTCGCGTTGGCGGCCTGCGAGCTCGACTTGCGCGGTTGGGAGTGGGATCGGTACGACCTTCTCGAGCAGCTCGCTCGACGCGGTTGGAGCCGACCGCACGTCATCGAGCAGGCAGCGAGCCGCGTCTCGGCGGTCGCCTTCAGTCCCGACGATTCCGTGGCTGCAACGGCGTCCGGGTCGTCCACCGTGCGCCTGTGGGATGCGTTCAGCGGCGAGCCCGTCGCCGCGCTCGAGGGGCATGCCGCCGGAGTCCTGGCGCTCGCGTTCCACCCGGATGGCACACGTCTCGCGGCGGCGTCGGCCACGGGCGTCGTGCGGGTGTGGAACCGCCGCACCGGCGCGACCGAAGCCACTCTGGAGGGACACACAGCGGCGGTGCGTTGCGTGACCTACACACCGGACGGCGGGAGCATTCTCTCGGGTTCGGAGGACGGCAGCGTGCGCCTGTGGAACGCGGAGACCGGTGCTCCCCTGGCCGTCTTCCTCGGCCACGAAGGGGGCGTACGCGAGCTCGCTCTGCTCGCGGGCGGTCGCCGCCTCGCCACGGTCTCCCGGCAGGGCGTGTTGCGCCTCTGGGACGTCGCGAGCCGGACGATCGTCGACACGCGCGAAGTCGCGGCGTTCGCCGGCGGCTACGACCTCACGCGCATAGCCTGCTCGAGTGGCGATGGTTTGCAGGTGTGCGACGCCGAGAGTGGCGCGGTCGTCGCGGCGCTCGAGGGGCATGCGGGCGAGGTGTACAGGATCGCCCTCAGCCCGGACGGCTCGCGGCTCGTGTCGGCCGCTTGGGACGACACCCTGCGGCTCTGGGACTTCGAGACCGCGCAGGCGATCGCCGTTCTGCCTGGCCACAGCGAATTCATCAGCGAGATCGTCTTCGCGGATCGTCCGGTGTTCGCCACGGCTTCCTGGGACAAGACCGTTCGGCTGTGGGACGCGAATGCTGGCGAGCTTGTGCGCACCTTGCCCGCGCATCCCAAGTGGGTGAACCGGATCGCGATCGACTCACTGGGCTCGCGCTTGCTCTCGGCCTCGGCGGGACAGGTGCGACTGTGGGACGGTGTGAGCGGCGACGCCACGGTCACCTGGCCGACGGGCCACGAGGTTCGTGCGCTGTCGTACGCGCTCGACGGCTCGCACCTCGTCACGGCATCGGCGGACGGGGCCATCGGCAAGTGGGATGCGGCCGGCGAGGAGGTGGCGCTGGCCGCGGATGCCGATCCGTGCGATGACCCTCTGGCGCGCATGTGGGAGGCGCGGACGGGCGAGACGTTGGCCTGTGGTCACGACCACGACGTCGCGGTCGTGGCACACGGCGGCGGCGGTGAGAGGGTTGCCGCGGCCTGCTCGAGAGTGAGTGCCGCGATGTGTCTGTGGGATCGTGGGACGGGGCGCTTGATCGGGAACCTGCAGCCCGCGGACAGCGGTTGGAGTCAGCGCGTCACCGCGGTCGCCTTCAGTCCGCGGGGATCGCTCGTTGCTTCCGCGGTGAGCACCGGCCGCATCCACCTCTGGAACAGCGCGGACGGCGAGCTCCTGCGCACCATCAAGGCGCACGGGCAGTCGGTCACCAGCCTCGGGTTCGACCCCGAGGGTGCGCGCATCGTCTCTTGCTCGGCGGACACGATCCGTCTCTGGGACGTGAGCTCGGGCGCTACTCTGCCGCTCGCGAGCGCTCCGCCGTTGGCCGTCGAGGGTCCCGCGGCTCCGGGCGCACCCACGGCCACGCGCAGAGAGGCCGCCGGCGTGGCGTACAGTCCGGACGGATCGCGCATCGTCGCCGGCTTCGTCGATGGCGCGCTGTGTCTATGGGACGGAAGCACCGGCGACTTCCTGGCGGTGCTGGAGGGACACCAAGGGCCGGTCCGAGCGCTCGGGTTCAGCCCCGCCGGCACGCGCATCTTCTCGGGCTCGCTGGACAACACGGTTCGGCTCTGGGACGCGGAGGCGGGCATGGCCCTGGCGGTCCTCGCGGGGTACGTCCCCGAGGTCGTCGAGGACGGTGGAACGGAGGAGTCCACGGGTGAGCCGCCGGACCCCGGGGATGAGGACGTGGCGGAGTGGCAGGAGGCGATGAGCACCGAGCGCGTGGTTCCCATCGGCGTGACGGCCGTCGCCTTCAGTCCCGACGGATCGCGCATCGTGGCCGCCTTCGTCGATGGAACCCTGCGTACCTGGCTCGCGGGTCCGGATGACGCTCGGGCGGCCTGGACACACGGTACGAAGCAGACTGAGGGAGGGCGCTGATGCGCCCCCGCTCAGTCTGCTTCGTACCGAGCGGCGCCCATGGCATCTAGTGGTGTGATTCACTTTGATGGGGCATTATCGGCGGTTCGTACGGGATGCGATGCAAGGCGCGCCGACGACGCAACTTCGCTGCCAATACGGTGATACTGGGATTGGTCGGAGGAGCCGCAACGCCGTGGCGCGTGCATGCGGGCCGGGATACGACTGCGAATGTCTGCATCACACCACTAGCGTTGGTCGCCGCCCGGCACCGCACGACGTAGGGCATCCGCGAGCGCGAAGACCTCGGAGCCCGGTCCCACGAGAACGAGCTGGCCGGTCTTGCCCACGGCGAGCAACCTGCGCGCGGGCCCCGCGTTGAACTCGACGCCCTTCGGCGACTGTGCCAATTGCTGGACGTCGACGCCGGAGAGCTCGATCGCGGTCTGCACCAACAGGCCGGGATGCTCGCGCAGCATTTCGAGCTGCGCCTCCGGGACGAACAGCGCGGAACCCAGCAGGCGGGATGCTGCACCGCGGACGCGCCCACCCGCTTGTTCGAGAGGGACCACCGAGAGCTCGAGGGGAGCACATGAATCGTGCACGATCAGCGCGAAGCCACTCTGCAGCAGGAGGCTCTCGAAGACGGACTGCGTCCGCGCGGGTGGGACGTCGAGGTCCTGGGGCACTTCGATGGACGTGCGCTCGACCCGTTCGAGCGTCTTCCCGTCGAGCATCAAGGACTTGCCGGTGAGCCGCTCGTACTCGCGCACGACCTCGATCAGTGCCGTATCTCGCCGCACTCGCAAGGACTCGCGGATCTCCGGGAATGCCGGGAACGCCGCCGCGTCCCGAGCCGTTTCGTCCCGTGCACATTGCCGCACGAGTCGGGCCATCCCTTCGACCCAGGGGCCCGCGCCCGTGATCGAGACACTGCGGGAGCTCCCCATGGGAGCGATGCGTTGCGTGTTGGCGTCCGTGACCATCGTCCGCAGCGAGTTGCAGAGCTCGCGTACGGGGGCATCGGGGAGGTGCAGGACAGTCGTGGCGAGCAGCGCGGGGTGCTGCGCCAGCTCACGCACACGACTCTCCGGCACGGATTGGGCCGACGCGAGGATGTTGAAACCCGCGGACGTGTCGAGCGACGTGACCGTCACGAGCTTCGGTTCGGCCACCGCATGCACCTCGAGCACGAAGCCGTTGGCCGCGAGCAGCACCTCCAGCGCGGCCTGCGCCGAGCTCGGCGGAATGGAGACCGGATCGGGAAAGTTCGCGCGCCTCTCGCTCAGGTGGGCGCGGGACTCGGCCGACGTCAAGAAGTGCACTCCCGTCTTCGTCTCGTAGTCGAGCAGGACGTCGGACAGCGCTGCGTCCTTCTCGATGAGCAAGGGCTCGGAGCTTGCGGGGAAGTCGAGGCGAGGCCTCGCGCCCGCGGGCTTCTCGGTTCGTGCCGGGGGCGGGACGGCACCCTGGAGCGTCCGTGCCAACGCGGCGACGTTGGCCCCGAAGCCCGTCAGCATCAGGAAGTCCGTGTTGCCGATGGGCAGCATCTGCTGCGTGTTCGCGTCGGTGATCATCGTGCGCATGGAGTTGCTGAGCTGGCGCACGTCGACGCGCGGGAGGCGGAGCAGGACGGAGAAGAGCCGGGCCGGGTGCCTGCGCAGCTCGCTCGGCGGGCCGTTGAAGAACGCGCCGCCGATTCGAAGCGTCCGCGATTTGCGCGACGTGATCCGCATGAGCCGGATCCCATCGAGCGGCTCCTCCAGCGCGAAGCCGTTCTGGCTGGCGAGCAGCTCGAACGTCTCGTCGACGGACTGCGGCGGCACCGTGAGCGCTCTGGACAGCTCGACGCGCCGCGACTCGAGGAGCGCTCGGATCTCCTGCTCGAAGAAGAAGCGCAGGCCCGTGAGCGCCTCGTACTGACGCGTGACGCTGAACAGCGTGGCGCCGGGCTCGACGCGCAGCGGCCCCGAGGCGGCCGCGGATTCATCCGGCGCTGCCCGATCGATCGCTTCCTGCTTGCCGGACGCCACGTCGGAAACCGTGCGCAGGAGCCCGGCGGTGGCGGAGACCCAGGCCCCGGAGCCCGTCAGGAGCATCCGGCCGGTGTTGCCCAGCGGGAGCATGCTCTGGGTGCTCGCGTCCGTGATCGACGTGCGCATCGAGTTGGCTGCCTGGCGCACGTCGAAGCCGGGAAGGTGGAGCACGGTCGTGATCAGCCGGGCGGGGGAGAGGCCCCCGTCGGCCACGCGACCGGCGGGGACGAACTCCGCGCCTGCGCGCAGCATGTTGCTTCGCCGAGTCCTGGAGGACGCGACACCGTACAGCTCGACTCCGTCGACGCCGTAGTCGGTCACGACGAAGCCCGCCTTGGCGAGGAACAGCTCGACGACGTCGGGGACCGACTGCGGCTGCACGGAGAGACCATCGAAGAAGTTGAGCCGCGTCTGCTTCAGTAGCGTGAGGGTCTCGTCGCTGCAAACGAAGCGCCGGGCCGTCAGGCTCTCGTAGCGTCGCAGCACGTCGAGCATCGTCGGCTCGCTCTCGAGCTGGAGCGCGCCACTTGCGTCCGGAGCCGCGAGGTCCGAAGCGGACGCGGATTCCCCGCTGGCACGCGCGTCTGCTGACAGCTGCAGGAGGGCGGCCGTCATCGTCGCCGCCCACTTGCCGCATCCCGTGATCTGCACCGCGCCGGAGTCCCCGGAGGGCACGATCGCCTGGATCCTGGTGTCGGTCATCGACGTCCGCAGGGCATTGCAGACGTGGCGCGCACTGACGCCGGGCAGCTCGACCGTGGCCGTCACGAGCAGCGCGGGGTGCGTTCGCATCCGGAGCAGCTCCTCGGAGCTGACGGGCAGGGCGCGCTCGCGGAGCTCGTCGGACTCCGCGTCGGCTGCCGTGAGGTCGTTGATCGTCAACCAGCGCGACTCATCGCTCTCTTCGAGCGTCACCGCGAACTGGTTCTCGGCGAGCAGGATCTCCAGGGCGGCATGCGCGAGCGGGGCCTGAACCTCGAGATCCTCCGCGAGGTGGGGCGACCGTCGACGGAGCGCTTCCTGCGCGTTGCCCTCCAGGATGATCGTCTGGCCCGCGAGCTCTTCGTACGCGAACACGACGTCGAGCAGGGTCGCGTCGTGCGCGACGACCAGGGGGCCCCGCGCCTTGGCGTAGCCCGGCGGAGAGAATCCCTCGCCATCTTGCGCGCCGAAGGTGAGGCCTGCTAGCACGACGGCGGACGCGGCCGCCGGAGCAAAAAAGAAGCGAATCTGCATGTTCAGCGCCCTCCGTGGCGCTCGCCGCTCGGGGCGGACAATGTCGTGAAATCGAGGTTCCCCTGGCCCAGATTGGGGGGTGGGGGGCTGCGGCCGTGCTCGTGAGGGCCAGCGCCACCGCTCGCCACTCACCTGCACCCACGCTGGACACGGCTCTCGACCTTCACGTTTTGCTCGGATTTCGGCCGAGCGCTCCCGCGCCGTGGGCTCACTGCGAAGGCAACGCTCACCACGTTCGTGAAGTTGCTCGTGCCCAGCAATCTGGGGCGCTGGGACATCATCAACCTCGGTTTCGTCCAGCGCATCACGAACGCCTTGGGGCACAGTCACATCGTCGACACGGGCACCGGTCTATTCGGCCCACACTACGAGGACAGGTACCCGAAATGGATATCCCGGGAGGCCGTGCAACTCCGGCTGCTGCCCGCAACCTTCGCCGCTGGCGGGACGGTTGCGGGCAGCGACCGTAGGGCTGCGTATCGGGACGGCGGAAATGTGTCCAATCGCTGAATCGGGCTAACATCCGCCGACGAATCCCGTCGTGTGTGCAATCGTCCGTCCACTCTCCGACATCTCATCGACATGAACGCCCACAGATCGATCCTCCTCGCCGCCAGCCTGAGCCTCGCGGCCTGCGCCGGTTCCCCGTTTCAGAACGCGACGCGCGACGCCTCGGTTCCCAACGCGAAGCTCGCCGTGCACGTCGTCGAGGCGTCCGGCGGTGGCTGAGGCGCCTCCGGCCTGGCCCGTGCGGCCATGCAAAGCCTCGATGGAGTGGATCGGATGATGATGAGCGGAACCCGCGCCACGCTCGTCCTCGACGAGGACGCCAAGCTCACCGAAGCCGACGTGAAGAAGGCTCTCGAGGACAAGGGCCTGAAGTTCGAGAGCTTCGAGGAGCACGAGGTCATGCGCCCCGCGGCGGCCTACGTCGCCAAGACGCCGAAGTTCACGTGAGCGGCCACCGCCGCGAAGGTCCGTGCGACCTTCATGAAGGATCTGGCCGGTGTTCAGGACGTCTTCTGCGGGCCGGAGACGGTCGTGCACATGAAGAGGGGTAGCGCCGCCCTCGCGCCCGAGGCGATCGAGGAGGCGCTCGCCAAGTTCGAGATCGCGTGTGACGGGGTCGAACGCCACGACTCGGCTGTGCTGTAGGACTTTTGCGCGGGCTGCGGGTCGAGAGAGTGGACCCGTGGCCCGCCCTCGACGACCATCCCTTCGCGTTCAGGTGGTGACCGCGTCCGTGCAGTTGCTCGTAGGCCCCGGGTTGGCGTCCCGGAACCCGCGTCGCCGGGCTCCAGGGTGACGTGGGTCGCTCCTTCCTTGTCGGCGCTCGGGACTCAGTCGTCGTCCCGTATGCTCAGCTCGAACACCGCGGAGACCCCCAGACGCGCTTCGGACGACTGCGACAGCTCGATCCTGCCGACCTCCGCCGGTTCGCTCTGTCCGTCCTCGCCCACCGCGATCACGACCGCGACGCTCGTCGTACCCGCCGGGATCACGAGCGGGCTCGGATTCAGAACGGTCCAGTCGGTCCCGTGGGCCGCGTCGCCGGACACGGTGTAGGGGAGCTCGACGTCGGCCGTTGGCGTCCAGGAGAGCTCGACGAAGGTGGTGACCGTCGTCGCGTCTTCTTCGATCACCGCGCAGGAGGGCGCGAAGCTCGCGAGCGGCCGAGGATCGCCCGAGAAGGTGACGGACACGGCGTCCGACAGGTTGGACGTCAGCATTGGGTTCAGGTCGCGGAACCAGCACTGGAAGTTCCAGGTCTCTCCCGCACTCAACGTGTAGCCCCCCGCTCCGTCGGCGAGCAGGACGAATCCGCTGGGCAGCGCTCCGAGCACGATGTCAGGCAGGCAGTCGCCGTTCAGGTCGCCCGCCGCCGCTTCGATCGAAGTGCTGGCGAAGGGCACCGAGGTCGTTCGCGTCTCGGGGAATTGCCCGTGGCCGTCGTTCGAGAGGACCTTGACGGCCAACGACGGCAGCGGGCCGGCGCTCTACGTCGGCGGCCTCTTTCAGCAAGCTGGCGGGGTGCCGGTGCAGAACGTCGCGCGTTGGGACGGCTCGTCCTGGTCCGCCCTGGGCGATGGCGATCGCGCACGTCGGACCCCCACCAGCGCTGCAGCCGTCCCGTGGCGCAGGGGGGACGAGGAACGTGACGGGAGCGGGATCAGCGGAACTCGATCTCGACGCCGTCGGTGAAATTGCTCGTCTGCCCGGGGTTCGCGTCGCGGTACCAGCACTGGAATCTCCAGACATCGCCGGGCGCGACGCTTTCCGGCGGGTTCACGGGGATCGCCGTCAGGTCGACGGGGATCGTGCCGGTCGGGCCGACGATGATGAGCGACGGCTGGTTGAAGCGGCCGATGTTTCCGCTGAGGCAGATCGTGCCCTGGCTGCCCGGCGGCATGAACGAGCCCTGGGTCCTGCCCGCGAGGAAGTAGCCGAACTGTCCCGGCGGCAGACCGGACGCAGTGAGCTCGAGGAAGCTCGAAGCGGCGTACGGGCTGCCGAACGCGGTGATGCTCGCCGTCCCGCCGGTTGAGTTCGGTGCGGCGGGGCCGCAGTAGCTCGACCCGAGGTCGTCGAGCGCGCGTAGCTCGACGCGATGGAAGCGCGCCCGCCCGAGTCCGTTTCGGTCGTCGGCACCCCAGCGCGGCCCGCTCTGGCTCCACTGGAGGTCTGGGTAGTTCTCGAACGCGATCCCCGTGAACACGCCGTCGTAGAGGAAGTCCGCGTTCGAGAAGAGTGCCGGCGTGTCGTCGCGCAGCGTGTATGTGTGGTACCCGCCGTCCGCGCCGCCGGGGCAGACGTAGATGCTCACGCCGCCGCCGCACGCGATGTTGATCGCGAGCACGTCGTTGCCCTGGATCTCGAACCAGAGCGCCCAGCGCGAGTCCCCGAACGCCGTTTGGCCGGTCGAGAACTCCATCATGATCGTCCCATTCGGCGGTCCGGCGGTTACGCGCATCGTCACGGTCAGCTCCCACCCGACGTTCATCAGGTGCGAGGTGTTGATCCACTGCTGGTAGAAGCCGAAGCCGGGCACGGAGTTGTCGGCCACTTCCCAGGCGTTGATTCCGCTGCCCGCGTCGGGCGAGATCGGGTGTCCGGGCGTGCCGACGACCGACCAGCCCTGGCTCACGGGGTCGGGCGCGACCGGCGGATTGCCCGCGGTTCCGGCGTCGTAGATGGAGACTTGCGCATGGGCGGCGCCGGCCAAGGCGAGGGTGAGGGAGACTCGGGCTGCGTTTCGCATGGCTTCCAGGGGCAGGTGGTGGCGTGGGTCCATGGGAAGGATCCCGCGTCCGCACCAAGCGTGACACGGTTGGCCGGAATTCCGGGCCTCAATCCCAGCTGCGACCAATCCCAGTATCACCGTATTGGCAGCGAAGTTGCGTCGTCGCCGCGCCTTGTGGCACGCACACGCGAACTCGGGATAAGACCGCAACTGTCTGCATCACACCACTAGCCGCGCGATCGAGAACGGGATTTCGTCCGATCTCCGTTCGCGCCTCCCCGGTCGGCGGAGCCGATAGGATGGATGGACGTGCCCCCGGATACCCTGGATCCTGCCCGGCTGTTGGCGGACTTGCGCTGGCTCTCGCGCCTGGCGTGCGCCCTGGTCGCGGATCCGGCTCTCGCCGATGACGCTTGCCACGACGCCTGGCTGCGGGCGCGCTGCAGCGCGGGTCACGACGCTCCGGATCGGAGCTGTCTGGCGCGCAGCTTGCGCAACGTGTTGTGGAGTGCGCGCCGTGGCCACGCCCGGCGGCTCGAGCGCGAGCGGCTGGCGGCACAGCCCGAGTCGTTGCCCTCGACCGACGAGCTGATCGCCAGTGGTGAACAGCAGCGCCTGGTCTGGGACGAGCTGCTGCGCCTGGATGAGCCGTTTCGCACGACGCTGTTGCTCCGTTTCCAAGAGGGGCTCGAGCCGGCGCTGATCGCCGACCGACTCGGGGTGCCGCGCGACACGACGCGTTGGCGCCTGCGGCGCGGGCTCGAGCTGCTGCGCGTGCGGCTCGCGGGTAGCGAGGGCCGTCAATGGCGCGCCCGGTTGCTGGCCGCACTGCCCGCTTCCATCCTCCCCGAGGTTGCGCTCGACGTGAGCGTGCCCGTCGCAGTTGGCTCGCTGGGAATGGGAGCGGTTGGAATGGTCAAGACGATCGGTGCATGTGCTCTGTGCTTGGTGGCCCTGTTGGTGGGACGCGGTCTGCTGGGCAGTACCGCGCTCGAGCCCGCACTCAGGGTGGGGGCGGACGGGAGCGCACCGCCGCCGACCACGGGGACCCCGGCTGCGCCGCTCGTCGCGTCAGACTTGGACGCGCCCACGGTCGTGCGCACCGTCGAGCCCGCGCGCGCACCGCTTGCGCCCGCGGCGCGAGAGAGCGATTGCCGTGTCGTGGGGCGCGTGGTCGATCCAGCTGGCGAGCCGCTCGCGGGCGCCGCGCTGCGGGCCGGCGTCTATGGGGGCTGGGAACGCGAGACGCAGAGCGTCGCGGACGGCACGTTCACTCTGGTCTGTCCAGTCCAACAAGCCGACGTCGTCGAGCTCGAGATCGACCCTGGCCGCTACCACGCGCTGCGGCGCCTGAAGCTCGGCACCGCGCCGGAGTGCAACGAGGGAGCACTGCTCGGCGGTCCGCGCGATCTCGGCGACATCGAGCTTGCGGCTTGCGGGGCGATCGAGGGGCGCGTGACCGACGAAGCTGGAGAGCCCGTCGCCGGGGCCTCGATCTGGTTGCGGGGGGCGGGCGGCAGGAGCCACCCGGGCACGCGCGCGCGCATCGAGACGCTGGAGGACGGGCGCTTTCTCGTCCCGAGCGTGCTGCCCGGCTCCTGCGTCGTCGTCGCCAGTCTGCGCGGCTACTTGGATGCGAGTGGGGCAGTCGAGGTCCAGGCGGCGCGGACGAGCAGCGGCATCGATCTCATTCTGCCACACGCGAAGCTGGTGACGGGCGTGGTGGTCGACGCGAGCGATCGACCGATTCCCGGCGCGCGCGTCAGCTCGAACGGGTTCATTCGTGGATGGGTGACGACCGCCGGCCCCGACGGTCGGTTCGAGATTGGGCTACCGACCACGGAACCCGGTGAGATCAGCGCCTCCGCGCGTGGTTTCTTGCAGGGGGGGCATGCGTCGTGCGCGCCCGGGGAGCAAGACGTGCGCGTACGCCTGGGATCGGCGGGCGAGCGTTGCCATTTGCTCGTCGTCGACGACGCGCGCGGCGACCTAATCCTGCGCTTCGGCGTCCGAATCGCTCGCGGCGCGGGCGCGGACTTCGGCGACGAACGCGCCGGCAGCGGAGGCGGCCGGCCTCCGACCAGCGCGTCGCGCGCTGAGGGGCGAGTTGCGTTCCTGGGGCGACCCGGCAAGGATCGATTCGACATCGCGGCGCCCGGCTACATGCGCGTGCAAGGGGAGATCGAGCCGGACAGCACGATCGAGGCGCCCCAAGTGGTGCGGCTCCTGCGGGCACCGGGAATCACCGGCCGTATCCTCGAGGCGGGCGAGCCGGTCGAAGGCGCGCGCGTCGTGCTCGTCGGCGGCATGCTCGGTCGCGTCCGCAACATCGTCGACGCCGAGGGCTCGCGCGCCGCAGGGGTCGATCCGCGGGACCCGATGGCCATGGGCTCGGTCACCGGCGGCTTCCAAATGTACGACGTCTTCGCCTTGGACAGCGATCCGCGACGGTTCTCGTTCGAAGTGTGGGGGCGTTCGCGGACGGCGACGACTGGCGCCGATGGTCGGTTCCTGTTCGAGAACCTCGACGGTGATTGCTACGGCCTACGTGTGGCGCACGGGGAGAGCGTGCGCTTGATCCTCGGCCCCGTGGGCACGCCGCCCCGCGAGCGTGTGGACCTGGGTGATCTCCGTCTCGAGGCGGCGGGCGTGATCACGGGGACGCTCGTGCCATCGATCGCGACGCCGCTGGACGGTCATACCGTGGGGATCGCCAACCTCCCCGGGCTCGTGGCGCAAACCGACGCCGAGGGCACTTTCCAGCTCGCCGGCGTCCCGCCCGGCGACATCATCCTGAACGTGAGCTCCGGCGGGGGCTTCGCGATCGCTCCGGGCAGCCCGACCCGCTACGCCCTGCGCCTCGCCCCGGGTCAGCATCGCACGGTCGAGCTGCCGGTGTCGGCGGACGAAGTTTGCCAAGTGTCCATTCGGATGCTCGTCGACGGGGCAGTGGAACCGGAGCTCGACGTGGACCTGCGGTCGCTCGACAAAGATGGAGCGACCCACGTGACTCTGGAGCCCTGCGGCGCGAGGTCCGGCCGTTACGAGGGCACGGTCCCGGCGCGCGGCGCCCTGGGCATCCGGGTGCAAGCCGAGACTTGGAGCTTCGAGCTGGAAGAGCCCCTGCACCCGACCCCGGGCGGCAGCCTCGAGCGGGAGCTCCACGTCGAGACGGGCGTGCTCGAAGTCGTCCTCGACGCGGCGACCGAGGTGACGCCAGAGGGCCGCTTCGTGCTGCTGCGCAACGCGCCTGACGGGCGGCCGCTCGCCACGCACGCGTTGCGTGGCGAAGACGTGACCAGAGGCGAAGCCGAGGCGCGGCTGTTGCGCTACCGGCTTCCGGTCGGCGCCCATGACGTTCGCATCCGCAGCCGTCGAGGCGTCTTTGCCGAAGAGGACCCCGACTTTGGCATCGACGGACACGTGGTCATTCGGCCCGGCGAGGTGACGCGCATCGGGGAGTAGTGGGTGCGGGAGCTGGCGGCGTGTTCGGATACTTCTTGATGTCGCGCAATCAAGGCTTCGTGCCCTTGTTCGGCGGCGGCCAGGGGAATCTATGCCTCGGCTTGCCAATCGTGCGCTTCGACCGGGACGTGATCGCGACGACGACTGTGGGCACAGCCAGCTTCGCGCTCGACTTCACGGGGTTGCCGCAGCAAACGGTGTTCCAGGCCGGGGAGACGTGGAGCTTCCAGCTATGGTTCCGCGACGCGAACCCCGGACCGACCTCGAACACGACGCCGGGGCTCGCGGTGACCCTGCGGTAGGCTCCTGGTTCAGGGGGGCCGAATGTGTGGGGCACCGTCCCATTGGCCGAGCACGAGCTCGCGGGCGGCGAACTGGAAGACGACGACGCGCTTGTGCTCGAGCCGCGTTGCCCCCGCGCGGGCGAGCGCGTCGCGGCTGGCGTGCGCACCGCTTCCGGTGCGCGCGATGCAGTCGACCGCGCGCCCGAGGTGCAGGCTCAGCCGCTCGGCCAGCCCGGCGTCGCGGCCCCAGCCCATTGCGGGGAGCGGGTAGATGTTCGTGAAGCTGTCCCCGAGCAGGAGCACGGACGAGGACTCGTCCGTGCGGAATCGGGCGCCGTCGGCGCGACCGACCGCGTGCACCGTCACTGCGTCAGGCGCGATCCAGCGCGGCCTGCCCGGGTCGTCGAGCAGGCGCCCGAGTAGCGCGCTGAACGACGACTCTGCTGAGGTGCGCGGCGTCGCCGCCTGGGCGCTGGGCGAGATCAAGGACCTCCACGCGCTGCCCGCCCTGCACGAACGCGTGGGCCGCGAGGGGGACGCGCTCGCGCGGGAGATGACGATCCGCGCGATCGGCGAGCACGAGCGTCCAGCGTCGGTGGCGGTCCTCGATATCGTCGTCGAGCGCCCCCGCGAAGACCCGTCGCCGCACGTGCGCGAGGTCGCCGCGACGATCGTGTGCAGTCGGGACCGAGGTCGTCGCGCAGCGCTCGCCAATGCGCTCGAGGACCGCGACGCCGCCGTGCGTGCGTCGTACGGACGATCGCCGACCGTCGCTCAGGGGCGGGCCTGTCGGCAGTGCCGGAGTGTGTGCTTGACGCGCTCCATGACGAGGCACCCGACGTGCGCCTCGAGGTTTGCCGCTTGTTGGGTCGCCTTGGCGACCCAGCCGGCGTGGAGCTGCTGCTGGGCGCTTTGCGCGATCCGAACGAGGCCGTGCGGGAAATGGCGACTTGGGCCCTGGACGAAGTCAACCCGTCGCGGGCACCGTAGTCACTCTGTTTGCGGACCCCGCGGATTGTCTTACCTCGCCGTTGCCGGATCGGGGCCGATTCGTGATCTGTTGTATGTGGGCTCGCATCTCAGCGCACGCCGCGGCGCATCTGCGCCGCTTTCACTTCCCTTCCGAGGAATTGCCTTCATGCAGGATCTCTCCCTCCGACTCGCACTCGTCTCTTCCGCCGTCTGCTGCGTCGCGTTCTGCGCGCCCGCCGCAGGGCAGGTGCGGCAGCCCGGCGCACCTGCGAGTCACACGAACCCCTTGCCCGGCGCCGTCCCGACGATCGTGCTGCCGCCCGCCCCGGCGCTGCCGTCGCCGCCCGCTCCGACCGGCGGCCTGCAGCCGATCGGCATGCAGCGTTACGGGTCCGTGATCGATGTCGACATCGACCTCGCCCAGGCCGGCCGGCGCGACGTCATTCCCGGTACGCAGGAGCACGTGTGGCGCGTGCGCCTGCACTCGCCGGGTGCGCTCAGCCTGGGCGTGACGTTCGAGGAGTTCCGGGTGTCGGATGGGGGCCGCGTATTCCTGTACGACGATTCGACCGCGAACGTCCTTGGGGCGTACACGACCGCGAACCACAAGCCGAACGGGGCGCTCGGCGTGCAGCCGGTGCCAGGCGACACGGTGGTCATCGAGTACGTGTCGTCGGACCCGGACCCGAGCCGCTTCGCCCTGCGTGTGGGCGAGGTCATCCACGACCACCTCGACATCTTCGCGCTGATGAAGGGCTCGCTCGAGGGGAGCTTTTCGGGTCCCTGTCTGATCGACGTCAACTGCGCCGAAGGGGCGCCGTACCAGACCGTCAAGCGGGCGTGTCTGACCGCGACCTCGGGTGGGGGCCTGTGCAGTGCCTCGCTCCTGAACAACACGGCGAACGACGGCACGCCGTTCATGTTGATCGCCGACCACTGCGGGGACATGAGCAACGGCGTCTTCATCTTCGACTTCGAGCGCCCGGGCTGCTGGACGGGGAGCGCGCCGATGGCGCAGACCGTGTCGGGCGCAACGCTGCTCGCGGCCGTGGCGTTGCCGAACGACCCCGACTCGCGGCTGTACGAGCTCAGCGTGCCGATCCCGCTCGGCTACGAACCGTTCTTCGCTGGCTGGGACCGCGTCGGTCTCCCGACTGGGGCGGCCGCGACGATCGGCAACGGCCTCGGGCTGCCGCGGCAGGTCGCCGTGGACGCGAGCGGCGCCGCGAGCGCCAGCCCATTCTGGGCCGTCGTGTGGGACGACGGGATCGCGCAACCCGGCAACTCCGGCGGGCCGCTCGTTCGCGCGGACATGCGCGTGATCGGCACCGCGTGCTGCGTGACCAACTTCAACTGCGGCACCCAAACGACGTTCTTCGGGCAGCTGGGCATCTTCTGGAACCAGGCGGGGCTCGCGCAGTGGCTCGATCCGATCGGCACCGGCGCGATGGGGATCGACGGCTACGACCCGCTGGCCGTGGGGGACAACTACTGTGTCTCGGGCCAGAGCGGCGCGACGATCTCGGCGATCGGGAGCTCAAGTGTCACGGCGAACGCCCTGTCGCTGCGCGCGATGAACGTCGGTCCGGACGAGTTCGGCATCTTCTTCTACGGCGCGACTCAGGCGCAGACCACCGTCGGCCTCGGTACCGTCTGCGTCGGTTTTCCGGCCTTCCGCCTGAACCCTGCTGGGCAGGCCGGCACCAACGGGCTGCTCGTGCGCGAACTCGACATCACGCTCCCGCCGGAACCCGCGGGCCAGATCACGGCGGGCTCGACGTGGAACTTCCAAGGCTGGTTCCGGGTCGGGCAGACCTTCGACTTCACCAACGCGGTCGAGATCCTGTTCACGCCCTGACGGTGCGTTTCAGTGCGCGCGCGGCTCGGTGCCCGCAATCCACGCTGCATAGACCGACGTTCCCAAGTAGCGGTACCCGATCTCGGCGCGTTGCGAGCCCACGAGCAGCGCGTGCACGAAGCCGTTCTGCTCCACCTGCACGGTATGCAGGATCGCGCGCTCGGGGTTCTCCTTCAGCAGCACCGTTGCTCGTCCGTCGAGCGCCGTGTGGCGCTGCAAGCCTTCAGTCGTGCTCGATTCGAAGGCGAAGCTGCGCTTCAGGTCGGCGAGCAGCGCATGGCTGCGGCCCCAGGTCCCGCTCTCCTCGCTGACGAAGGTCTCGCCGTTCAAGAGGGCGACGCTGTCGTCGTAGGCGTAGACGACGAGGGTGTGCTCGGCCGCGCCCTTCAGCCAGTCCACCAGCTTGCGGCCGTGACCGCGCGCGGCGTCGTAGCCGTAGTTGCTGTCCAGGAACGCGATGCGCTCGACGTCGCCCGGGACCCGCTCGACAGCGTCCAGGTACGCGAACGTGAACGCTCCGCCCCCGCTGTGTCCGGTCAGTACGATGCGCGGTGGTGCGTGCGCCCCGAAGCGCGTGCGCAGCGCGTCCAAGATGGCGACTGCGCGCTCGCCTGCTGGGTCGTGCGCTCGCAGCCAGCGTGGCCAGGCCAGCCCGTCGCACTCGAGGTAGACCACGACGAGCGCATCCTCGAGTGCGCGGGCGCGCAACCAGCGGGTCTGTGCACCCACGTGCTGAATCGTGAAGCGCCAGTCCTCGTCCGGGAGCGCGTGGCGACCGACGGTCTGTTCGATCGTGCTGCCGTTCGGCAGCGCGTACAAGACCAGGTGGACGGGCTGCTCGGGGTCGAGCGTCGCCGGGATCTGCGCGACGGCGCGCACGCCTGGACCGAGCTCGATGGGGGACAGCTTCTCCGCGGGCGCGGGCTCGGGCCCGTAGCGCGGATGCGCCAGGGGGCCGGCGCGGCTCAAGAGGACCGACAGCTCGGGGTCGGCGAGCAGCGCTTGCGCCGTGGTGGGGGCGCCGTCGAGCAACATCTCGCTCTGCACGAGGCGCACCCCGTGGCTGTAGTCCACCCACGTCGCCGCGTGTCCGAGATAGAGCGGCTGAATCGGCTCGCCGTCCGGTCGGTGCCAGCCGTAGATCGCGACTCGATCGGACGCGTCCACGAGGCGCGGCGTGAGGACGACGTCCTTCTTGTGGCCCGCGACGAGCGTGCCCAGGGGCTGTCCCGCGAGCTGCCGATCCACGAGTCTGTCGTGGCGTGCGAACACCGCGACGGTGGTCATACTCGCGCTGGGTGGAATCGGCTCCGGTACGAGCTGGACGCGCGCACTGGCATGCACCTCGTCGACCATGGCGGGCGTCGGGAGCACGCAGTCGAGCGCATCGGCGAGCTCCTGAGCCGCGGTGGGTGAGAGCGGAGACCGCATGCCATCGGCGTCCGAGCCGACTGTCAGGTAGTCCGCCGCGACGCGGTAGACCAGTTCGCGCTCGCGGCCGCCCACGGTGCGCGTCACCCGCACGTCGGCGAACCTCCGCCAGGAATCCGGCACGTTGCCGCGCAGCACCTCGGCGACGACGGCGCGTTCGCGCTGTTCCAGGTCCAGCTCGGCGACGCGCTCGACGAGCGCGCTGCCTTCCATCGCATCAGGCGGACGCGGCGGGAGCCCAAGCTGGGCGGGCACCGGCACGAGGAGCAGTAGGGTGGCGTTGAGCACAACGCACGCTAACAGCGCCTGGCGCGCCGCCTCAACGGTTTTCGCCTCAGCTCGTCACGCCCCGGAACATCGGCGTGTATCAGGGGAACACGACGTCGAGGTTCGGGTTGCCGAGGCGCTCCTGAACGATCTCGGCGAGGACGTCGCGGTAGTCGATCGTGATCTCGAGATCCTCGCCGTTGTAGGGCTGTCCTGGCGCGAGGCCCGGCCACTGCGCCAGGACGCGGCCGCCGTCGACGTGCTCGCCCATGCACAGCATGCTCGTGCCACGGCCGTGGTCGCAGCCGGCGCTGCCGTTCTCGGCCACGCGTCGTCCAAACTCGGTCATGACGACGAGCGTGTAGCGTCACGTTGTTCGGCTTCAGGATGCAGCCCACGATCGCGCGGATGCTTCCGCCAGTCGTCAGGTAGGTCTGCGCGACGGCGTCGAAGGCCGTATACCCGAGCTTGCGAACGGCGTCGTGCGCCGCTTCCTGGAACCCGCACGTGATCCGATCGACGAGGAACAGTCCAGTCTCGGCGCGAGGTCCGCGACCGCGGGTGCGGGGCCTGGAGTGAGGCTCGTTGGGGACGGCATTCGACGGGGAACGGGAACGCCTACGCACAGGGCCCACTGCGTGCGAATCGGTCACGATGAATGTCGAGGAAGTCTGCGGCACGACCCCACGGGGTCACCGTCACAGGCGATCGAGCTCTACGTCGAGCCGAACGGCTTCGAGCGCCTGAACCGTCAGCGCCCGTTCGACCGTCCGAAAGCCGGGAGCGCTCAACCGGACGACGTACGCGCCCGGCACGAGGAGGGCGGTCCGCCCCTCGTCACCCAGGCGAGGGCGGCCCGTCCTTGCTCGGCTTGGCCGGCGCGCGGTCGCTCGTCGTGATGGGGCTCGCATGGGAAGGCGTCAGGCCGACCGGCTCCTGCACGGCGGCCCGCGTGGGCGCACCGTCCTCGGGCGCGACCGCGGCCAGGGGCGACTCGTCGTCCGACTGCATGCGGACTTGAACCCAGGCGAGCGTCGACAGCGCCACGGCGGCGACCAGGATCCACTTCGTCTTCATGAGGATTGCTCCGGTAAAGGCCGAGCCCGCCGCGGCAGCGACAGGTGGGGCACTGGGGCGCGAGGCGCCGAGCGCGACGAGCGCCGCGCACCAGGCCGAGCGATCGCCGCCGCTCGTGGCGTCGAGCCGCGCTCGGAGCAGCTCGAGCCCCCGCTGCAGCCGCGTCTTGACCGTGCTGACCAGCACGCCCATCCGGACCGCGATCGCGCGTGGCGGCAACCCCTCGTAGAACCGCAAGTAGATCGTCGTCCGCTGGGGCTCGCGCAGCTCCTCGACGGCCTCGGCCAGCATGCGCTGCACCTCGAGGCGATCGCGGACGCTCTCCTGCGAAGGGGCGTCTGCGCAGCCCGTGGCGGCACGCTCGTGGTAGGCCCGCCGGACCGCTGCTCGGTGAGCGGTGATCGAGAGGTTGCGTAGCACACGCGCGGACCACGACCGCAGGTCGACCGCTTCCGGCGGGCGCCGCAGAACTCCGGCCACGAGCGCGTCTTGAGCGAGATCCTCGGCGCGGTGCTCGTCTCGAACGAGGCTCCGCGCGAGGGCGCACAGGAATTCAGCGTGCTCGGCGAGGCCGGCGTCGGAGAGGTCGGGGGTCGGACCGGGCATGTTCGACACAGGGTCGCCCGCCGCTCCGGATCGGACGTTGCGAATCACAGATTCTCTGCGACCTATCGATCCCCATCGTCCACGCACCGCCCGAGAAGCACCTGGCGCGCCACCTCGCGCTCGCGATCGGAGAGCGCTCCGTCGTTGCGAGGCCGGGTCGCGACGTTCTCCGGCTCGGCCCGCTTGGACCAGGGAGGCGGTCAGGCCCCCGCAAACTTGTCCGAATCACGCCAGAGATCGCCGGCCGCCGCTCCGAGAGCCCTTCGAGGATTCACCCGAAGCCGGTCTCGAGGCTCCACGGACGCAAGTGGCAGCTCGAGGCCAAGGAGGACGACCGATGCTATTCATGACCCGTTCTTTTGTATCGACCAGGAGCGTCGCCTCGACGATGTATGGCGCGGTCGCGTTGGCTGCCCTGTCTTCCGGCATGCCCTATTCCCGATCCGATCCCGTCATCGTCAATGGATCCTTGACGGGCCCCATCGTGAACAACGGCGTGCCGCCCGGTTGGAGCGTCTCGTCTGGATCGCCCGACACGATGGATGAGAACAACAACGTCGGCGTCCCATCGGCCACGAACTTCTGCGTTCCGCCCAGTGGCGCTTCCCCGGACGGTGGCACCTGGGTCGGGCTGGGCACGACGCTTCCCATCGAGAGGTTCGGACAAACGGTCGGTGGGTTCGAGGTCAGCGCGGAGTACGAGATCTCCTGGTATCAAGGAAACTTCGGCTTGGAGGTCCTCTGTACGGTATTCGGCCCGGGCCAGAACGCCATTCAAGTGCGCGTCGATTCTCAGGTCGTAGGCGCCGGGACTTTCGTGGCGCCGGGACCGGCCTGGACGTCGGAGTCCGTGACCTTCGTGGCCGCGAGCGAGACCATGCTGATCGAGTTCGAGGTCGCCGACCAACTGTCCAGTGGATACGTCTCCATCGATGGAATCAGCATCCGCCAGGTCGCCGGCGCCCGCTACTGCACTCCAGCGAACTTGAACTCGACCGGCGTCGCCGCTGTCCTGCTGGCCACCGGCAGCACGCTCGTGAGCGACAACGACATACGGCTGGCGGCTGTGGACCTCCCGCAGAACCAGTTCGGGTACTTCCTCTCGAGCCCGACGCAGGGCTTCATCGCGAACCCCGCTGGCAGCCAAGGCAACTTCTGCCTGGGCGGGGGTGCGCTGCTTGGCCGCTACGACGACATGGTGATGAACTCCGGTCCCGCGGGGACGTTCGCGGCCTTCATCGACCTGACCGCCGTGCCCATCGCCGCGGCGCCGGGATCGATCGCGATCCAGCCGGGCGACACGTGGAACTTCCAGGCCTGGTTCCGCGACGTGCCGAACACGAGCAACTTCACGGACGCCGTTTCGATCCAGTTCGACTGAGGCCTGCGGATACGCGGCGGCCTGGTCGGTGTTGACCAGCTCGGCGGCGAAACTCCCGCCGTTCGAGTCCGTCGTGCTGTTGAACGTCGAGGTCGGCACCGGGATCGACTGCCAGGAGCTCGTAGCGCCGAGCTCGAAGTCACCATTGGTGATCAGTTCGCCAGCGCTACATTGCGCCGATGCTGCTCAGAGTGAACGACCTGGACGTCGAAGTTCGCACCGCGATGCCCACCGACGTCGGGTTGCTCTTGACGTTCATTCGGTCGATGGGGGCGTTCGAGAAGCTTCAGGTATCCGCGACCGAGGAGGCCCTTCGCGGTGCTCTGTTCGGCGACCCACCGGCGGCATACTCGCTCCTGGCATTCGCCGGCAGCGAGCCGGTCGGCTACGTGATCTACTTCTTTTCGTTCGCGAGCATGAAGGGCAGCCGCGCGCTCTGGCTCGACGATCTGTTCATCGACCCGGCGTTTCGCGGCAAGGGGATCGGCAAGGGACTGATGGCATACCTCGCGGACATCGCCGTTCGGAATCGGTGCGCGCGACTGGAATGGATCGTGCTCGATTGGAATGCGGAGGCGATCGAGTTCTACAAGGGCCTGGGCGCGGAGGTGCTTCCCGAGTGGCGGGTCTGCCGCGTGGACGAACAGCAGTTGCCGCGCATTGCGTCGCTGCTGGATTCCAGATGATGAAGAGGGCCGGGAGGGCCCTGAGGTACGCGCGCTTGCCAGGCGGTATGCTCGAGGCTCATGGAGCCCGCGAAGAACGAAGAGAAGAACGTCGTCGAGGAGACGGTCCGGGACACCTGGGATTACGTCCGGACCCAGCTCGAGAAGGGCACCATGGCCGTGCGCGACTCGATCGGCAGGCTCCCCTTTCTGGCGTCCGTCGCCGCCTCGGCACAGCACGACGACGTCGACCGCGACGAGACCCACTACTTCCTGATTCCCTCGCCGTTCACCGAGGCCGGCTACGCGCTCTACTCGGCCCGTCGGCTTCCGCCTGGCACGGCGACCGTCAACGATCTGCCGCGCCTGCGCGTCTTCCATCTACCCGGTGAGGGCAGCGAGACCGCTCTCGTCGACCTGGTGATCGCCGCCCGTCAGGCGGAGTCCTCTGCCGCTGCGACCGCCCCCGCCCCCGGCGGCCCGAGTCTCGCGGACCGCCTCGAGTTCGTGGCCGATGAGATCGACCGCCACGAGCGCAAGGTCACCGGCGGCATTCTCCTCATCGGCGGCGCTGTCGCGATCGCCAACCCGGTGCTCGGGGTCGGCATCGCCGCAAAGGCGATCTTTCCCTCGCTCGGAGCGATCGCTTCGCGCGAGGGCCTCAAGCTGGCGGGGGACAAGCTGCGCGACTGGACGCAGCGCCGTCAAACCCAGCGCGAGGAGGAGGACGACATCGCTGCCGAACAGATGGCACGCAAGGAGTTCGCCGGGACGCCGGTGACGTCGATCGTCAATCCTGTGCTCCGCAACCTGGAACTCGCGCTCCGCACGAGCGGAGCACAGTTCGACCCATCGTTCGATGCCGACTTCGTGACCTTCGACGTCGAGGGTTGGAACGAACGAGAGCTCTTTCAGCTGACGGTGCAGGCGATCACCGAGAGCTACGGCGACGCCGACGGCGAGAGCGTCGCCCCCGAGTTCACGTTCGGCCCGGAGGATCGCCGCTGGCTCGAGTTGCTGCAGCTGATCCACCGGCGCGCGGGCGTCGACCCGGGTCGGAACGATCGAAGCTGAGCGGCAGTAATGACCATCGAATCGTCCCGAACGTTCGCGGCTACCTCGCCTCGAGGTAAACCGCCAGCCACGACCGCGCCTGCGACCACTCCTTCACGACGACCGTGCGCGCGACGCCCAGCACTCGCGCCACCTCCGGCAGCGTGAGTCCCGCGAAGTAGCCCAGCTCGACGATGCGTTCGAAGCGCTTTTTGACTTCGGCCAGCTTCTCCAGCGCCGCGTCCAGGTCGAGGGGGTCGACTTCGATCGGCGCTCCACCGGGTTGATCGTCGAGCAGCGTGACGCGTGCGACGTGACCGCCGCGCTTCTCGCGACCTCGCGATCGGGCGGCGTCGACGAGCACGCGTCGCATCGTCGTCGCGGCCACCGAAAGGAACTGGGCACGGTTCTGCCACGCGTCCACGTCCTGGTCGGCCAGACGTAGAAAGGCCTCGTGCACGAGGGCCGTCGGCTGCAGGGTCCGCCCCGAGCCCTCGCGCTGGAAGAAGCTGCCAGCGAGGCGGCGCATGTCGTCGTAGACGAGCGGCACGAGCTCGTCGGTCGAGACGCTGCGCCCGTCCGCGAGCTGCGTGCGCAGCGCCTGCACCTTTAGTGGGTGCAGCTCTTCGATGGTGAACACCCTGCGGTACGTAGCGGACGCTCCGAGCTGTCAGGCGTGTGTCAAGCCGAGCCCCAGCGAGTAGCAGTTGGGCTGGACCGCGTCACGATCGCCGTTGAATTGGGGCTGGACGCTTGCCTGGCGGGAGTGATGGGGGGGGCGCCTGCGAGATCGTCACGGGGAGCGGCTGTAGTGCAGGCCAGTGCTGGAGGGACGGCCGCCGGGAAGGCTTGGCGTAGCCAAGTGCCGGTCCTCACGGCCGACCTTGCAGCCGAACAAGTCCTCGAAGGACGAGGTGGACAGCAGCCTGGATCGACTGAGCGTGAAACAAGGCACGATTCTCCTGCTCATCCAGCCCGTTCCCATCGACCCCGCTGAGGTCGGCCACCGTCGTTCCGTTGAACGCCCGCCACACAGCTTTGGCGTCGACATCGACTTCGGGATGATCGGGCTCCCTCTCCGGACGCAGCTTCCGCATCGACGCGCGCACGTCGTCGCGCGTTGGTGCGAAGTCCGGCGGGCACGGGCCTGGCTCGACCTCGATGGCCTGCACGATGCGTGCTGAGGTCCCGCCGAAGAGGCTCGTGACGTAGAGTGGCTGGCCCGAGACAAGCGCGAGCAGCGCTTCCTCGAGGATTCCCGGATAGCAGCCGCTCGATCCGGAATGGCGGCCGCCCATGCACAAGCGTGCGGTGGCGAGTTGGGTCAAGCGCTTCCGCAGGTGCGTCAGACCGCGGGCACGCAGGTAGCGGCCTTCGTCAGAGTCGGGGGATGGTGGCGGGTCTGCGAAGGCCAACAGCCGGTCGGGGAGGCCCGCCTCTTCGACACATAAGTGTCGGCGCAGGTGGAGACGCTCGCTCTGGCTCAATGCAGGTCGGTCTGGCCAAGGCACGAGGTTGTGGACAGCGGGCTCCTTCTCATCGCCGACCCCGCGCCGCTGGAGCGCGATGTTGAGCACTCCTTCCATCACTCCGCCGGGTCGCCAGTCATGCCCAAAGACGAGTCTGCCTCCCATGCCGAGCACCGCGTCGCTGACGCGGCGAACGGTGTTGGTGACTTGCACTTCGCCGAACCCCATGCACGCCGTCTCCGCGTCCGCAGAGATCGAGATTCCGACGATGGCACCGTGCAGCGTCTTGCCGTTGATGCGCCCCTTGTCGGTCATGCTAGCCCCGCCTCCGCGAGGAGGCGATCCACTGTTACCAACCGAACGCCGGAGAGATGGTGCTTGGCGAATACGCGGAACGGTTCACCCGCCTGTCCGTCGAGGTCGGGGCTGGGGTGGACAAGGATCGCGTCGGAGTCTCTCCCGCCATCTGTGGCGAGTTTGTCGCACAGGCGACGGATCGCACCGAACGTCGGCGAGCGATGGAGGACGCGCACGGGAACCCCCGCGAAGGCGTCGGCTTGCTCAAGATAGCGTACGGCACGCGCTACGCACAATCCACGCAGCCCGACCCAAAGCGCGGCATGGAGTGCGCGGTATACGTTTCCGTCGGGGAGCTTGACCGTGGGTACGTCACCGATCCCCAAGTCAGATTCCTCGATGAGCAGCGACTGTCGAGCGTCGACGACCAAGACCGGGCACGCGTAGTGACTCGCCCACAAGGCTTCGTCACGGCAGGCGGGGCGGCCGTCGAACTGGTCGGTTCGCACGATGACTACGGTCGATTGCGCTACGTTGCGCTCGAGGTCCTCGGACCAGTCTCCGCTGATCAAGAGTTCCGAGTCGTCGTAGAACTTACCGAGGCGTGGGATCATCGGGATCTGGTTCTTGATCGCGAGTGCGAGCGGAAGCCCGTCCGTCTTCGCGTGACTGATGAAGAGCTTCAGGTGCGTCCCGAACCTGGGGTCACAGGCCTCTGCGACGAGCCTGCGCCCCTCGTTGATCACGATGAGCCCGAGAATGGCGGGTCGAAGCGCCTTTTCGCCAAACTTGGAGGCGAGGTTCAGCTGTACCTTCGCGAGCTTGCTGCCTCGCTCTACGAGCCTGTCTTGGGTCGTCTCGTCCGTTGCGAATGCGATGACCTTGTGGCGCCCGCCGGACTCCTGGGCCTGTGGAACGACCCCATCGAACCAGGCCAGCCACGCATCGGAGACATCGCGGTCAACGAGCGCTACCACGAGCGTGTGCCAGGCACCGTCGAGGTCAAGCGCAGGGGGTGGTCCGTCCGCATAGGACCGGAAGTCAATCTGATCGTTCGGCGTGATGTCGGCTAGGTAGGCACCGCCCTCCAGTTCCAGCCCGAACGCTTTGGCAACGTACTTCCCCGTGTCACGCGGGTAAGTCTCCGTGGCGGCAATGGCGACGACGATGCGCAGAGTCGGTTGGGGGATGATGGACCGCACGGACACGATTGTAGCTTTCGGCGAGAAGGCACGTCAGCGGAGGTCATAGTTGGTCGTCATCGGTCCTTGACTCCACGTCGGGCGACTCGACTGCGCCGGCAATCGCGCCCAGGATCGTGACGTACCGGCGCAACTTGACCTGAAGCTCCCGGAGCTCGTCGTAGAAGGTGTCGTAGCCGTCCCACGCCACCTCGTCGACGAGCACGGCTGCCACTGGAACACCTCCGGGCTTTCGATCCGGATCGGGAGTGGTCCAGGCGAACTCTTCCGCGATTCACGCGGGACCTGCCTGGAAGAGCCGTCGCGCTGCGGATCGAATGCTTGCGCGAGCTCGGGAAGGAAGAAGAGTCGAACAAGATGTGCGAGCAGCTCCTGCCGAGCCTCGCCGACGGGTCGCTTCATCCAACCACTTGCGTACCGTTGCGGTGGCTCGTCGATGCCGGCAGGGCCGCGGACGCAGTCGAGATCGGTACGGCCATGTTGATGAGGTCGTACGACGCGGGCGGCGCCCTGGCTTCTGTCTTCTGGCAGAGCACGGCCCCCGAGCAAGCTCACCCGTACTACTGGAGTGGCTTGGTCCTGACTGGCGTGGACGCCGAGATCGCGGCCCGCTGATTGGCGACGACCCACCAACAACTAGTGGTGTGATGCAGACATTCGCAGTCGTATTCCCGGCCCGCATGCACGCGCCACGGCATTGCGGCTCCTGCGACCAATCCCAGTATCACCGTATTGGCAGCGAAGTTGCGTCGTCGCCGCGCCTTGTGGCACGCACACGCGAACTCGGGATAAGACCGCAACTGTCTGCATCACACCACTAGCGGGTCGCGCGATTCGCTGCAACGAAGGCCAGGAGCACGTCACTGGAACACCACGGACACCGCGTTCGTGAAGTTGCTCGTCGTGCCAGGGTTGCTGTCTCGGTACCAGCACTGGAAGTTCCAGGTGTCGCCGGGCTGAACGGCGGTGGGAGGGTTGACCGGAATCGAGGTGAGGTCGACCTGGAGGGAGCCCGTCGGCCCCTGGATGATCTGCGACTGCGCGTTGAAGCGGCCGATGTTCCCGGAGAGGCAGATGATCCCTTGCGAGCCGGGCGGCATGAACATGCCCTGGGTCTGGCCAGCGAGGAAGTAGCCGAACTGATTCGCCGGGAGCGAGGATGCGAGGAGGCGGATGTCGTTGCTCGCCGCGGTCTGCGAGCCGGTGACGCAGGTGACTGCGGGTTGGCCGGTGCTGTTGGGGATGGCCGGGTCGCAGTAGCTCGCGCCGACGCCCGTGATCGAGACCGATGCGTCGTCGATCAGCAGAACGGCGGAGCTCCCGATGTTGGCGCCAGTGACGGCCGCGAACTGCAGGGTCACCCCTCCGCTCACGTCGGGACCCGCGACCGCCGTGAAGGTGAAGGTCTGCCAGCTGCCGGTCAGGTTTAGCGGACCTCCGCCCAGGATCTCGGCGGAAGACGTTCCGCCGCCATCGATCTCCGAGAAGAACTCGGCGAAGGCGACTCCGCCGGCCGCGAAGCTCCCCTTTGCCGCAAAGGAGATCTGGATCGTGTCGCCAGGGCTCACCGCTCCCATGCCGAGATTCGCCTGCTTGACGACCGCCGCGGCGGCCTGGTCGGTGTTGGACACCTCGCCGGCGAAGCTCCCGCTGTTCGAGTCCGGCGTGACGGTGAAGGTGGAGTTCGGTGTCGGGAAAGACTGCCAGGAGCTCGTATCGCCGACCTCGAAGTTACCGTTCGTGGTCAACTCGCCCGAGAAGGTCGCCATGGAGAGGCTGACGGCGGCGGAGCAGAGGAGGAGGTTCATCATCGAAGCAGTGTCGCAGAACGGAAGGCCGGCGGCGAGGTCGGCTGACGTTCCTAACCCACCTCCAGGAACATCGCCAGCCACGCCCGCGCCTGCGACCACTCCTTCACGGCGGCGGTCCGGCCGACGCCCAGCACGCGCGCCACCTCCGGCAGCGTGAGCTCCGCGAAGTAGCGCAGCTCGACGATGCGCTCGAAGCGCTCTTGACCGCGCCGAGCCAGTTCGCGACCGACATCGTCGTCGAGGCTCAGAACGTCGCAGGCGACGTGGCCATGTTGGTCGAGAGCGGCCGCAACGCGACGGAGGTCGTGATCGACGACGCCGCCGGTGTCCTGAGCGACGTGCTCGACCGCGTCTCGAACAGCGCCCCCGTGGAGGCGGTCACGTCGATCGCGGCGACCGCGGAGGCGGCCGGGGCCGCGACGATCACGTTCGTCACCGGCTTGTTCGGCTAGTGGTGTGATTCACTCTTGTGCGGCATTTTGGTCGGCCCGTACCCGCCCGCTGCTGCGTTGCGCCTCCTCCGAGACTTGCAGCGAAGTCGCGTCGTCGCTGCGCCTTGCAGCGAACGCGTACGCACCGACCAAAAT